>NZ_JACIFT010000005.1:0-290580 GCF_014197575.1 Rhizobium sp. BK538
GTCGACACGTCGCCGATGTCCTTGGCGCCACCCTCGCTGAACTTCGCCGGAAGCGGCATCTCCGGGGGTACATGGTCCGGGCCACTCACACAGCCTGACAGAACAGACAGTGCGGCAAGGATTGCATATCGGTGCATAGGGTCTCCAACGGGATGCTCGGCGATTCTCTAAGAAATTATTACCGCCTATGGTTAATTTTTCACTTCTCAATACCCCTTAACCACAATCCAAAAGGAAGCATGCGTGATGACGAAACGGAGGCGTTGATGCCGGCCATTTGAGCGCGCGCCCCCGCACGCCAATTGCATGAATATGACTATGCCGCGATCCGAGTGCACAATCGCAAATACCGATGTAACAGCGGCGCGCAGCACGCAGTGGATGAGGATCTTCGCGCAAACTCAACTCATGAGACTTGACGCAGCTTACGCTGTCAACCGCCGTCTAATGTGGAGCGCATGGCCCTCGAGTAGTCGCTCCCCGCCGGGGCGGCGAGTGCCCGGCTGCTGATCGCGGCCTGTTTCCTTACCTGGTCGAGAGGCAGGTCGGTACGGACCAGGCCGCGGTCGTAGAGGTAGTCCGGCAGGTAACCAGATGCGATGATGCGCCAGTCGAGCGGGATGCCGGGATCGATCAGTCGGGCGAGCTTGAAGACGATCGTCGTGCAGTTTGCCGTGATCGTCTGGTAGAATTCGGGCTGTGCCGCCAGCGCGTTGGCCTTTTCAAGGTAGGACAGGAAGAGGGCGCGCGCTATCTGCGGGGAGACACGGAGCGGATAAAGCGACACGGTCTCCCGGCGGATGTTGGTGCGCAGGCGGACGATGTCGCTCTCTTCCGCAGCTATCAGCACCAGTTCGAACTCTTTGAAGAAGCCGCCGATCTCCGAGAATGCCTCGCCTCGTTCCTTTCGGATCTCGGCCGAGAATACGACATGGCGACCATCCGCAAAACCGAAGCTGACAAGGGTATGGGCAATCGCGGGGTTGCTCCAGACGGAGTTCAGCAAATCGACCGACCGGAGCGTGGCGAGGTCATATTGCTCGGTTTGCCAAAACGGATCGAAGTCTTCAGTCGTCCGCCATTGAAAGTTCCGGACGTTGTGCAGGATGATCTGGTCGCCTGTTATCGTTGCGGTGACACCGTGGGCAACGTCGGCCGCCCACTCCCGGTTGTTGCTCGGCTTGATGCCGCTCCACCAGTAGGAAACCGCGAGCATCGCCGCCAGTAGAAGCACACCGGCGAAAAGCAGGCGCCGCCTGGCAGTCAGAATGGCGATCAGTCCGACGAGAAAGCCAGCGGCGATGATTGGCCATTTCCATGTAGAAGGCGCCTGATAGAAGGCGGCAAGGGCAAACCATCCGGCGAAGGCAATGGCTGCAAGCCGGAAGACGAAGCGAGCGATAAGTACCAGAATTCGCCACTTCCGAGGCTTTGCCGCAGTGGAGATAATTGCCATTGTTTCGCCCCCGCGAACGCGCCTGCCTGCCAATCGGAAGGCGCAATATCGCGCGGCCTTCCAGGAAGCGCAAACCACCGGAACGACCGACGCCCGCTTCAATGGCGGCCCCAGATCCCACCAGCGGTGCGAGCGGGGCCGCCTCGTTGAATTATGCGGATGCGGCTTCGCTCGAACTGCCTGAGAGCGCCTTGCGCAGCCGCTCCTCCTGATCCGGCGCCAGCGAAGTTTTCAGGACGCGGCCGCGCAGCCCCTGGAGCTCGGCGAGAACCTTCTCCGGTTGCGCCTTGCGCACGAGGATGAAGAGAGCGGAGGAGGAATTCGGTATGGTCCCGCCAAGAGACCTGATGAACTCGTCGTCGATACCATAGTCAGTGAGCGAGCCGGAGATCGCGCCGGTGCCTGCACCGACGAGGCCGCCGATTGCAAAGCCTGCGAGCGGATTGAGGAACAGCAAGCCGACAAGACCGCCCCAGAGGGAGCCGGACAACAAGCCTGATGTGGCGCCGATCGCCGTCAGGTTGAGGCTCTGCTTGAGATGGACCTTGCCGGCCTCGTCTCGAACCACCACGACTGCATCTTCGAGATCGACGAGGTATTCCTTCTTCAGGCTGTTCAATTTCAGCAGCACCTTGTCTGCTTCGTCCATGGCATCGAAGCCGATGACAACGAGTTCCGACATTGTCCGTTCCTTTCGTTTGATGGCGAGGATATGGAGCATGACGGCTGGCAGACGTGCGCCAGCCGGGGCCCATTGATCGAACGCGTAGATCTTCCGCCAGTCTGCTTTCATGTCAACGAGCAACCAACTGCGCGCCGCAGCCTCAAGCGCCTTATCGAGCATTCCGAAGTCAGATTTGCGCATCATATGCGTATTCCCGATCTGCATCGGTATGATGAACGGTGTCATTGCGAAGTAAGGCCGCATCCAGCCATGACCACTGGTTGGGACAGGCTGGAGCCCCGGCGCTGCACAATGCTCGTCGCATTTCTCGACGAGCTCGCGTTCCCACTGAAGAGGGTCACTCGGTAAGGACGTGACCGTAACAAACGAGCGTCAAACGTAACAGCGAGCAGAAGTGCCTTGGCCTACTGGGTAAGCGGCTGTGGCTTAAAGTCTCCCTGAAGAGTTTCATCGGCAGGGCGTTTCTTGGCCTGCATCGGCTGCTCAAGCACTGTCACTGGTGCGGCGACAGCCGTGGCGGCAACGTTGCCGATGGTTGTCACCGTGCCGCCGACCACAGCGGTCAGCCCTTGGCCGAGCGAGACATTCGAGTCCGTCAGCGTCTGCCCGGTGATGATGCGTTGGCCAATCAGTTGAACGATTTCAGGACTTTCGGCGAACTTGCCATGGTTCAGACCTTCCCCCTTCACCTTGGTAAGATCGATCGCCGTAATGCCGGCAGCTTCGAGTTTCGAGCGATAGGGCTCCACGGTCGGGTCAATCGAGCCCAAACGCGAGACCTTGCCGGTGATGAAGCTTGACACTGCAAGCGCCTTGTCATCCTGCGACACGAAGATCGTGAACTTCGGCGTCGGCGTGCCCATCTCGGCGAACTGTTTTGCGAAGACCTGAATGTCGATATCAGGGGAAGCGAGGATGACGTTGTGAATCTTGCTGTTCACATGGCCGTCGCGGATGCCCATCTGTCGCAGCGACTCCATGGTGAGCCAGGTGCCCATGGAGTGGGCAAGGATGGTGATGTCCTTGACATCCGGGTCCGCGGCGAGCGTTCGCAGCCCCTGCTCGAGTGCTGTGCGCGAGTAGTTGGTGCTCTCCTTGTCGTATTCGTAAGCCGTGAGTTGCGCGCGTGAGGGCCAGGTGAAGAGAAACGGCGTCGCCTCCATGCCGGAATCGTGGACGATCTGGGCGAGGCGGAAAACCGAGTCTTCGTACTTGTTATTGAAGCCATGCACGAAAACCAGCGCGTGACCGCCTTGAATATGCTGGCGAAACCAGGCACGGCCCTGCGCTTGCGTCTCGATCTCTCTGACGCTGGTCACCGCAAAGTCGGTCGCGGGGTTGGGCGGCAGTCGCCTCGGCCATTGGACGGTGCCGGGCTCCCGTTTTGGCGGTATCGAGACGTCGACCGCCGTCAAGTAAGGTTTCGGGCTGCGTTCGCCGGTAAACAGCGTTGCAGGGTCGCCGGACGGTTCGCGGGTGGTGGCGACCAGCATGCTGACTTGCGAGGTCTTCGGCGTGGCCGCCGTCAGCGCAATGGGTGCCATGACCCCGCTTGGATGACCACAACCGGCAAGAAGTGCGGCGACGAGCAGCGGTGCAATTGTCCGAACAGCGCGGGCAGCGATCACGTTTCCGGTCCCCTCGTTTGAAAACGCAAGCACCTTACGGTGGCCGGGCCAAAGTGAAAATACCTTACAGTAACCACGCAGATGTTACGTGCAATTCGCGCAAGACGCCTACGTGCCGCGACGAGTTTTGGGCAAGTGTTACCGAACCGCAACGTGTGCACGCCGCTTGTCCTCTGGGCGGCTCCAGTCCGATCTCGCGGCGCCCCTTTCGTCCTCATTTGTCCTTTTGTGAATTCGGTTCACAGATCCTTGGACCACGTGACCGCTTATCATCGAAATCCAATGCCTCCATATGTCCGCCAGTCAACCACGCCGGCAGGCCGGCAGTCATTTGAGGCACATTATGCCAATTGCTCTTTTTGCTTTGACGATCGCGGCCTATGCGATCGGAACCACAGAATTCGTCATCGTCGGACTGTTGCCGACTGTCGCTTCAGATCTTCATATCAGTCTGCCGCTGGCGGGATTGATCGTCAGCGTTTATGCCTTGGGTGTCACTTTCGGCGCACCCGTGCTGACGGCGCTGACCGGACGTATCGAAAGGAAGCCACTGCTTCTCGGCCTGATGGCACTCTTCGTCATCGGCAACGGCATGGCGGCAATCAGCCCGAGCTACGCGCTGTTGCTGGTCGCGCGCGTGCTTTCGGCCTTTGCGCATGGCGTCTTCTTCTCTGTCGGTTCGACCATTGCGGCCGACCTCGTTCCCGAAAACCGTCGTGCTTCGGCGATCGCTATGATGTTCATGGGCTTGACGGTCGCCATCGTCACCGGCGTTCCGCTTGGCACGCTGATCGGCCAGGTCTTCGGCTGGCGCGCAACCTTCGCCGCTGTTGCCGGCCTTGGCGCAATCGCCTTTCTTGCGATTGCCGTGTTGCTGCCGTCGAACCTGAAGAAGGCACCAGCCGCCGGCATCGGCGACCAGATCCGCGTGCTCGGCAGCGGTCGCCTGCTTATCGTCTTCGCCATGACAGCGCTCGGATATGGCGGTACCTTCGTCGCCTTTACTTTCCTCGCGTCGATTCTGCAGGAAATCACCGGGTTTTCCGCCGGCATCGTCGGCCTCGTTCTCGTGGTCTACGGCATCGCCATCGCCATCGGCAATGTCGCCGGCGGCAAGCTCGCCAACCGCAGCCCTGTACGTGCCTTGACCGGGCTCTTCATCGCCCAGGCAATCGTGCTGGTGCTCTTCAGTTTCACGGCAGCATCGCCCTGGCTGGTCGTTCCGACGCTGGCAGCACTTGGCTTCCTCTCCTTCGCCAACGTGCCAGGGCTGCAGATCTACGTGGTGCAGTTGGCAAAGCAGGTTCGCCCCGCCGCCGTCGATGTGGCATCGGCCCTGAATATCGCAGCCTTCAACCTCGGCATCGCGGCGGGTGCATGGATCGGCGGTCTGGTGGTCGAGTCCTCGCTGGGGCTTGGTGCAACGCCATGGGTTGGTGCAATCCTCGTCGTGGCAGCGCTGGTTCTGACACTCTGGAGTGGTGCTCTGGATGGCCGCTCGGCATCCGATGCCGACACCGCGAGCCAGCCTGCCTAACCACGGCGACGGGAATCCCCAACATCCCGAGATCGGTGGTCGACGCGAGCCCAATTGCGTTGGCCACTGTTACTTTGTGGACGGCGGAGTACCTGTGCCTTAACCCGGCGAAGGAGGCTGGCGCTGCGCGGGAAGCATTCTTTGCCAGTCGTTTCCGATGTTTCTTTTCCCGGTAAAATTGTGTCGTCGTCGTCCACAATTTTCTTGCCTAATAGCGGCATGCTGCGACATACTCAGCGCAGCTGATAGCCACTTGTATGCATGCTTCGAAACACCTTGCGCATTTGCGTTCTTCACGCAGTTGGGGTTCGATCAATGGTTTATCTGTCGCCTTTTCTCAAGATATCGGTTGCAATGCTCGCCACTTGCGGGGCGTCGCTTCTGTCCAGTACATCCGCATATGCACAAGATCCCCTTGACGATTTTCCGCTGGTTATCAGTTGTGAATACAAGGGCACCTACCACGCATTCTATTTGTCGAGGGTGACGAAAGACGGCACCGCCACTTTTTCAGCCTCCGACCGGATTGCGGGCACGATTACGCTGGACGGTAAAGCAAAGGCCGTCGGCGGATCCGATGGGGGAAGTTGCGTGGGCAAAACCCTCAAGGAACTGCGCGCGTCAGGGCAGGCGCACGACCTCAAATCTTAGCCCTGCAACGCCGCGATTCTGGGCTATTGGCTTCGACCAGGGCCATCTTTCGCGCGGGCGATGGAGAGGCCCCCAACCTACGTCGCACGAGCTGGCTTGATCTGTAGCGTGAAGCTCAGCTATTGGCGCGACGCGAGGGGGAAGAGGCATGGAAGAGCTGCGAACTCCTTTCAAGGTAACAGCGGGTCGCTTTCTGCGCTCGGTGAGGATTTTCATGTCCTCGGAAGTCGGCGGCGCAGCCAAGCTTCTGACGGCAAGCCTTGTCGCGCTCTTCCTCGTGATCAACGGGCTCAATGTGCTGAACAGCTTCGTGGGCCGGAACTTCATGACGGCGATCGCCGACAGGCAGATCGCGGAATTCGCCCGGCAAGCCGTATTCTATCTTCTCGTGTTTGCTGGCTCCACGATCGCATCGGTTTATGCGCGCTTTACGGAGGAGCGGCTAGCACTCACCTGGAGAGACTTTCTGACGCGTCGCGCCGTCAATCTCTATCTTACTGACGGAGCCTTTTACCGCCTCGGTGTTTCGGGCGAACTCTCGTATCCGGATCAGCGCATTTCGGAAGATATCCGGGCATTTACCGTGACGACACTGTCTTTCTTGCTGATGATCTTCAGCAGCGGGCTAACGATCCTTTCATTTTCAGGCGTACTTTTATCGATCAACCCCGTCTTGTTCGCCGTGGCCTTCATTTATGCGGCTTGCGGCTCGCTTCTGACGATCTGGCTGGGGCGCCCGCTCATCAAGCTGAACTACGACCAGCTCGATAAAGAGGCAAGTTTCCGTACGGGCCTCATTCAAGCGAGGGAGAACGCCGAGCGAATCATACTCACCGGCAGTGAGTCGCGCATGAAGTCCTTTCTTGCAAGCCGAATTGATGATTTGGTGACCAACTTTCGCAGCATAACATCCGTGAACCGCAATGTCGGCTTCTTCACGACGGGCTACAACTGGCTGATCCAGATCATCCCTGCTTTGATTGTCGCACCGGCCTTCTTCCGCGGTGATATCGAATTCGGGGTGATCACCCAATCCGCGGCAGCATTCGCAATGCTGGTGGGCGCCTTTTCGCTGATCATCAACCAGTTCAACTCGATCTCCAACTTCGCCGCGGTCGTGGCGCGACTAAACATGCTTTTGGAAGCGATAGAGAACTCGCAGCAGCGCGTCGGATCCGACATTCGGATCGACGACACCAGCGAGGGCCTGTCGTACGAGAGGCTCACGATACTGTCAGAGTGGGACGGCTTGCCGTTGTTACAGGAGTTGACCGTAGCCATTCCGCCTCGTGCTCGCGTCCTTGTGACATGCGCCCGAGAGGACCAAGGGAGCGCGCTTTTCAGGGCCACCGCCGGTGTTGCTTGTCCCGGTTCTGGCCGAATATTTCGCCCCGCCGCCGAACGGATACGCTTCCTGCCGCAGCAGTCCTATTTTCCGACGGGTACGCTTCGACAACTCATCGTTCCGTCGGACGCGAGCACAGAAATTCCGGACGAACAAACTTCGCTGCTACTTGCCGAATTCGGACTCGAGCGCATTTCTAAGGCAGAGGGATTTCAACAAGAAGTGGAATGGCATACGTCTCTGACGCAAAGAGAGCAGTGCTTGCTGATGCTGGCGAGCGTGTGCGTTGCGAAGCCGGATGTCATCTTGCTTGAGAGGGCCGAGGTTATGGTTGGCTGGGATACACTTTTCCGGATCATGACGCGCTTTGCAAATGACGGCATCGCCTGCGTTCATATCGGGAGCGCCGCCAACATATCATCCTATGACGCCATCCTGGACCTTGGCGATAGTGGCGGATGGCAATGGAGGAAACCCACATAACCGCGCAGACGCTTCTGCGGCGTGCAGCACGGAGATTGCGACGACAAGAAAGTCGATAGGAGGCTGACGATGACGAATGCCGCTCTTGCAACCGACGATTATCTGAAAACGAGCACTCCGCTTGGAGCAGAGGAACTCCGCTTGATGGACGCCTACTGGCGCGCATCGAACTATCTTTCGGTCGGGCAGATTTATCTGCTCGACAATCCGCTCCTGAAGCAACCCCTCGCGCGGGAGCACATCAAGCCGAGGCTGCTTGGCCACTGGGGAACGTCGCCTGGCTTGAACATGCTCTATGTGCATTTAAACCGAGTGATCAAGCGCGACGATCTCAACATGATTTATGTGATCGGGCCTGGCCATGGTGGGCCATCACTGGTCGCGCATGCTTATCTGGAGGGGACCTACAGCGAAGTCTACCCGAATATCGGTCAGGACACCGAAGGGATGAAGGCTTTGTTCAAGCAGTTCAGCTTTCCCGGCGGCATTCCGAGCCATGTCGCCCCCGAAACGCCAGGAAGTATTCATGAGGGTGGCGAACTCGGCTATGCGTTGAGCCATGCCTACGGCGCGGCCTTCGACAATCCGGATCTGATCGTCGCCTGCGTTGTTGGCGACGGCGAGGCCGAAACCGGTCCGCTTGCGACGGGATGGCATGGCAATAAGTTTCTCAATCCTGCCCGTGACGGATGCGTGCTGCCGATCCTGCATCTCAACGGCTACAAGATCGCCAATCCCTGCTTCCTAGCCCGCATCCCCAAGGACGAATTGCGGAAGTTCTTCGAGGGGATGGGCTATGCTCCGCTTTTCGTGGAAGGTCATGATCCTGACAAGGTGCAGCAGCAGCTGGCGGCAGCGATGGATACAGCCGTCGGCGAGATCAATCGGATCTGGGCGGAGGCGCGTGAGAAGGGTAATCTGAAACGCCCGGCGTGGCCGATGATCGTTTTCCGCACGCCAAAGGGCTGGACCTGCCCAAGCGAAATCGACGGCAAGAAATGCGAGGACTACTGGCGGTCGCACCAGGTTCCGATGGGCGACATGGATAAGCGGGAACACATCGAGATCCTTCGGCACTGGATGCAGACGTACAAACCTGGAGAGCTCTTCGACGACGACGGTAAGCTGCGCGCCGAATTCGCGGCGCTCGCCCCGGCTGGCAATCGCCGGATGAGCGACAATCCGCACGCGAACGGTGGTCTGCTGCTGCGTGACCTGAAGATGCCAGATTTCCGCGACTACGCCGTTCCCGTGCCGAGCCCGGGGGCGACAACGACCGAATCCGCCCGGGTGATGGGCAAGTTTCTTCGCGATGTCATGAAGATGAACCTGAACACAAAGAACTTCCGGCTGTTCAGCCCCGACGAGAACAACTCGAACCGCTGGCAGGATGTGCTCGAGGTCACCAACCGCTGCTACATGGCTGAGATCTATCCCGAGGACGATCACCTGTCGCCCGATGGCAGGGTGATGGAGGTGTTGAGTGAGCATCAGTGCCAAGGCTGGCTTGAAGGCTACCTTCTGACAGGACGCCACGGCTTCTTCTCGTGCTATGAGGCCTTCATTCACATCATCGACTCGATGTTCAACCAGCACGCCAAATGGTTGAAGGTGTGTAATCACATACCTTGGAGGCGGCCGATTGGATCGCTCAACTACTTCTTGAGCTCGCATGTCTGGCGCCAGGATCATAACGGCTTCAGCCATCAGGATCCGGGGTTTATCGACCACGTCGTCAACAAGAAGGCCGAGGTGATCCGCGTCTATCTCCCCGCGGACGCAAACACGCTGCTTTCCGTTACCGATCATTGCCTGCGTAGCCGCAACTACGTGAACGTCGTCGTGGCCGGCAAGCAACCGGCGCCGCAATGGCTGACCATCGATGAGGCGATCAAGCATTGCGCCGAGGGCCTCGGCATTTGGGAATGGGCCAGCAATGATAAGGGCAGTGAGCCTGACGTCGTGATGGCGTGCTGCGGCGACGTTCCGACGCTCGAGACGCTGGCGGCGGTGCAATTGATCCGCGAGCATCTGCCCGAACTGAAGGTGCGCGTCATCAACGTCGTCAACCTCATGAAGTTGCAGCCATCAAGCGAGCATCCCCACGGTCTTTCAGACCGCGATTTCGATGCGCTCTTCACCAAGGACAAACCGATCATCTTCGCGTTCCATGGATATCCCTGGCTGATCCACCGGCTGACCTACCGGCGCACCAACCACGGCAATCTGCATGTGCGCGGATACAAGGAGGAGGGGACGACGACGACGCCATTCGACATGGTCGTTCTCAACCAGCTAGACCGCTTCCATCTTGTCGAAGACGTCATCGATCGGTTGCCGCAACTCGGTTCCCGCGCCGCCTACTTCAAGCAAGCGATCCGCGAGAAGCTGATCGAGCACCGGCAATACATTGAAGACCATGGCGATGACATGCCTGAAATCACCGGTTGGAAATGGGGCGTCCAGGGGCGGCCAGCAAAGACGCAAAGGACGTCGACGGAAGGCGACAATACCTAAGGCGTTCGGCCCGCAACGTGCGGCCGGGCTGCATTTCCCGGGCGCCGATGACGTCGGTGCAGTATACAAGTCACTGCTGTGACGACGCTCGGGCGGCGATTTGCATATTGGCGAGTTGAGGAGCGCCGTCAGGCGCGAAGCCCGTGTGGAAAGGGGGAAGTCATGGTCGAGGTACCCACCCCAAACATCGAGTCCGCGCCGAGCGACGAGGATTTCGCGCGACTGCAGTTCACGACCCTACTCTATTACCTGCATTGCACGAACCCGGACAACGGGCTCGTCCGCGACAAGACTCAAGCGGGCGCGCCGGCGAGTATCGCCGCCATCGGCATGGCACTTGCCACTATCCCTGTCCTTGTGGAGCGCGGTATCATCATTCGTGAGTTTGCTGCCAAGATCGCCCGACGGCGGCTTGATTTTCTCCTGCATTGCCACCAGGGTCCCGAGCCGGACGCCTCGGGCTATAAGGGCTTCTTCTACCACTTCCTCGATATCGAAACAGGACGTCGGGTATGGCAGTGCGAACTGTCGACCATCGACTCCGCCTTCCTGTTTGCCGGCGCCCTGACGGTCGCCACTTACTTCGATGAGGATACGGCTGACGAAGCAAGGATCAGGCAACGTGCTGCATCGCTCTACGAGCGGGCAGACTGGAACTGGGCATGTGACCACGGCGCGACCCTGACGCACGGCTGGCGCCCCGAGAACGGCTTCATTCCCTACCGCTGGCGCGGCTACGACGAAGGCTTGCTTCTCTACATACTGGGGCTCGGCTCGCCGTCGCATCCCTTGCCGCAGGAAAGTTACGCGGCCTACACGGCAAGCTATGACTGGCGCAACATCTTCGGACGCGAACTGCTCTACTCCGGTCCGCTCTTCACGCACCAGCTTTCGCATATGTGGATCGATTTCCGCGGCCTCCGCGACGAATTTATGCACGAACATGACAGCGACTATTTTCAGAACAGCAGGCAGGCGACGTTCGTCCACCAGGAATATGCGATCCGAAATCCGATGGAGTTCGAAGGCTATGGCGAGCACTGCTGGGGATTTACCGCAAGCGATGGACCCGGCTGGCTGACGGCGGAAGTTGACGGGGTGCGCAGGGAGTTCTTCGACTATATCGCCCGCGGGGCACCGTTCGGGCCGGACGACGGGACGGTCTCGCCGTGGGTCGTCGTGGCGTCTCTGCCTTTCGCACCCGAGATCGTCATTCCAACCGTCCTCAACTGCGGGCGCATGAATCTGGGAATGACGCGGCTCTACGGGTTCAAGCCATCGTTCAATCAGACTTTCAAGGTTGCAGACAGTCCTACAGGGTGGTGGATCAGCCCCTGCCACTTCGGCATCGATCAGGGCCCGGTGGCGCTGATGATCGAGAATTACCGGACCGGCTTCCTATGGAATCTGATGCGCAATTGCGAACCTATTGTCAGGGGACTGCGCCGCGCCGGCTTTACCGGCGGCTGGCTTTAGCCAGCGTTTGTGCATGCGGACTTGTACGATGGTCGCGCACGCCGAGTTCGATCAATGGGAACCGCGAAGCTGATTGTCCACGAGCCAATTCCGGTTGAAAACACGCTTCGCTCCATCGGTTGCCTGGGAGGTCTGCACGATATCCTCCCGCAACCACCAGTCGAGCGAGGTGCCGGGCGGCGAGAGTTTTCCTTGTTCAAGGTTTGCCGTGACCAGGATTGATATCGATGGGTTCCGCGCAGACTTCCCTGCCGCCGTTTCGGCAGCCGACAGAGCAAAAAGCGGCGCGACGATGCCCGTCATGAGGACGGACGCGTAGACTGGTAGCGTTTGCGAGTACGACATAACATGCACCCCGCTGGAACTGCAGCAATACTACAATGTCGCAAGTCAAACCTGTAGTCGAGCCTGTATTTTGTGTGCTTCGTCCAATGAGATGCCGCGGGGATAGGAAGCACCCCGCGCTGGATTTCTGTACCTTTACTTTGACCGTCTGCGGCGGCGACCGGCACAAGCGCTATCGCTTCAGCAGTAGCCGTGTTGGCTCGAGGCTGCACCATGCGGATCTCCGTCAAAACGAGAGCGTTGCGGCCCCCTCCTTGATCTCGGCATGCATCGCGCTTGCGCCGACGATCACGACACCATCGAGGAGGTCTTCCTGATCGTAGCCGCGCGACTTCACGCATGGTGGGCAAGCCCAGATCGTGCCGCCACGGTTCTGAAAGTCCTCGATCAAATTCGTGAGGGGGTCGAGAGGAGGGACATGCGTCATGCGCTGGCCGCCTTTTCGCACCAAATCGATCGCGGTGCTGGTGAGGAACATCGAGACTTTGAGCCCGGCGGTGATGCCGCCGTTGGCGATCGTGAAGGCAACGGACGAAAGCTCGGAATCAATTCCCTTCGTCAGGAGCACGACCAGTTTTTCAGTCGAGGTTTGCATAGTATTCTCCTCCAGTTGAGTTGTACCTGTTCATTCTAGGGAGGCGGGAAGCACCTGTATTTGGCCGAGATGCGTGAAGACTTATCCAAAAGTCCTCAACCGACGCGCGGCGTGGCGCGGGATGACGTTCTGTCGACGCTTCTGTCAGCGATGCGCCTTTCGGGATCGCTGCAGTTCTGCTTTATGCCGTCTGGTGCCTGGCAGACGGATGACAAACCTTCCCTGGCCGCTCTCTCGGGAAAAGCAAGCGGTACGGTGCCGTTCCACATCGTCGTCGCGGGCCAATGCTGGCTGAAGATTGAAGGCGACGAGGCAACTTTGAATGCAGGTGATGTGCTGATATTCCCCTTCGCTACCGGACACCAATTAGGGGCAGGGGCCGGCGGCGTATTGGTCGAACCCATGCGCGAATTGCCGCCGAAGCCGTGGCGGCAGATCCCCGTTCTCCGGCATGGAGACGAAGCGGACGGCGTGAGGCTGCTCTGCGGCTACCTGCAATGCGATGCGCTGCGCTTTGAGCCACTGAGGAAGGCGTTGCCCAAGCTCATTCATGTGAAAACGCTCGGCGCGAATGGTGGAGACTGGCTCCGTGCCACCATCCGGCAGATGGTTGACGAGGTCGATAGGCCACGTGCGGGTGGAATTTCCATGCTGCCGCGGCTGACCGAAATGATCTTCATCGAAATTCTCCGCCACCAGATCATGACGGCCGAGCCGCGGAGTGTCGGTTGGCTGGCGGCGCTGGCGGATGAGGCGTTGTCGCGGTGCCTTTCCATCATTCACGACGACCCGACGCACGACTGGTCTTTAAAGGAATTGTCGATCACCTGCGGGATGTCGCGAAGTGTACTGGCGGAGCGGTTTAAGACAATCCTTGGTACATCCCCCATCAGGTACATGCGGGATTGGAGGCTCTATCTTGCCAGCGTGTCGCTGGCGACGACCGGAGCGCCGATCGCCGCCATTGCTTATGAAGCCGGATATGCGACGGAGGCGGCTTTCAGTCGAGCCTTCTCCCGCGCCTTCGGCACACCACCGGCGACGTGGCGCACAGAGGCGCAGAATTCTCACGCGGCCTTGGGCCAAAGGCCACCTCGCAGCACACCGTGAAAGCCTTGCGGTGCGCTGCACAGCGAGCGGGCTGTTTGGCGCTCTAAAGTGGGCCGTCGGGTCTCAACCCGACGGCCTTTCAAGATCGCAACGTTCTAAATGCGGCTCTGACCTCGTCGCTGAACAGTTCAGGTTCTTCCCACGCCGCGAAGTGCCCGCCTTTTGCGGCGCGATTGTAGTAGATGAGCTTTGGATATGCCCTGGATAGCCAGCTCTTCGGCGGCTTGTAAACTTCTCCGGGGAATACCGTGACGGCAACCGGAACTTTCACCGGGGTCAATTTCACTCCCGAAGCAGTGTTTTCCCAATAAATCCGCCCGCTGGAAGGGCCGGTGTTCGTCAGCCAGTAGAGCGTGATGTTGTGGAGGATAGCCTCCTTGTTCAGGGCCTTCTCCGGATCTCCACGCGTGAAGACCCAATCGGCCATCTTATCGTAGAGCCAAGCGGCCAAGCCGACCGGCGAATCCGCGAGGCCATATCCGACCGTCTCCGGACGGGTACCCATGATGGCCGCGTAACCGAAGCCGTTGTTCAGGAAGTCGCGGGTTTCTTCGAAGACGGCCTTCTCATCTAGAGACAGGCTATCCGGCGCGGGTCCACCGCTCTTGAGAGCCTGCGCAGCTTCCGGTGGGAAAGTCGTCGCGCGTTCGACCCTGTTGACATGGATACCCAGCAATCCTTCAGGTGCCTGACGACCCAGGGCGTCGCTGATGATCGCGCCCCAGTCGCCGCCTTGCGAGACGTAACTGTTATAGCCGAGACGTTTCATCAACGCGTCCCATGCTGCTGCTATCCGCTGCGGGTTCCAGCCCGTCGCAGTCGGCTTCTGCGAGAAGCCGAAACCAGGGATCGAGGGGAGCACTAGGTGGAAGGCGTCTTCAGCGCTGCCGCCGTAAATAGTGGGATCTGTCAGCGGGCCTACGACATTCAAAAGTTCGAACACCGACCCCGGCCATCCATGCGTCATGATCAGTGGCAGTGCGCCCTCATGCTTCGAACGAATGTGGATGAAATGAATGTCCAGGCCATCGATGTTCGTCAGAAACTGGGGCAGCGCGTTCAGCTTCTCTTCGGCCTTTCGCCAGTCATAGGACGACTGCCAGTAGTCTACCAAATCTCTCAGTCTATCGGGCTGGACACCCTGAGAGCGGTCGGTCACCGTTTCGCCGTCCGGCCACCGCGTCGCGGCAAGGCGTCGCCTGAGGTCCGTTAGCGCGGCCTCGGGAACTTCGGCTCTGAACGGACGGATATCCCCGCCGCCAGCCTTCGTCACGTCAACGGCGTTCGCCGCGGTTGCCGCCAAGGGGAGGATCGTCGTCGCAAGTCCAATTGCCGCACCGCCAAACATCAGTGAGCGCCGTGACATATGGATTCTTTCGATTGATTGCTGGATCGTCATGACATGCATCCTTTGCGCGGGAAGCTTCCAGGGCTCATTTGACCGGCTCGACGAGTGCGACGCCCTTGCTGACGACATAGGTCGCCAATTCGGAAGCCTTGCCGTCACCGACGTTCTTGGCGGTGTGCGGCACTCCCGAGGGAATGAACAGCGATTGGTCGGCCTTCAGCGTAACGGGCTTGCGGCCCTCGATCCGGTATTCCAGCGTGCCCTGGAGGACGACCGCTATTTCTTCGTCGGGGTGCTTGTGATTGGTTGCCAGAGCGCCGGGATTGCGATCGACTCTCGTCTGGATGGCTTCCTTTCCCGGAACGCTGATATTGCTTTTGGCGACATCGATGCGCTGTATATCAAGCTGCTGTGCCTGAGCTGTCTGAAGCGACAGGACGCCAAGTGCCAGGGCTGAGATGATCGTCATACGCGTTTTCATATGTTTCCCCCTTCGAAGATGGTGGGAGGCGTGGGCAAGGTACGCCACGCTCCCGAGAAAGGTTGGTGGTCGCAATCAGACCTGATCCGGACCTGCACGGTAGATCAGGAACTTGTTGCCTTCAGGATCGCGGAAATAGGCACAATAGGGGCCTTCGCCGTTTTCGCCTCTCGGGCCCGGAGCTCCTTCGTCGGAGCCGCCCAGCGCCAAAGCGGTCGCATGCGCTTCGTCGACCTTGGCACGGGAGCGAGCTTCGAAAGCAACCATTCCACCATTGCCGACGGTGGCCGGCTTGCTGTCAAACGGTTTGATGACGCCGAATTCCAGCGTCTGGTAGCCATAGTAGACAGCGCGGCCGGGCTGGACGAGAACGCGGCCGATCCCGAATACGCCAAGCAGTTTGTCGTAGAATGCCGAGGCGGCATCCAGGTCGTTGGTCCCGACGGTCGAATGGCCCGGCAGGCCACGCACCGTCTCGGGCCGGGCGGCATGTTGTTTATTGGCTGTCATGTCGTTCATGTCCGTCTTCCTTTTGGCTCAGGGGTTCAATCGCGGCCATCTCGAATGCGAGCTCTTCGGCCAGCGAGTGGGAAGAATCTAAGCGGGGCAAGCTTGCCTCGGTACTCAGGGAAACTGAGAGCCAGCCTCTCGTTTCGATGCCCTGAATAGGCTTCGATGCAGGGCGCTGAGCGCCAGCTCGCTATCCACAAAGATCGTCGACGACACCGTGCACGTTTGTATTTCGTCTGCGGCGAGCATCCGCCAGATCGGCTGCGGTGCGATCGACGCAAGCGGTTCATGCCGGTTCGGGACCTGCCGAATTCAAGAGGCTGCCTCTCGCATTCTTGCTCTACCCGATGCGGTGGCGATGTTCGATTTTGCGGCAATCGACAAACCGATCGTGGAATTTCGAACGAAAGGGCACTCACATGCTGAAGTTGTCAATCGGAACCCTGCTTGCGGCCGCAGCGGCTTTTACACCTATGTCGCTGGGGCATGCTGCAGCCGCCGAGCGAAAAAACCAGGCCAGCATCAGCTTCCTCGACGTTGGCAAGGGCATCACGCTGAGGAGAATGGTGGTGCGGGCACCGGACCCGAAGGGGACGGTCCTCTTCCTGCACGGGTTTCCCGAAACCCTATTTGTCTGGAAGGAGATCTCGGCTGCACTCAGCGACGACTTCGAAGTGCATGCCTTCGACTGGCCAGGGTTTGGACAATCGACGCGACCCGCTGTCGAGAAATTCTCCTACTCACCCACAGCCTACGCGGAGGTGCTGAACGCTTATATCGAGAAAGCCGGCATCGATCGATCGAATCTTACGATCTACGCCACGGACATCGGTGCCCTTCCTGCGCTGCTTTTGGCAGTCGACGAACCGGATATTGCCAGGAGCATCATCGTCGGCGACTTTGCGCCGTTCAACCGGCCCGAATACATGTTCGACAGTCTGCAGAGCCTGAAGGCCGAGCCTTCGGCCTCACAGGTGCGCGCGCACATGAACGAGACCAGCGCCGAGATTCTGGCGAATGCCTACAGGCGAGGTCTTTCAAAGGAAGAGCAGTTCGACCTGCCCGAAGACGTCCAGAAAGACATGGTCCGTGGCTGGAGCCACGGGGCTTTGACCTCGGCTGATGCCTTCTATTACTATTATGCAAAGTTCACGCGGGATGAGGATTTCCTCGAGGCAAATCTGGACAAGCTCAAGACCCCAATCAAGGTAGTCTGGGGCGAGAAGGACCTCTACATCAGAAAGGAAATGGGCGCCGAGTTGGCCAAGCGGATCGATGCGAAACTCGATATATTGGGTGGCCTCGGGCATTACCCGCATTTGCAGAAGCCAGAGCAGACCGTTGAGGAAGTGCGCGCCTCATTCCGGTGAGACGGTAGCACTCGCGAGGTCGGCACCATAACTTCTGCAGGCCGCCCGAAGCCGCGGCAGGGTCCAGTCGATGAATGAACGCACCTTCGAGGCGAGTAGACCTTGGCGCGAATAGACGATGTGGATTGGCCCTGGTGGGCCGGCGTATTCATCCAGGATCGGCACAAGCGCGCCCGACGCCAACTCGTCGGCAACCTGGTAGTCGAAAAGCCGTGCAATACCCGCTCCGCTGAGCGCGGCGGCGACACAGTTCGCCGCAGTGTTGACCTCCACCCGATGGCGGGGGACGGATTCAATCGATGCGCCATCGACGTCGAATGTCCAGAAGAATGTCCGCTTGTTGAAAATGATGCCGTCGTGGTTTGCCAGGTCGCCGGGATGCTCGGGACGTCCACTCCGCTTCAGATAAGTCGGGCTGGCGCAGGTGAGCAGCCGGAATTCGCCAGCCTTCACCGCATAGAGGGAACTGTCCGCAAGTTTGCCGAGCCTGATGGCGATATCCACTTGCTCACCGACCAAGTGAACCGTGCGGTCGAGCGACAGCAGGTTCAACGAGACCTCTGGGTGTTGCTGTATGAATTCCAGCGCGATCGGCAACACGTAGC
The DNA here is from genome assembly GCF_014197575.1 of Rhizobium sp. BK538. Classification (NCBI taxonomy): domain Bacteria; kingdom Pseudomonadati; phylum Pseudomonadota; class Alphaproteobacteria; order Hyphomicrobiales; family Rhizobiaceae; genus Rhizobium; species Rhizobium sp. BK538. Next base: position 18,143 of record NZ_JACIFT010000005.1, read on the forward strand.
GGCGCCCGAACTCCACGGGCATCGTAATTGTCAGGGTCCCGCGAGGGGTGTGATATTCCCCGGAGGCACGGCGCTCGGCCTCCTCAAGATCTGCCATGATTTTCCGCGCGGCTTCGACATAGTCGCGCCCGGCATCCGTCAGCTGCAGGTTCCGACTTGTGCGGATGATGAGATTTGCGCCGAGCTGCCGTTCCAGATCGGCGACTTTGCGGCTGACGCTGGGCAACGGCGCGTTCAGCACCCGACTGCCGGCCGACAAACTGCCGGCGTCGACCACCGCAAGCAACACACGCATGGCATCAAATCTGTCCATCGGACACCGCGGCTAGCGTTTGTCTTTGTCGAAGCCAAATCGGCTCGGAGGATTGAACACGTTTGACGGCTCCCTGTCACCTGCGAGAGAGCGATACGATTGCCTTTAGCCAGCCTGAGAGAGCCAGGGAGTTCCCAATCCGCGTTTATGGCGTCACAGTCCGTCGTCGGTCGAAGGGCGTCCTCGTGGCGCTCGACGTAAAGAAAAGGCCAGCCAGCTTGGGAAAGATTGCGACAGTCAAAGCCGAGGGCTTCGAAGGCCGGCTTCATCTCAGTCTCAATATACTGGTCGAGCATCGGCGCGATCAGGGTTCTGTCTCTCCGTCGGCATCGCGACCCGTCGCACCAGATCCTTCCGCTGGCAATGGTGCCGTTGCTCGCCGCGGCTTCCGTCGCAGTTGACTACGCCAATGCCGGTTTCGAGGCTGACAAGCTGCAGGAGGCATTGGATAGCGCCGCGCTCAGCGCGGTCCGGCTTTACGGCGAGGGCCAAACCGAGGCGGAAGCCACTCGGCGTCGCCGATCGAAACCTGGTTGGACATCGAAGAGGCCAACTATCAGGGTGCATCTGAAGAATGGGAGGAGGCGGATTACGAGGGGGATGCACCAGTCCGGGGTTTCAGGTGCAACTGGGATTCTGCAAAGAAGGGTTGGCGGGAGGGGCGATCCAAGATCCACTGCCTAATCGCCCAGCGGCGACGGCGAGCAAGATCGTTTTCATTGTGGAATCTTCTGCTGTTGTTGACCGCTCTGCGGCCCGTCGCGGTGACTTGCGTCGTCGGGAAAGATTGGCGGGGCTACCGAAAGGACGACGACATACGAGATTGTGCCGCCGCCTCAGCGCCCGCTGATTCGCCACGATGGCGTCCCGCGGATGCGATGTCTTCGGCCCGGGAGTGACGCGGTTTCAAGGCAACTCGCGCGTGGAGCGCTCGTTGTAGTTCGTCTATCCTTCGACGGCCAATCGCGCACGGAGTTGGTCGATGGCACGCTGGAAGACTGCCGGATCGTCCAATGCCCGAGACAGAACAATCGCTCCCTGGATGGCGAGAACGGCGTCTTCCGAGAGGAGGCGCGCCTGCTCAGCGTCACGGCCTTGCCGGACGAGCGCTGATTGCAACGCGTCCACCCAGGATACGAAGTAACCCCGGATGGCCTGCGCGAAGAGGTCTCGGGTGTTGGCGACAGCCAACGCACCGACGAGACAGACACGCCTGCCCGACCTGAAGTATTTCGCAGTTTCATCGAGCATTGCAGTGATGGCGGCATCGGCATCGGTCCCGTCTCGCAGGGGGGAATAGACGGAATCCTCGAACCATTGTTCAATCTCGGCAAGCACAGCCTGCACCATCTCCTCCTTCCCGTTCGGGAAGAAGTGGTACAGACTGCCCTTGCCAAGGCCGGTGGCCTTGCCGATCAAGGCAAGGCTTGCACCTTCGTATCCATGTTCGCGAAATACTTCGGCCAAGGAGGCGATGGCGTCGGATCTTTCAGCGACCATGCGGGCCATGATTAGAGACCCAGATCGCTGAGGCCGGGATGGTCATCCGGACGGCGGCCGAGCGGCCAATGGTACAGCCGATCGCTTTCAGCAATCGGCATTTCGTTGATGGATGCGTGGCGGTGTGCCATCAGGCCGTCCTCTGCGAATTCCCAGTTCTCGTTACCATACGCGCGGAACCACTGCCCGTTGTCGTCGCGATATTCGTAAGCGTACCGTACAGCGATGCGGTTGCCGGTGAAAGCCCAGAGCTCCTTGATGAGGCGGTATTCATGCTCCTTGTTCCACTTACGCGTCAGAAATGCCTGGGCTTCTTCGCGGTTGGTCGCGAATTCTACGCGGTTCCGCCAGCGGGTGTCGACCGTGTAGGCGAGGGCGACCTTGGCGGCATCGCGGCTGTTCCAGCCATCTTCGGCCAGACGGACCTTTTCAATTGCAGTTTCGCGGGTGAACGGGGGAAGAGGAGGACGTGACATGTTGATATTCCTTTGTAAATCGTTTTTGTGTACTGTTCGGTAAAGACTTTACTGATTGGTACAGTAGCTACGGTGATTTTGGGTGTCAACCTGTTTTTTGCGGTGTCGCGAAATTTTTTTAAGGGCGTTTCTCCGGCTCGAACCGCGGGCGACGCGGCTGAAGCTGACTGAATATCTGCAGAACGTGCGCGTCATGAAGGCGCGGCAGTTGCTTGAGACGACGAACGGTTCGGTCGAGAGCATTGCCTGGGCAGTCGGCTATCGGGATCCGGCAGCATTCCGTAAGGTGTTTGGCCGGTTGACGGGCGCGAGGCCAAACGTCTATCGCGGCGATGCGCGACTGTGATCGTATCGGTAATGTGGTGCCCTGCTGGCCGTCAGCAGAGGACGATCATCTGCAACGGGCATGGGTCTGCCAAGCACCATCGCCTCCATTGTACATGGTGCGGCGAGGCCGGTTTTATTCGACTTCATCAGCGAAACGCATAGGGGCCATCGAAACCGTGCTGGCTACGGGTCTCGGTTCATCACCATAACGGATCGCAAACCTGCGTCGGGCACGCCTTGACGGGTGCCCAGCATCCATAACGACAGAACGCGCCAGTGCGGGCGGGCACTGGCGAGATCGATCACAAGGGGGGGTGGCGCTTAAAGGCCGAGATCGCTCAGCGAGGGATGGTTGTCCGGACGCCGGCCAAGCGGCCAATGATATTTGCGATCCGCCTCGGCGATCGGCATCTCATTGATGCTGGCGTGCCGGTGTGACATCAACCCGTCTTCGGCAAAAAGCCAGTTTTCGTTGCCGTAGGCGCGAAACCACTGCCCGCTGTCGTCGCAATACTCGTAGGCATAACGCACCGCGATGCGGTTGTCCGTAAAGGCCCACAGTTCCTTGATGAGCCGGTATTCGTGTTCCTTGTTCCACTTGTGGTAAATCCGCATATGTTTGCGCCTGAGAATGCCTCGCAACGGGAAAAGTGTTTTATTTTCAATTGTTTATAGGATCGACTTTGGAGCCTGATTCAAAGTTGGTCGTTTCTCCGCGGTAGGTGTGATCCTGGATTTAGCACGATAACCTTCCTCTTGGAGCTAAACGCAAAAAAGGCCCGCCGAAGCGAGCCTGGGAGATGCCGGATTTGTCGAAGAAAGGTGCTATTTACCCTTGAACCTGCGAACCTCGATCGGTGCGTTCAACACTTCCGAGCGGAGGAAGTAGCGGCTAACATTGCCACAATTGTCGTAGATCGGTCGTACACCAATTTTGGCAAAAAGATCCAAGATTGTAATCGGACGAGTTCCATGCAGCGCGGCCACTTCGGAGACGAGAATGTGATCCTTTTGGAAGCGATCCATCGACTCCACTGTTACTGCCAACTGTGGGCGACCGTTCATCGGATTGTTAATCTCGACTGTGTCGAGCAGCCCAAGATTGATCAGGTAGCCGTCGACGATGAAATCAAGGATGCCATGAAGGACGTAGTCTGGACCGTTTTTTCAGGATCTGCGGAGATGCCTCAAGCTGCTTCCTGAGTTCGCTGTGGCCGCGATCTGATCCGTGGCGAACGGAGATGATGTGATGACGTCCGACGAAGATCGAGGTCTCGCCGTATTCGATCTCATCGCCGTCGAGGTGGGCGGTTTTCGCGACCACGAAGATCTGGTCATCATAGACGTCCACCTTCGGCACCTGCCTTGCGTTGAGGGCGTCCTCGACGGCAAGAGGGTGCAGATGAAACGCCTTCTGAAGAGAACCAAGTTCGTCGGCGCTCGGATCATGGAGGCCGATCCAGACAAACTCGTCCGTCGCGTCGGTGGCCCTTGGATCTTCAAGAGAGACGGCTTCGGCTCGGCGGCCATTTCTGTAGAGGAATGCTGCAACGACGCTCACGAACGATCCTTCACGCACCGGGTTATGCATCGTTGGAACGGCAAGACATCGTTGTCCAGTTATCTAGGGTGCCTTGTGCAGCTCGCGTGGCGCAGTCCGCGCTGGTCCTGCGAGGTGACGCTGAAGCAGCTCATCCCGGAGGCTGGGGCTGCGGCAGCTCTTCGGACGCCATGAAGGCTGCGTAAAGGCTTGCGGAGTCCTCCGCGTTTCGCATCGCCGAAATAATCGCGGTGTGATGACCCTTTCGGGCGATCGTCGCGAGCACTTTCAAATAATCTGAACGCCATTCCTCACCAAACACCAGTAGGAATATCAGGTCGACTGGGGCTTCGTCGATAGCATCAAAATCAAGCGGACGAGAGAGTTGGAAAATGAAGCCGCGAGGGGGACCCAGCTCGGGCAACGCTGCATGCGGCACGGCAATCCCTTTGCCGATGCCGGTCGATCCAAGTAACTCCCGCTTTTCGAGGACGCCGAGGAGTGAAGCAGCGTCCACTCCCAGCGCCTCGGAAGCTTTCGTGGCGGCGACGTGCAGCGCCTTGGCTTTTGTTTGCGACGGGGCGCCGACAAAAACGTCGCTTGGAAGGAAGATGTTCGTAAGGTCCATTATCATGTCATCTATATCGATCATTTTGGTGGTTGCCAGGCGTGTCTACGCGCATCAGTCCGGTTCACGCAATCGATATCCCACACCGGTCTCCGTCGTGATGTACTGCGGTTGATCGGGGAACTTTTCGACCTTCTGACGCAGTTGCCGGACGTAGACACGAAGGTACTGGACATCGGCAGTCGGTCCCCAGACCTGCTTCAAGACAAACTGGTGCGTCAGCACCTTGCCAGCGTGCTGCGCAAGGACGCGGAGAATGTCGTATTCCTTCGGAGAGAGTTTAATCTCGATACCGTCCACTCTGACGATGCGCTTGACGAGATCCATCGTCAGCCCTCCGGTCTGAAATATCGCCCGTTCACCTTGTTGCTGAAGGCGGTGGCGAAGCGCTACGCCGATGCGTGCAACGAGCTCATTGATTCCAAAAGGTTTGGTAACATAGTCGTCCGCGCCGGTCTCAAGCGCTTTGACGATGCCGATCTCGTCCGTCCGACTTGATAGAATGACGACTGGGGTAAGCACCCCGGCATGTCGCCATTCCTGCAGAAGGTCATAGCCGGGTTTGTCTGGCAAGCCGAGGTCGAGGATGATGAGATCGGGCTGATGCTGCTTCAGGTATTCGGTTGCCTCGAAAGCGTCGGATGCCTCCGCCACTGTATATCCTTGCGCGGAAAGGCCGACGCGAAGAAGTTTACGGATCGGCGGCTCGTCGTCGACGACAAGGATGTTGATAGCTGCGCCTGTCATTTGAATTCATCCAGTTTGGGAATATCGTTCGTTTTCGGAAGGCGAATGGTGAAGATGGCTCCCGTTCTGTCGTTGCGGTTCTCTGCCGAAATTGTGCCACCCATGGCTTCAACGAAACCACGGCAGATGGAAAGGCCGAGGCCGGTTCCCGCTCGTACCTGGTCGCCCTTGCGCACTCTGTAGAAAGTGTCGAAAACCCGTTCAAGATCGGCGGGTGGAATCCCTTGGCCCTCGTCGGACACTTGGATAAAAACGTTGTAGGCATTCGACCAGCCATTGATCCTGATCGTAGAGTTTTCAGGAGCGTATTTTGTCGCGTTGTCGAGCAGGTTGAACAGAACCTGTTCAAGCAACACGGGGTCGACGAGAACCATCGGCAGATCAGAGGCGATGCTCATTTCAGTCTTATGGTGCGCAAGTATCTTGGCACTTCGCCGGAGAGCGCTGCCGGCGATATCGCCAATGAAGTGCGGTGCGGTGTTCGGCTCCATCGCTCCGGATTCCAGTCGCGTCATATCGAGCAGATTGGCGATGAAACGATTGAGCCGCTCGGATTCATCGACGATCGTCGAGAGCAGATCGATGCGATCTTCCGCTGGCATCGATTCCAGGTATTCGCGTAGCGCTCCAGCAGCGCCCAATATGGCCGCGAGCGGCGTCTTGAGGTCATGGGAGATCGATGTGAGCAGCGCCGAGCGCAAGCGATCGGCTTCCACCGCGAGCCTAGCGCGATCGACGTCCGCAACGAGCTGGATGCGTTCTATCGCCAACGCGGCTTGATCGGCGAGCGCGTCGAGCAGGCGTTGCTGCTCTGGCGTTAGCAGCGGTCCGTCGCGGCGGTCGCTATCGAGACCGATCACGCCGACAGCGGAGCGCCCGGTTCTAAGCGGCACGTAGAGTCGTTTGGCTCCAGGCAGGGTGTCGGCACCGCGGCCGGCGGCATGATTGTGCTCCCAAGCCCAGCGGGCAGCGGCGATATCGGCGTCGTCAAGCGTATCATCCGGAGGATAACCGGCCTTGACCGCGATGGTGCCTTCTTCCGGCAGGAGCAGCACGACGCGGACCTTGAGCATCGAGGCCAATTGGAATGCCGTGGCCCACAAAACATCATCAAGCGTGCCGGTGCCGGCCAGTTTCTTGGAAAACAGGTAGAGGTCTTCCGTCGTTCTGGCGCGATGCCGGGCGGCGGCGGCCTGGCGCTGCACGGTCGCTGTCAGATTGCTGGCGATGACGGCTACTCCAAGAAAGAAGAATAGCGCGAGTACGCTTTCCGGATCGCTGATCGTGAGCGTGTAGCGGGGCGGCAGGAAGAAGAAGTTGAAGGCGAGAGCCCCGAGGAGCGACGAATAGAGCGCGGGCCGCAAACCGTGAAGGACGGCCGATGTCAAGACCGCCATCAAGAAGACGAGGGCGAGGTTGCGGACATCAAGCACCTGATCGAGGACCACGCCGACCAGAAGTGCCACGGCCACGTAGGCGGTTGCGCGCGCGTAGGCCCTGAAATCCAACGTGGACGAAACAGCGGCGGTGCCAATACCTCGCGAAGTCGCGGCGTCCTTCTCGCTGCCCGATATGACGTGGACGCTTATCTCACCAGCCTCCCGGATCAATTCATCCGCGACAGACCGTCCCCACGACTTCCACCAGGCGGTCCTCGCAGGCGCGCCAATGACAATATGAGTGACGTTGTTGGCGGCGGCGTGACGTAGGAGTTCCTCGGAAGCTTCGCGTCCGGGAAGCGTGATCGCTTCGCCGCCAAGCTGTTCTGCGAGGCGGAGGGTGGCCGCCACACTGTCGCGTTGCGCCTCGGTGAGGTTGATCGAATGATTAGTCTCGACGTAGACCGCAGCCCAGGGCGCCCGAAGGCGCGAGGCCATACGCGAGGCATACCGTACCAGCGACGCCGATCGCGCCTGATGGTCGACCGACACCAAGACGCGATCGCTTGCCGCCCAGGGGCCGGAAATCGCGTTGGCCTGCATGTGGGTCAGAAGCTGGTCATCGACACGCTGGGCGGTCTTTCGCAACGCCAGTTCGCGCAGCGCCGTCAGGTTGCCGGGGGTGAAGTAGTTCGTCAGCGCCCGCTCGGCGGTCCCTGACATGTAGACCTTGCCGTCATGCAGCCGCTTGATGAGATCGTCTGGTGTCAGGTCGATGATCTCGATATCGTCCGCGAGGTCGATGATTGAATCGGGGACCGTCTCTCTCACGCGAATTCGGGTGATCTGCGAGACGACATCGTTCAGGCTCTCGACATGCTGGATGTTCAGCGTCGAATAGACGTCGATACCGCGGTCGAGCAGTTCCTTGACGTCGAGATAGCGCTTTGGGTGGCGGCTACCTTCGGCGTTGGTATGCGCTAGTTCGTCGACGAGAACAAGGTCGGGTTTCCGGGCAAGGATCGCGTCGAGATCCATTTCGTCGAGCGACCGGCCCTTGTATTCGACGGCCACACGCGGAACGATCTCGTAGCCCGACACAAGCGCTTGTGTCTCCTTACGGCCATGCGTCTCGACCACACCGATGACGACATCGACACCGTCAGCGACCTTGGCGCGGCCTGAGACGAGCATCTCATACGTCTTGCCGACCCCCGGTGCGGCGCCCAAGAATATCTTGAGGCGACCGCGCGTCTCGGAACGAGCCTTTTCCAACAGAGCATCGGGCGAAGGTCTTATTGATAGATCGCGGTCGCTAATGGACATCATGTGTTCCTTCTGTCTGCCCGGTGCCGGTGAGGCTCCGGGCGTCATTTACTGTGTTGCGGCAGCGTCGAGTGACATGTTCAATGCGAGAACATTCACGGTCGGCTCGCCGAGAATGCCGAGTTCGGGGTGATCGATGGCAGCATCGACAATCGCCTTCAGCTTGGCTTCATCCGTGCCGCGGGCCTTGGCAACGCGTGGTATCTGGAAGTAGGCAGCTTCAGGTGAAATATGCGGGTCGAGGCCGCTGCCCGAGGCTGTCACCAGATCGATCGGGACCTCCGCATTGGGATTGGTCGCCTTGGCTGCCTCGTAGTCTGTCTTCACGCGATCGAGCAGCTTCTGGCTCGTCGGACCGAGGTTCGAGCCGCTCGAGCTGGCGGCATTGTAACCGTCGCCGGCTGCCGAAGGACGCCCATGGAAGTACTTGTCACTGGTGAAGCCCTGACCGATCAGCGTCGAGCCGATCACGGTGCCGTCCTTCTCGACTAGACTGCCGTTGGCCTGCGTCGGAAAGATCGCTTGTGCCACGCCAGTCATGGCGAGAGGATAGACGAGACCGGTGATGGCGGTTGTAGCAACAATCATCACGATTGCGGGGCGAAGCTGGTTCAGCATTGTCGTGAACTCCTAGGATTCAATTGAGGTATGGAGCCGGACGCGGTGCGTCCGGCATCAGACTTATGCGAGGCCAAGGGCTGCGACGACCATGTCGATCGCCTTGATGCCGATGAACGGGACGATGATGCCGCCGACGCCGTAGATCAGAAGATTGCGTGACAACAACGCGCCGGCACCGATCGGACGATAACGCACGCCCTTCAGCGATAGCGGGATCAACGCGATGATAATCAAGGCGTTGAAGATGATCGCCGACAGGATGGCGCTCTGCGGCGTCGAAAGACCCATGATGTTCAGCACGCCGAGTTGCGGATAGAAGGTCAGGAACATCGCCGGGATGATGGCGAAGTACTTGGCGATGTCGTTGGCGATCGAAAACGTCGTCAGCGCGCCGCGGGTCATCAGCAACTGCTTGCCAATCTCGACGATCTCGATCAGCTTGGTCGGGTCGCTGTCGAGGTCCACCATGTTGCCGGCTTCGCGGGCTGCGACCGTGCCGGTGTTCATGGCGACGCCGACATCGGCCTGAGCGAGAGCGGGCGCGTCGTTGGTGCCATCACCGCACATGGCGACGAGCTTGCCCTTGGCCTGTTCCTCACGCATCAGGGCCAACTTCATTTCCGGCGTCGCCTGGGCAAGAAAGTCGTCGACCCCCGCCTCAGCAGCAATGGCTGCCGCAGTCAGCGGGTTGTCACCAGTGATCATCACGGTGCGGATGCCCATGCGGCGCAGCTCGGCGAACCGCTCGCGGATGCCGCCCTTGACGATATCCTTGAGCTGGATGACGCCGAGCAACTTGCCGTCGCGGGCAACGGCGAGCGGTGTTCCACCAGACTTCGCGATTTCGTCGGCAATGGCCTGCAACTCACGTGCAACGTCGTTGTTGACCTGCAGCGCGACGACGGCGTTGCCCGAAACAGATGCGGAGCTGGAGCCAACGTAGGTGAGTACAGCGTCAACCGCGCCCTTGCGGATCGACGAGCCCTCGACATCGACGCCGCTCATCCGGGTCTGAGCCGTGAAGGGTACGAAATGCGCCTTCAGGCTTGCCATGTCGCGGCCGCGGATTGCGTATTTCTCCTTGGCGAGCACGACGATCGAGCGGCCTTCTGGCGTTTCATCGGCAAGCGATGCGAGCTGGGCCGCATCGGCCAGATCCTGTTCGGAAACGCCTCGTACCGGTCGGAAGGCAGTCGCCTGGCGGTTGCCAAGCGTGATCGTGCCCGTCTTGTCGAGAAGCAGCGTATCAATGTCGCCCGCGGCTTCCACGGCGCGACCGGACATGGCAAGCACGTTGAAGCGCACGAGACGGTCCATGCCCGCAATGCCGATCGCCGAGAGAAGCGCGCCGATCGTCGTCGGGATCAGCGTCACAAAGAGGGCAACGAGTACGATGATCGGGATCGACCCGCCGGCATAGGCGGCAAAGCTCGGGATCGTCGCCGTGGCCAACACGAAGATCAGCGTCATTCCGGCGAGCAGAATGTTGAGCGCGATCTCGTTCGGCGTCTTCTGGCGTTCAGCGCCCTCGACCAGCGCGATCATCCGGTCGATGAAGGTCGAGCCCGCCGCAGCGGTGATGCGGACGCGGATTTCGTCGGACAGCACTTGCGTGCCACCCGTGACAGCCGAGCGGTCGCCGCCGGACTCGCGGATGACCGGAGCAGACTCGCCGGTAATTGCGGCTTCGTTGACGGAAGCGACGCCCTCGATCACTTCTCCGTCTGACGGGATGATGTCTCCGGCTTCGACGAGGACGAGATCACCAACCTTGAGGCTGGTTCCGGGTACCATTTTGTAATCGGTGCGACTGCCGTTGGTTAGAAGCTTTGCCTGCGTTTCCGTCCGCGACTTGCGCAAAGACTCAGCCTGGGCCTTGCCGCGACCTTCGGCGACAGCTTCCGCGAAGTTGGCGAAGAGCACCGTGAACCAGAGCCAGAGATTGACCTGGAAAGAGAAACCAAGATTTCCGTTGCCGACAGCAAGGTCGCGCAGAAACAGTACGGTGGTCAGCGCCGAGACCGTGGCGACGACAAACATGACGGGGTTTCTTGCAAGTGCCCGAGGGTTGAGCTTTTTAAAGGCGGCGCCCACGGCCGGAATGAGAATGCGACTATCCATGATACTCGCGGATTTTGCCTGGCTCATAAGAGACTCCAGCTTTAGAAAGAGGACAACAGGATCGGTTAAGTCCGATCAGCCAAATAAAATTCTGTAGGCGCACAGCATGAGAAAAAGTGCGGCCATCATTATCAGGATGATGTCCGTGCCCCGTGCTTGGCGCTCTCGCTCGCGTCCCGGCGAACCGGGACGCGAGCGGAATGAATCCCGCAATTTGTGGCGGAGGATCATTGCTTCACCTCAGAAAGTCTGTCCGGCGATCATGACCAGATGCTCTATGATCGGGCCGAGAGCCAGCGCTGGGAAGAAGGTCAGGCCGCCAACAATCAGGATCGTACCGACGAGAAGGCCGACGAAGAGTGGGCCATCAGTCGGGAATGTGCCGGCGGAAGCGGGAACCGTCTTCTTGGTGACCAACGAGCCTGCGATTGCGAGAGCCGGAATGATGACCAGAAAGCGCCCCATCAGCATGCCGATGCCGAGCGTGATGTTGTACCAGGGCGTGTTGCCCGTCAGCCCACCGAAAGCCGAGCCGTTGTTCGCCGCAGCGGACGTATAGGCATAGAGAATTTCGGAGAAGCCGTGCGGACCCGCCGTACCGACCGACGCGACAGCCGATGGAAGCACGGTGGCGATCGCGGTGAAGACGAGCATCGCGAGCGGCAGGCACAGGATAGCGAGCACGGCCATTTTCATTTCCTTGGCTTCGATCTTCTTGCCGAGATATTCCGGCGTACGACCAACCATCAAACCTGCGACAAAGACGGCGACGATGATGAAGAGCAGGATGCCGTAGAAGCCTGCGCCGACGCCGCCGACGATGACTTCGCCAAGCTGCATGTTGATCAGCGGGATAAGGCCGCCGAGCGCCGTGAAGCTGCCGTGCATGGCGTTGACCGCGCCGCACGAGGCGGCCGTTGTGATCACCGCGAAGAGCGAGGACATGGCGACGCCGAAGCGGACTTCCTTGCCTTCCATGTTGCCACCGCCAAGGCCGAAGGCGTGCATCAGTGGGTTGCCGGCAGCTTCCGCCCAGTAGGTGACGATGACGCCGGCGATCAACAGTACGCCCATTGAGGCCAGGATCGCCCAGCCTTGACGCTGATTGCCGACCATGCGGCCGAAGACATTGGTCAGCGCCGCACCAATTGCAAAGATCGTGACCATTTGGATGAGGTTCGAGATCGCGTCCGGGTTCTCGAAGGGATGGGCGGAGTTGGCGTTGAAGAAGCCGCCGCCGTTGGTGCCTAACATCTTGATCGCGAGCTGTGAGGCGACCGGGCCGAGGGCAATCGTCTGCTGTGCACCTTCAAGCGTCGTCGCGTTGACGTAAGGACCGAGAGTTTGCGGAACACCAAGATAAACGTAAGCCAGCGTGAGAACGATGCAGAGCGGTAGGAGGATGTAGAGCGTGCAACGGGTCATATCGACCCAAAAATTGCCGACGGCCTTACCGGAAGCGCGCGCGAAGGCGCGAATGAAAGCCACTGCGATTGCAATGCCCGTCGCTGCCGATGCAAAATTCTGGACGGTTAAGCCAGCCATCTGCGTCAGATACGACATCGTGCTTTCGCCGCCGTAGTTCTGCCAGTTCGTATTGGTCGGAAAGCTGACAGCGGTGTTGAAGGAAAGCTCCGGTGGAACGGCGGCCATACCGGCTGGATTGTAAGGCAGCATGCCCTGCAGGCGAAGGAGCGCGTAAAGGACGAGCACACCGAACAGGTTGAACATCAGCATGGCGAAGGCATAGGAGGTCCAATGCTGCTCCTCGCGCTCGCTGGTGCCGGCGATGCGGTAAAGCCCCCGTTCGATCGGAACGAGGACCGGTGACAGGAATGTGCGCTCGCCATTGAAGACACGCGTCATGTAACCGCCGAGCGGCTTGACGAGCACGATGATGATCCCGCAGTAGAGCAGAATCTGAAGCCATCCGTTGAGGGTCATGGGAGGTAACTTTCAGTACGGGCAGCTTCGATTAGAAGCGCTCGGGGCGAATGAGGGCGTAGGTGAGATAAACGGTCAAAAACACCGTCACCGCACCGCTCAGGAAATAGTCGAAAATCATGGCGAGGTTCCTCGGTTCAGAGAGTGTCGCAGGCCTTGGTGTAGGCAAAGCACAGTGCGAAAAAGATCACGGCGATGCCGAGCAGAACGATGTCCATCATCGGGCGCATATCCTTCCAGACGTTTGAAAACGGTGAGGCAAATGGGCGAGCCTCGACCGGCAAAGGACGTTTCCCCGCCATGGTGTTATGCGCCTGATCCGGATAAAGGTTCGAGATGCGAGGCAATCGGTATAAATAAAAAAGTTATAAAGAATGTCGGCTACGGCAGCGTGCGAAACGACCGTGGGCCTATAGAGGCGCGACACCGAAGCCGGCATGAGGCTCACTACGAGATTCCTATAGGCCCGTCGTCATCCTCCAATGGAAATCCTACCCGTTCCAGACCTAGATGAACGACGGTCGCTGGGCCCCTGAAATCTCGCGCAGTCGCCGGTGCGTCCGTGCATGCCGTGCACATGGTCTTCGAGGGATTCAAATGAGAGAAGTAATGCCAAATCTTGCAGTGCCTCAGGGCGCTATCACGTCATTGGTGACTCCTTTCCGATCGGATCTGGTTGATCAACGCGGCCTGGAGCTTCTCGTTGATCGCCAGGTCCTCGGCGGCGTTGACGGGCTGCTCGTGTGCGATCCGACCGGGGAAGGGACCTCGCTGTCGGAGGACGAGCGAGATGCCGTCGTCAGGACTGCTGTCGCGGCGGCTCGCAATCGCGTTCCCGTCATCGCAGCCACCGGGACGAATTCTACATCGACGACGATCGAGCAGACGCTCCACGCCGCCGAGCTCGGCGCCGCGGCCGCTTTGGTGACCGTTCCCTATTATTCGAAGCCGGGCCAACGAGGGATCGTTCACCACTTCGAAGAGGTCGCGACCCGGACAAAAGTTCCAATCATCGTCGACGTGGACCCTAACAGGACGGCGAGCCCACTCGGCCTCAGCGCCCTGACCGAGTTGGCGAACATGCCGAACATTGTCGGCCTCAAGCATTGCGACGGGGACATAGCGTCCTTCGCCGCGATGCCTCCTGGTCTGAAGCACCGCTTCATCCAGTATGGAGGTCATGACCTGACGGCACTTGCGTTTCTAATCGCCGGGGGCTCGTCTGTAATTTCCCGCACGAGCAACATCACCCCCCAGCTTGTCAGTTCCATGCAAAAGGCGGCGTCCGGGCAGAATATCTGTGCGGCGCTTTTGATACAGAAGCGATTGGCACCCCTGGTGGCGGCGATAGGTGACAGCGGCGCACCGACGATCAAGCACGCGCTGTCGTTAATGACCGGGTGCAGTGCGGACGTACGGCTTCCGCTCGTGCCCGCGGAACCTGAGGAGTGCCACGCTATAGCCGCTGCGCTGGCACCCTACCTTGCGTCGGAGACCACCTTCAACATCAGGCGCCACGCGCAGATATGGGCCTGATTCCTATGGGATTTCGATTTTCTGAGCGGCCCAGTCCAATGGAACCCATATCCGGACTCGCTTACATTGACCGCGTTGCATTGCCGTGTCGGCGACCGCTTCACGACCATCGGAAAGGATTTTGAGATGGCACGCATTAATCGGGTTTCCCGCGAAACGGACCCGCTCCAATGGCATAACGCCCCTGTTTCCGCTCAGCAGAATATCGAGGCGCGCTTTATGATCGGCCGCGACCGTATGGGCCGCTGGATCGTCAAGGACAGGGAGGGGAATGTCGGGGGAATGTTTGTCAATGAATCGGCCGCGCTGCATTTTGCGCGCGAAGCGGCTGACTATGACGTTTCTCAGGTCTGCAAAGCTGCTGAGGGGCAGATCTTGGAACTTGGGATTCTCTCGGGTATCCGCACGCAGATTATTCACTAAGATCGGTTCCGGAACGGGCGCCGCCGCCAGCCCCTGCACTCTACGCATCGTGTTGTACTGGACTGCGTCCCCTCGACGTCCCTGTCCAGCGGTGAAGAGAAGTTCGACCCGATACAGGCGTCGACAACAGTTCATGGAACGGGCGACCGTAGGCCGCCACAGTGGCACGCCATGCTGGCGCCGAACTCGCAAGACTGGCACCTTTTCCCTGGCCCGACAGGCCATCCATCTGGGCTTCGTGCCGCGGCCGAAAATTCGTTTCACTTCGCCATGGAACACCTGCTCGCGCTCGAGGTCTTCGAGCGGAAGTCGGACCACGCTACGGTCGAAGTTTCCGGAACGGCGATCTTCCTCGCCAGCGCCCCGGACATGACACCCGGCGTCCTCCTGCATAATCTGAGACACATTCGCATGCTCGACGAGCGCAACGTGATCCTGAGCGTCCAAACGCTTCACCAAAATCCAGCTCCTCTTTGGCTTCATGGAGGATCAGAAAATATCCGCCGCGTTGCCGCTCTGCCGCAAGGCCGGCTTCGACTTCGAGATCATGTCGACGTCGTTCTATGTCGGGAGGCGAAAGCTGGTCGGAGATCCGAATACGGGTCTGCCGCATTGGCAGGACAAGCTGTTCATCGCCATGGCCGGCTTCGCCATCGATCCTTCGGACTACTTCCAGCTTCCGGCTAACCGCGTCGTGGAGCTCGGCGAGCAGATAGTGATCTGAGGTCGTCGTTGCATCCGTACATCTTGTCAGTCAAACTATCGCGGAAACTGTAAAGGCGGGTTGGAGTTGTTGTTTCGATATCTGAAGGATCGGAACCGGGATCGCGTCCCGGTCAAGGTTCTGCTCTGGCGCGATATCGTATAGGGCACCGTCGTCAATCTCCTCTTCGTCGGCCTTGCGCTTCTGACCATATACCATGGCTATCCCGACTGGCTGGCGGTCGCGGTGTTCTTTCTGCCGATGCCGTTCAACATTTTCCTCTGGTCTGGGGTCTGGCGTGCAGCCGCGCAGGTCTCCGGCATTGCTGCATGGATCGTCCGTGTACTCGGCACGGGCCGGCTGGCCGCGACCGTCGTCGTCTGATTTTCTTCCCACCCTCTTCGCAGGAAAGCTCCGCTTTGGTTCTGGAAATCTCGATCGTCATCCTTCTCACCATCGTCAATGGCGTACTCGCCATGTCGGAGCTTGCGGTCGTTTCCGCCCGACCGGCGCGGCTCAAGGTGCTCGCCGACCAGGGGAGCCGCGGCGCCCGCCAGGCCTTGCGACTTGCCGACAATCCAGCAAAGTTCCTTCCACCGTGATCGAGGCCGTTTGAAGGTCGCCGCATCACATGGTCCTGGTCTTCGACGAGTACGGTCACTTCGAAGGGGTGATCACGTCCGGCGATTTTCTGGAATCGATCATGGGCGTGTTTGGAGACGAAAGTGCAGACGAGCAGGCGATCAAGCGACGGGACGACGAAACCTACCTCGTCTCGGGATGGACGCCTATCGACGAGTTCGCGGATTCATGAACTTTCCGAAGGAGGACGACGTCGAATACCAGACCGTCGCCGGACTGGTGTTGGAAGAACTCAAGCACATTCATGATCTCGGGGAGTCTTTCGTCAAGAACGGCTGGCGCTTCGAGGTCATCGACCTAGACGGCCGCCGGGTCGACAAGGTGCTCGTCAGCGCCGATAAGGATGTCGGTCAGACCGGAGGCTGATTTTCGGACGATAGTCCGCATCCGCTGTTGACGCTTTCGGGTAGAAGGGAAGCATTGATGAAGAGGTTCGTAATCGCCCTGACGATCATAGTTGCGCTTCTCGCGGTGGCTGCGTCCTACCTCCTGCCGGAGATAGCGCAGAGAGCTGTGCCGACCGCCACCACGCCTGCCGAGTGAGCGGTATTGGGATTCACGGCTCCCCAACGCCACCGGGTATCAGGTAAAGACGCACTCGATTTGGCCAAGCGGGCCGAAGTCGGCTGCTAGATGCTGGCCTGCCCAGACCTGAAGAATTTTCGTGCACGAGCCAGTTGCGATGACGTCGTTCGGCTCGAGTTGTCGGCCCTTTGCTGCAAGCTCGGCGGCGAGCCAGGCGACAGCGTTCAAGGGATCGCCCATGACCGACGTCGCCTTTCCCGAAAAGACGGTCTGCTTGAACAGAAACGTCGTCACGTCGATCTTGGCGACATCGCCAAGCCGTACGTCCGGAGCCGGATCGCCGCAGATCGTTGCGACATGTAGGCCGAAGTCGGCAATCGCCGCATAGTCGCCATTGAATGTCCGGCGAGTCCGGCGGCCGATGATCCCAATGGCCGGTCGACAGGCCAGGATGGCGTCGCTGGCAGTTCTACTGTCGATGAGCTCGCCCGCCTCGGAATAGGATCGGCGCATGGTGAACACGAACTCGCACTGGACCCCGATCGTTTCTGGCGGAAGTCGGAACTCCTTTACCCCTTCAAGAAGATAGGACGCGGGAATCTCCGAATAGATTGGGGTGGTCAAACCCAACGTCTGACGTGAGGCGTCGCTTGTACCGATAATGGCATAGCCCTTTCGCTCGAAGCCCAGGGCTTCCTGCGCGATCGACTGGATGTCGTATGCCTCCTTTTCCGAGGCAATCAGGTTTAAAGGAAGATCGCAGACGTCTTCACGGCGTCGACTCTTGGCGAGGATGTCGCCGGTTGCGTCCTTGAGTTCGAAATACATCTTCGGGCTCCAATTCCTGAGATTGGCTGTGACGTGAAGATGGTCTTTCGCGCGTTAGGTGTCCATGCGAACGCGAGCTCGTGGAAATCAAAATCCCATAGTGGCACCAGGTTCCGATGGTCACGCTTATACGATACTTATAAATCTCACCTCGCTCCCACATGGAATTCAAATCCAACACAGCCCACTTCTGTTTGTTAGGAGGATTTGCTCATGTCCTTGGATAGTGAACTTTCCCACTCCGAAGGTGGCGTCGCGGCGAAGCCGAAGGTTGACAGTGACCTTGGCCTTTCAGAAATACCATCCCCAGTCCAATATCTCGCCTCTTTGATCATGGCGGGAATGGCCACGGCAATCGCCGCCGGCTTTGACCGCTATGAGACAATTCCGAACCTGTCGCTGATCTACGTCCTGCCTGTCGTCGTCAGCAGCGTCGCATTCGGTCTTGGTCCGGCATTGTTTTCCGCGCTTATCGGAGCCCTTGCCTACAACTTCTTCTTCACCGAGCCCCGTTTTTCGCTTGCGGTAGCGGACACAGCCAACATCTGGGCTATTGCGCTGCTCTTCGTCGTCGGCTGCATAACCAGCACCATTGTATCGACGAAACGGCACGACAAAGCGGAGCTTGACCGCTTCCGTCTACACCAGGACAAACTCAAGATTTACGCGCGTCAGATGATTGCAGCGACCTCCGCAGAGCAAGCGAAAGACCTCACGCGTTCAATCCTGGCGGAGATTCTCCAGGCTCCGGTCGCCCTCGTTTACGCGGGCAGCGACAACGTGAAGGTCGACGGCGAGGCAAACCTAACCGAAGTGGAAATAGATGCGGCGAGAGCGGCATCTGCGTCGAACGCGATGGTGGCTGCGGGTGTCTACCCCTTTGACAAATCCCGCTTCGATTTCTGGCCGGTCCAAGCGACTGTTGACGAGACGATTGTCATTGGTGTTGCATTCAGTCCGGAGCGTCGTCCGGCAAATCCTGATGCGACCATGGAGACTGTCGCGCTGATCCTCGCTGCAACGATTGATCGCTACAAGGTATAGGCCGGCGCCGGATGAGCACACCCCACGCGAAGCGTATCGAGCTTCGCGATCACGTAAAGCTCCCGGAGAGGCACCGGCGGGCTTTCATGCAGTTCCTATTTGCGGCAGCTCTTCGCCGTATCGATTTCATACGCGCGACGATGCAGATTCGTTCCGCTGAATATCTGGTGGAGACATGAATGTTCGGTCGCGTCGTGCGGTCCGATGGGCGCCAGTGGAGGAGGCGTTCACGCCCTATCGCGCGCGCTGCCGTTCATACCAGTCCAAGCGCCCCTCGCGGCTGCTAACAAGGGTCCAAGCGGCCGGTTTTTTGCATTCGCGTTCTCTAGATGTTCTCGCCATCGCGTCCTGCCGGCCTAATCCGCGCGGCGCCTGCCACGGAAGAACCATCCGGAATACAGACAGATAAGAAAGAGCACAAAGTGGACCGTGCCACGCACAGCGCTGAGCTCAGGCGACTGGACCGCGCTGGTCCACATCAGCGGGATCGGGATCTTCGCGAAGTAGAAGTAGAATTGCATCCCGCTGCTGACGAAGAACGCGCCGGCAAGGAATTTGCGGTACTCGCGGTATCGCATCGCGACGTAGAGTGTCGGCAGCCCAATCACGATGATCGCGGCAACAAGATATGGAAGCATGGGCCTTATCCTGGGCTCGCGCTTGCCGCCCGCCCGTTCTTCTACATATTCGGCAGATGCCGAACATATCAAACAAGGTGGGCGAGGACGAGCGGCGCTTCGTGGCGGACGTGGCTCGGCCGCTCGCGCAAATGGGGCGTACCACCCGTCGCCGCCCGGCTCTATGGGCGTCCGCTTCTCTCCCGCCACGCTGCCGGGAGCGGCAGGTGGCGGCGGGCCATAGCATAACGCTGGTCAGGATCGTCCTTGATGCGATCGAGGGCGTCCGCCCAGAACTCACCATTCTCAGGTGCCGGACCTGTTGCCTGTGCAACAAAGCTTCCATCCGGCTCCTGCCGACCGACCACTTCCCACATGCCGCGGTCGGGCGCACGGGCCTCTTCGTCGGCTCTCTCGGGCGAAGAACTATCATAAGAGGTTTTTCGAATGACGTACACGGCAAGCGCGGATACTGCACTCCTTGCGCAGCGTCTGTCTCTTCGGTCTGTACACAGATCGAATGACATCGTAAGCAAACTCTAATCGATACTTTTCGAGGGGAAAGGACAGCAATGGAGTTCGACCTCAGCCGCGTTTTGGACGCGCTTCCGGCCATGGTGTGGATCGCACTGCCAGACGGGCAGCTCGAGCTCATCAATCGACGCTGGTCTGAATACACCGGCCTCAGTCTGGACGAAGCCCGTGGCTCGGAATGGCAGACTGCGGCACACCCGGACGACCTGCCCGCACTGTTCGAACGCTGGCGGTCGATTCTTGCGTCCGGCCAGTCAGGCGAGATGGAGGCGCGCGTTCGGCGCTTCGACGGGCAGTATCGCCGAGTTCGCGTGCAATGCAGTCCGATGCTCGACGATGCCGGACGGATCATCAAATGGTGTGGAACGGTCACCGATGTCGAGGATTTTCGGCGAGCTGAGGAGGCCTTGCGGCGACGTGAGCTCGACTTTCAGTTGATCGTCGACAGCATCCCGATTCCGGTCGCCGTGACGACACCATCAGGCGAGGTCGAAGGCCTTAATCAACTGACCCTCGACTATTTCGGCAAGACATTCGAGGAGCTGAAAGGCTGGAAGGTCTCCGAAGTCGTCCATCCGGACGATCTCGAGCGGACGGTCGCCGCTCATCTGGAGGCGCACCAGCAGGGCAATTCGTACAACATCGAGATTCGCCACCGTCGCGCCGACGGCGTCTACCGCTGGTACAACGTCCTGGGCCTGCCTCTACGGGATCCGCAAGGCAACATCCTCCGCTGGCTCCACTTGCTGATCGACATCGATGATCGGAGGCGGGCAGAGGCGGCCCTCCAGGCCGCGAACGACAGGCTTGCGCGTGCATCGCAGGTCGCAAGCCTGGTCGAACTCTCCGCCTCGATCGCGCACGAGGTCAATCAGCCGATTGCCGCTGCACTCGCCAACGCGCAGGCTGCGTTTCGCTGGCTGGGAAGGGACCCGCCCGATCTTGCGGAGGTGAGAGAGGCGCTCGACGACGTTGTGAAGGACGGCACGCGAGCCGGAGCTGTCATTGATCGGATACGCTCGCTGTTCAAGAACGCACCGCCGTCGCTTGAGAACCTGGACATCACCGAGGCGCTCAGCGAGATTGTTGCCCTTAGCCGCGGCAAAGCCCTGAAGAGCGGTGTCTCCTTACAAGTCCAACTCTCGGAGGGCTTGCCGACCGTCCGAGGAGACCGCGTACAGTTGCAGCAAGTGATGCTCAACTTGATCACCAACGCCATCGAGGCGATGAGCGATGTCGATGATGGTAATCGCAATCTTCGGATCACCGCCGGAAGAGACGACGACAAAGTCTTTGTCAGCGTGCAGGACTCCGGTCCGGGCTTGACGCAAGCCGCCTTGGAGCGCGTCTTCGAACCGTTTTACACGACCAAGCCGAGCGGTCTCGGGGTGGGGCTGTCGATCTGCCGTTCTATCATAGAGGCCCACAGCGGCGCGCTCTGGGCGACAAACGCCGAGAAGGGCGGCGCCGTGTTTTCGTTTACTGTTCCCATGTCCATGTCGACAAAATCCAGAATAGGCGTTCCGAATCCCGTCGCGCCCAGCCAAGAGTCTAAACCGTTCGCCGATATAGTCTCCTGAACTGCTTCAGTCAGTTCCATAGGCGAGCCGATTATCAAACCGCATCAAGTCCAACGGTCTTGGCTAATGCCTTCGTCTTGCATCCGAGGCAGTTTCCGTCATGCTATGGTTTCAACGCTTTTAGAGAACATGGGCCTTTAAATGTCGCACAGTCCGGACGATAGAGCGATTGTCTACATCGTCGACGACGATGAAGCGCTGCGTCGCGCGCTAGACCGCCTGTTCCGCTCGGTTAGCCTTGAAACGCGCAGCTATGGAGCTGCCCGCGAGTTTATCGATGCGCAGCGACCGGATCTACCCGGATGCATCGTACTCGACGTAAGGCTGCCGGGCATCAACGGGCTTGAATTCCAGGCGCAGCTTGGCGAGCTGGGCATCAACTTACCCCGTCGTCCTGATCACCGGTCACGGCGATATTCCCATGACGGTTCGGGCCATGAAGGCCGGGGCCGTAGACTTCCTGCCGAAGCCTTTCCGCGACCAGGACATGCTCGATGCAGTGAGCACGGCGATCAACCGCGATCGCAGCCGACGCGCCACGGAGGACCTCACTGCCGGTCTCAAAGGTCGCTTTGCCACATTATCGACGCGCGAGCGGGAAGTGATGATGCTGGCGACCTCCGGCAGGATGAACAAGCAGATCGCCGGGGATCTGGGACTGAGCGAGGTGACGGTCAAAATCCATCGTGGTGCTGCGATGCGCAAGATGGGTGCTCGTACGCTCGCCGATCTGGTGCGAATGGCCGATGCCTTGAAACTGGGACTTGAGCACGACGCTAACACCTGAGTATGATTTCCAAAGGGTGGGACGTGTGCGAGGCTGACGTTCAGCGCTCCGCTCTATCTCCGCGGCCAAGCTAACAAGAAGCGAGTGATGCCGCGTGGCAGGGGAACCACTCATCTCCATTATCGACGACGATCAGGCGATGCGGTCAGCGCTTGTCAGGCTGATCCGTTCGCTCGGATATGTTGCCCGTGGTTTCGCATCAGCCGAGGAATTCATCGAGGCGGGTGTCATGTCGGGCTGTTCCTGCGTCATCACGGACGTCCAGATGCCGGGCATGAGCGGCATCCATCTGACAAGGCTGATCGCGGAGCGGCAATCCGAGGTGCCTGTAATCCTGATTACCGCTCGTACTGAGCCTGGACTCGAGGAGAGCGCCCTTGCCAGCGGGGCCGTCGCCGTCTTCAGGAAGCCGATAGACACCACGGCCTTTGTTGAATGCCTGGAAATGGCGATAAGGGCATGAGCCCACTCGGCCCGCCTCTGCTCCCGCACTAGATTAGTCTTCATCAGGATTTCAACCCGCAACGGCCGCTCACGGCTGACAACAGCGGTGTGAAGGGCGGCGGTTGCCCTCCTGGCGCAGGCGGCAGAGCCATCAAGCTGACCGGGGATACCGCTCCGTGGCATCTAATACCAACGCATGAGCCGCATAGCCGCTCGTCTTAACCAGACAGCCGCCCGTACGATGGCGACGACGGCATTCGTCCAGCAGTATGCTCATCACCGACCTGGCACGTGTGAGTGCCGATCGAAAGATCTCAAACGGAGAAGCACATGCTGCAAATCACCTCCAAACAAGCCCAGGCGATCATCTCGGCCGGCGAGGCTAAGGCCGTCGACATCGGCGTCCCCGTCAAC
Organism: Rhizobium sp. BK538; assembly: GCF_014197575.1. Lineage (NCBI taxonomy): Bacteria > Pseudomonadati > Pseudomonadota > Alphaproteobacteria > Hyphomicrobiales > Rhizobiaceae > Rhizobium > Rhizobium sp. BK538. The sequence continues at coordinate 41,142 of NZ_JACIFT010000005.1, forward strand.
ATTACGGTGCTGGATGCCGGCGCCCATCTGAAGGCGTTCAGCCGCATGGATGGCGCAGTGCTCGGCTCGATCGACATTGCCACGCGCAAGGCACGAACCGCCGCGCTTTTCCAGACCACCAGCGAGGCCGTCTGGGAATATTGCAGGCCGGGCGCGCCCGCCCACGCACTCGAACTTACGAATGGTGGCCTCGCCCCCTTTGCGGGCGGGATTCCGCTCGTTGATGCGGACGGCACGATGATTGGCGCTGTCGGCGTGTCAGGCGGGTCCGTCCCGCAGGATCTCGAAATCGCACAGGCGGCCGCGGCCGCCCTGGGCGCCTAACCCTCTCAAGGGCAACTACCAACCAGTCGAAAGGAACTTCCATGTCCAAAACAATTCTCATCACCGGTGCAGGTTCGGGCTTTGGCAAGGGCGCCGCCATCGGCATGGCCAAGAACGGCCACAACATCATCGCCACCTGCCAGGTTTCGCCGATGGTCACCGCACTGCGCAACGAGGTGGAGGCGCTCGGTCTGGCCGACCGAATTCGCGTCGAGCGTCTCGACCTCACGGATCCTTATGACATCAAGCAAGCCCAGGGATGGGACTTCGACGTCCTCTGGAACAATGCCGGACAGGGCGAGCCGGGTCCGGTCTGGGAAATCCCCGTAGACATCGTCCGTCGCAACTTCGAAACGAATGTCTTCCTTCCGCTGACGCTCACGCAAGGTGTCGTCCAGCGCTGGATCCGCGAGGGCAAGCATCACGGCAAGAAGGTGGTCTTCACCTCCTCGATGGGCGGCCTGTTCACGCCGGCGAACTGGGGCACCTACGTCTCCACGAAGCACGCGCTGGAATCCATTGCTGAGGCTCTGCAGCAGGAACTCGCCGCCTACGGGATCAAGATCCAGACCATCAATCCCGGCGCCTACTATACGGGCTACAACGAGACCATGGCCGACAATCCGTTCCGCTGGATGGACGACAGCAAGAACTTCACCAAGCGTGCCGACCTGCGCAAGGGCTTCGACGACTTCTTCGCAACCCCGGAAGGCAGGCTGGACCCGAAGGAGATGATCGATCGCATGATCGAGATCGTTCCGGCGGATACCGGCAAGTTCCGCAACGTATGCCCGAAGGTCATCGAGGACATGCTGAAGGATCACCAGCTCAAAGCCTGGGAGGCCCAGATCTAGGACTTCGCGGCGTTGCCCCTGCCGCTCACCTACCCCGTCGGGGAGCTGCGGGGGCAATCCAACTCGTTCCAAGGCGACTCTGACATGAGCAAAAACAAGCTATTGGTGGCAACTCTGCGGGGCACCGCGTGTGCGGCCTTCATTTCAATCTTCATCGCGACAGGAGCCGCAGTCGCTGCCGACGAGGCAGCGAACAAGGCAACGGTCCAGAAAGCCTTCGACGCTTGGGCTGCGGGCACCGGAAGCCCGTACGACCTTCTGGCAGACAACGTCACGTGGACAATCACGGGCAATTCGGCCGCGTCCAAATCCTATGGCAGTCGGGATGCCTTCATCAACGAGGTGATCAAGCCCTTCAACGCCCGCATGAGTGTCGGTCTCAAGCCGACGATCCGGAACATGTACGCCGACGGCGACACGGTGATAGTGTTCTTCGATGTCGCCGGAACGGCGAAGGACGGCCAGCCATACAAGAACACCTACGCGTGGTTCCTTGATCTCGATGGCGGCAAAATCGTCAAAGCGTCGGCTTTCTTCGACAGCATTGCCTTCGACAAGCTCTGGGCGCTGCCCGCCGCCTCTGAATAGGAAAGGAGACCGAAATGAAGACATGGTTCATAACCGGAGCATCGCGCGGATTCGGCGCCCGCATCGCGCAGCTTGCTTTCGAACGCGGCGACAACGTGGTCGCGACTGCCCGCAGTGCAGGATCGGTCACGGAGAAGCTCGGAGAGCGAGGCAACCTGCTCGCGGCCGCACTCGATGTGACGAACGAGGAGCAGGCGCGTGACGCTGCCCGACAGGCAGTCGAGCGCTTCGGCACAATCGACGTGCTCCTCAACAACGCAGGTTTCGGCCTTGTCGGTGCGGTCGAGGAAGCCACCGGAGAGGAAGTCGAACGTCTCTATCGGACGAACGTCTTCGGTCTGCTGACGGTGACGCGTGCCGTCCTCCCGCAGATGCGGGCGCAGAGGTCGGGTCGCATCCTCAACATCTCATCGATCGGCGGCTACCGCGCTGGCGCAGGATTCGGTGTCTACTGTTCCACGAAGTTCGCAGTCGAAGGATTATCCGAGGCGCTTCATGCGGAACTGGAACCGCTTGGAATCCACGTTACCGTGATCGAACCCGGCTACTTCCGGACGGACTTCCTCGACCCCAGCTCGTTATCATCGAGCGGCAACAGGATCCGCGACTATGATGCTACCGCCGGCGCGGTTCGCGAGCGCGCGTCCTCGCTGAACCACAACCAGCCCGGAGACCCGGAAAAGTTCGCGCAGCAGGTCGTGGCATTCGCCGACATCGCCCAGCCTCCCGTTCGCATGCCGTTCGGCAGCGACACCGTTGCGGCGATCGAGGCGAAGCATCTCGGCGATGCCGACATCATCAGGCAGTGGCGAGAGGTATCGGTCTCCACTGACTTTTGATGAGGATGCATCTCGTCGCCTCTGGTTGCGTTCTAGGCGGAGCCGTTCTTTGATAGGCCACGTTGGCCACGGGGAGACATATGGACGGCATCCACCTCTTTGAACTCGTGATCGCGATGTTTCTCGCGATCATCGCGCTCCACTATCTGGCCCATCGGCTGGGACTGCCTCCGACGGTCGCACTGCTTACGGGCGGTGCTGCTTTGGCCTTCGTCCCCGGGCTGCCAGTGGTAACGGTGGATCCGGAGCTTGTTCTCGTCATCTTCCTGCCGCCGCTTCTGTTCGACGGGGCTTGGTCCATCGCCGTCGACAGGCTGAAGCGCCACATGTTCGGCATTGCCTCGCTGGCAGTTGGCGCCGTGCTCTTCACCACGATCGTCGTTGCTGTTGTCGCTCATCTGCTGATGCCTTCGTTGCCTTGGGCTGCCTGCGCGGCGCTGGGAGCGATCGTATCGCCGCCGGACGCGGTGTCCGCCCGAGCGGTACTCGAGCGGGTTCGCCTGCCACGACGTCTTCAGATCCTTCTGGAGGGCGAGAGCCTGCTGAATGACGCGAGCGGGTTGGTCCTTTTTCGCTTCGCCGTTGCAGCGGCAGCGACTGGCGCGTTCAGTACGGTCAGTGCAGTTGGGACGTTCCTTGTGCTTGCCGCCGGCGGGGCGGCGGTGGGGGTCGTGCTCGGTTTCGCGTGGGTCAGGCTCATCCGGAGACTGCGCGACGACTACCTCATGATCGCTGCGACCACGTTGCTCTGCTGGATCGCATACCTTCTGGGAGAGCAACTCCATGTGTCGGGTGTGATCGCCACCGTCACAGCGGGTCTGATCGCCTCCTGGCACCAGCACACCGTGATGTCGGCCGGGACGCGCATGCGCGGCACGTCATTCTGGACAGTGCTCGTCTTCCTGATGGAGGCGATGGTGTTCATCCTGATTGGCCTATCGCTGCGCGATGTCGTCGAGCGCGGCGGCGGCTTCGGGGTGCTGGTCGAAACCATGGCGTTTCCGGCGCTTGTGATCCTTGCCGCCCTCGTTGCGGCTCGCTTCGTCTGGGTCTTCGGCTCCGATCTGGCGATCAGGCTTGCAAACGGGGTAGGACTCGCTCGATCGGTTCCGATGGGGGCGGGGGCGGCGACGGTGTTGAGCTGGGCAGGCGTCCGCGGTGTGGTCACCCTCGCGCTTGCCTTGAGCTTGCCCGAAGGGTTTCCCGGGCGGGATTTCATCCTCGTCATTTCCTTTGCCGTGATCATGGGGACGGTGCTCGTGCAGGGGACGACGCTAGGTGCGGTGATTTCCTGGGCTGGCTTGGGAGAGGCGGAAGCCGAGCGCGCGCCGATGACGATGAGCCAGGCCGAGGCGGCGATGGCACAAGTCCAGTTCACGAAGGTGAGAGATCTCGCTTACGACATCGAGGGGAACCTCATCCATCCCCAACTGCTGAAGAGGTACGAGCATCGGGCGACGGCCATCGTGGATTACGCGGAGCGGACCGTGGATTACATGCCGATGCTTCACGCCCATTTCGACGTCGTCCTAGAGGCGGTTGCCGTCGGCCGGACGGAACTGATCCGACTGCATCGTTCGGGACAAATCGATGACGAAACCCTCCGCGAACTGGAGCGTGATCTGGATCTTGAAGAATTGAGTGCGATCTCCGCGAAGGCATAATGTTCGAACTTGCGTTCGCCGAGATACCGCACAGTGCGCCATGTCAAACGACTTCACGACATCGTTCGACGATGTCAGGTAGAAGACGCGCGGTGCAATGGGGATCGTGCCGAAGAAGTCGCGGCAGACCGCATGCAGCAAAATTTCGCCAACCTCTCCCCGGCGCTTGTAGTTGTCGCTCGTATAGACCTGACCGCCGCCTGCTGCATCTTGACGTATGAGTTCGAATGATTGACATCGAGCTCGTCCTCCTTAAGGGCGTAGTCGAGAATCCATTCGATCAGGTGTCTCGCTAGAGCATCGCAACGCCACGCCGAGAATTCGAACCCTGCACAGTAACTATTGTTGTTGAACGGAATATCGATCTTCAGAACGTGTTTGAGCAGTCTGTTCGGCTTGATCGAATACTTCGTCACAACCGTCTCTGTAAAAAAATCCGGGAATGAGAATCACTGAGTAATTCTATCATGAGTTGACTTACTAACCCATGATCCGTGGTCGTGAAGTTGCACGAAAATCGCCAATGCATGCGGAAAACCAAAGCTGCGCCCTGAAGGACATGGCGTGGGATCCTGACCAAGTGGTTCTTGTCCCCAAGGATTCATGCTGAGTGATGTCGAACCACGACTCCTGGTCTCAAGCGCGGAACCCGGTTGCAGCTGCCGAAGGATATGACGGTGAATCCTGTTCGCGAAATCGCTGCCTAGTATTAATCACTGTATATCCGAGTACTTGTCCCGATGAGCGAATTTTCAATTAAATTGAACTGTAACGAGGCGATCCATATACACGTGCTGTATTTCGTAACGGGATCGAAAAGCGGCGAGTTTGAGCTCAATACAATGCCATTTTCCGCGTACGAAGGGGTTTTTCGACCTGTTAACTGGTTGTTGAGGATAACTGGCGAATGGCCGTTTGAAGCCTCTTTTCGCGGTCAACCTGGGGAACGTCGTTACGTGTCAACAATTGTAAAGAGGGCGGCAGTGGGGAAGAACTCGGTAGGCCACTCGATTGCCAGAACCCAAGCTCAGATGAGACAAAGCTGGTCGGAACGATCGGAGGAGAGGCCGCTGGATCACGGTGGCGCTCACCGCGCTTCGCTGCCGATCGAACTATCGCAACAACAGGTAGGCCGACCTACGCGTCCCTCCGCGGTCGCTACACCAGGATGGGAAATGTCGAAATAAGCCGAAGACGGCCCTTCAGGCCGGTCCAGTTCGCACTTATGGTGTCGAGAGTCCGCGAAGCAGTGGCGTCAGTTCGCGCTTATGTGGCGACACAGACTCGTCAATTGGTGGCGCACCCGACAGGATTCGAACCTGTGACCTTTGGAATCGGAATCCAACACTCTATCCAGCTGAGCTACGGGTGCATGCCTGAGGCGTTTGAATCGCCTGTCCGATGCGTGGTTCTTAGCCTAGCTTCTCGCTGGCTTCAATCTACAAAATGAAAAGTCCGCCGTTCTTGCGGGCGGCGGACTTTTATATCTCACGTCCGGGGTCAGACCTGCATGGCGCCAGGGCCAGGGATGGCCTTCGGCGGCACCTTGCCGAGGATGATCATGCCGAGCACTTCGTCCTTGGTGACGTCCTCGGTGCGGGCGTGGCCGACGACCTGGCCGTTCTTCATCACCGAGACGCGGTCGGCGAGATCGAAGACGTCGTGGATGTCGTGGCTGATCAGGAAGATGCCGATGCCTTCCTTTTTCAGCTGCTTGATCAGCTCGCCGACCTGCGCCGTTTCCTGGGGACCAAGGGCGGCCGTCGGCTCGTCCATGATCAGGATGCGGGCGTTAAAGAGGATAGCGCGAGCGATCGCCACCGATTGCCGCTGGCCGCCGGAGAGCGCCTTCACGGGCTCCTTGAAGCGACGGAAATTGGGGTTGAGACGCCCCATCACCTCGCGCGCGGAGGCTTCCATGGCGACGTCGTCCAGCGTGCCCCAGGGGGTACGCAGCTCGCGGCCGAGATAGAGGTTGGCGGCGGCGTCGACGTTATCGGCGACGGCGAGCGTCTGGTAGATCGTCTCGATGCCGTACTTCTTCGCATCGCGCGGATTGCGGATGTCGGCCGGCTCGCCGTTGATCAGGATCTCGCCGCTGTCGCGCTTGTAGGCGCCCGAGAGGATCTTGATCAGCGTCGACTTGCCGGCGCCGTTATGGCCGAGAAGCGCGACGACTTCGCCGGGGTAGAGATCGACGGAAGCGTTGTCCACGGCGTGGATACCGCCGAAGGAGATCGAGATGTTCTTGAGTTCCACAAGAGGAGCGTTCTGGCTCTGGGGAGTGCGTTGATCAGTCATATCTAGGACTCCTCTTACTTGGCACGTGAACGATAGACAGTGTCGAGCCAGACGGCGACGACCAGCACCGCACCGACGACGACGCTCTGCAGCGGCGTGTCGACATGGGCAAGTACCATCCCTGACTGCAGCGACTGCATCACCAGTGCGCCGAGCATAGCGCCGGCGATCGTGCCGGTACCGCCGGCCAGTGACGTGCCGCCGATGACGGCTGCGGCGATCGTATACAGTTCGTCCAACGTACCTTGGGCATTGGTGGCGGCGTTGAGGCGGGCGGTCGAAATCGCTGCCGCGACGGCGGCGAGCATGCCCATCAGCGCGAAGATGCGGACAGTGACCCAGCGGGTCTTGATACCGGCAAGTTCTGCCGCCTCAGGATTTCCGCCGATCGCGAAGACGTAACGGCCAAAGCGCAGGCGGGTGGCGATGAAGGTCATGATGATGCCGACGATGATTGCGATCAGAACCGGCACGGCAATGCCGTAGGGGATATCTAGGCCGGTTTCGGGCCACGGAATGTTGTTCGCCTCGGCGTACCTCTTGGCGATATTGATCGGCCAGTAATAGCTGTTGGCGATCCAGACGGCGCCGAGGATCAACACGCAGGAGAGCGCCGACAGGAAGTACTCGGCCCAGACCGGGCGCCGCGGGAAGCCGAAGCGTTTGCGCTGGCGGCGCGAGTTCAGGATGCTGCCGATGACGAAAAGGCAGGCGAGCACGCCAACGATCCAGCTCCAGGTAGCGCCGATCGAGCCTTCGGCACCGCCGCCCATGATGCGAAAGGTCTGGTCCATCGGGGCAACCGTCTGGCCGCTGGTGACGAGCCAGGTGGCGCCGCGCCAGACGAGCAGACCGCCGAGCGTCACGATGAAGGAGGGAACGTTCAGGAAGGCGATGATGAGGCCCTGGAAGGTACCGATCAGTGCGCCGGCGATGAGGCCGACGATCAGCGTGACGATCCAGGTGAAAGGGCTATCGAAGCCGATGAATTCGGGCAGGATTTTCGCCTGCGTGACGCCCATGATCATGGCGCAGAGGCCAAGCACGGAGCCGACCGAGAGGTCGATATTGCGCGTCACGATAATGAGAACCATCCCGGTCGTCATGATCGCGATGTCGGTTGTCTGAACCGAAAGGTTCCACAGGTTTCTCGGCGTCAGAAACAGCCCGCCGGTGATGATGTGAAAGCCGATCCAGATGATAAGCAGCGCACCGATCATACCGAGGAGGCGCGTGTCGATTTCGGTCGCGCGGAAGAAGCGGCTGACGAGGTTGCCCTCAGCCATGCTCGGTCCGCTTGAAGTTGTGGATTTTACCATTTCGGCCATGGGTTTGCCGTTCCCCCACTGTTTGGACGTTTGATCCGCTTCGCATCACGTCGATGCCGGCGGCGTCGCCCCGTTCTTGTACTGACCATCGCCGTGCTTCCGAATTTCGGTCGCTCTGTCCCGCGACATGAAACCGGCAGGGAATCAAGGCCGCGATGGTTGGGTGAGGCGGATAGACCATCGACCGACGGTTCCAATCCGCATCCGGCGCCGCAACGGTTTCAGCCGTTGCGGCGCCGGCAATCTATGCCTTGCGGCCGTCGATTAGTCGCAAGCCTTGACGCTGCCGGCCTTGACGCCTTGGCAAGCTTCAGCCTTGGAGATCCAGCCGGCATCGATGACGACGTTCAGGTTGTCCTTGGTGATCGGAAGCGGCTTCAGGAAGACCGACTCCATCGGAACGCCCTTGGCGCCACCCTTGAAGGTCTGAACGCCTTCGATCTCGTTCATCTTCTTGCCGGCAGCGAGGTCGAGCGCGACTTCGGCGGCGCGCTTGCCGAGTTCGCGTGAGTCTTTCCAGACGGAGACCGTCTGTGTGCCGAGCGCAACGCGATTGAGAGCGGCTTTGTCGGCGTCCTGACCGGAAACCGGTACGGAGCCGGCGAGGCCCTGCGCGTCGAGGGCTGCGATGGCGCCACCGGCGGTGCCGTCGTTCGAAGCAACAACGGCATCAACCTTGTTGTTGTTCGCCGTCAGGAACTGCTCCATGTTGCGCTGTGCGTTCTCTGGCAGCCAGCCGTCGGTATAGGCTTCGCCAACGTTCTTGATCTTGCCGGCATCCACGGCGGCCTTCAGCACTTCCATCTGGCCCGAGAACAGGAAGTCCGCGTTCGGGTCGGACGAAGAGCCCTTGATGAAGACATAGTTGCCTTCCGGCTTCACCTTGAACACGCCTTCAGCCTGCAGACGACCAACTTCCTTGTTGTCGAAGGTGATGTAGAAGGCAGCCGGATTTTCGATCAGACGGTCGTAACCGACGACCGGGATGCCTTCAGCGGCGGCCTTTTCGATGGCCGGGCCGATGGCGTCGCTATCCTGAGCGAGGATGATGAGTGCATTCGCGCCCTGCGAAATCAGCGATTCAACGTCGGTCAGCTGCTTTGCGGCAGACGACTGGGCGTCGGCGGAGATGTACTTGGCGCCCTTGGCTTCCAGTGCCTTCTTGATGGCAGCTTCGTCCGTCTTCCAGCGCTCTTCCTGGAAGTTCGACCAGGAAACGCCAACGACGAGATCGGCAGCCATGGCGGCAGTGTGGACCGACACGAGGATGGCCGCCCCGGCCATCAGCTTCAAAATTGACTTCATAATTATCCTCCCGAGTGAGTTGCGGCCAGCCCCAGCCAGTGGTTCCTCCGGCCGCCGCGGTTCGCTGACGAGAAGTTCCAATTATTTTCTCGACAGTCGAGAAATTTAGTGTCAGAGATTTTTTCAACTGTCAACACCGCACTATCAGCTTCGTTTCCGTTGCGGAAAACTGCTGGAGATGCTGTGTGAACGAGGGCGGAATGCGAGGGGGAGAGGGCCGGCATATATGCTGACCAAGTCGAGCACGGAATTGGTCCGGCAGCGAAATAGCGTCCTCGTGCTCGCCGCGCTTCGAAGACATGGCGCGTTGGCGCATACGGAGATTTCCGAATTTACGAAGCTTTCCTCGGCGACGATCTCGGCGATCACCGCCGATCTGGAAAAAGCGCAGATCATCGAGAAATCCGAACACCAGGCAACGAGCGGGAGAGGGCGTCCGCGCGTGCTGTTTCGGCAACGGCGCGACTGCGGCTACCTTGTCGTCGTGATCATTTCATCGGATGGCGTCCAGTATTCGCTCGTCGACTATGCCGGCAGGCTCATCGACCGGTTCAGCGAGGAAAGGTCGCACGATCCCGCCGGTTCCGAGCGGTTTATTGCCTCCATCAGGGAGGGGCTTGCACGCATTCTTTCACGCTCAAAGCTTTCCCAGGAAAAAGTGCTGCTGATATCGATCAGCAGCAAAGGTCTCGTGCATGCAACGGACCCCGTGCTGGTGTGGTCTCCGATTTTCGGCAGCAACCAGATCGACTTTGAATCGGCATTACGGCCGGACTGGCAGGCCAAGATCATTCTCGGCAACGAGACGCAGCTGGTTGCGGCGGCGCTCGGCGCGCATGAGGAAAATACCAGGCCAGCGGAATTCCGCTCGCTGGCGGCGTTGTCGCTCGGACATAGCATCGGCCTCGGCATCGTTCGGCGCACGGGGCAGGGGGAGCGTGAGATCTCGGCGCCGAATTTCGGTCATATGCTGCATATGGCAAACGGAGGCCTTTGTCGCTGTGGAAGCAGGGGGTGCATCGAGGCCTATGCCGGATTCTATGCCATTTTGCGCATGGCCTTCGAAGTGCCGCTCGACACGATCCCGGCCAAGTTCGTGCCGGTCGCCGAGCTCGACAAGATCGCCGCGCGAGCGCGCCAGGGGCATCGCATGTCCGCTTTTGCGTTCAGGCAGGCCGGTATCGCACTCGGAAACGGGCTTTCGCGTCTCCTCAGCCTGACGGAGCGTATGCCGATCGCGATCACCGGTCCGGGAACGCGCTACTATGATCTGTTGCGACAAGGGATCGAGGAAGGGCTTGGCCAAGCGCATGTCGTGCGAATGGAAGGGATGCCGGAGATCCGCGTCGTACCTGACGAATCGATCCTCGTCTTCGAGGGGCATCTGGACAGGGCATTGTCAGTGATCGATCAGGAGCTGGTTCTGTCCGGCATTCAGGGATCGGACTAGCCGTGCGTCCCGCGCAGCATAGCAATGAAACGAGAAATGGCCGGGCAGGGACCCGGCCATTTCACAGGTGGCTTTCGGTCGGGAGAGGGCCGTCAGCCAATCTTGATGAGTTTGCCTTCCTTGACGGACTGCACGGCAGCGTCGGCAAGTGCCAGAGCAGCGAGGCCATCGGCGCCGGACGGCGTAATCTTCGCGCCCTTCTCGATCGCGGCGATGAAGCTCGCGATCTCGTTGGCATAGGCTTCGGTGTAGCGGGTCATGAAGAAGTCGTGCAGCGGCGGGCGGGTGTAGCCGAAGCCGTTGGCAACCTCGATCGACACCGGGCGCTGGTTTTCGGCGGCGACCATGCCCTTCGAGCCATGCACTTCGATGCGCTGGTCGTAGCCATAGGTGGCGCGGCGCGAGTTGGAGATGATCGCCTGCTTGCCGGACTTGGTCTGCAGGATCACCGAAACGCTGTCGTAGTCGCCGGCTTCGCCGATCGCCTTGTCGACGAGGACCGCGGCAGTGGCGCTGACGGCAACCGGCTCCTCACCAAGCAGGAAGCGGGCCATGTCGAAGTCATGGATCGTCATGTCGCGGAAGATGCCGCCCGAACGCTTGATGTAATCGACCGGCGGAGCGCCCGGATCGCGCGAGGTGATGGTGACCATTTCGACGTCGCCGATTCGGCCGTCATCGATCGTCTTGCGAACGGCCATGAAGTGCGGGTCGAAACGGCGGTTGAAGCCGACCATCAGCTTGGCCCTGGTCTCGTCGACGACCTTGATGCAGGCCTTGACGCGGGCAACGTCGAGATCGATCGGCTTTTCGCAGAAGATGGCCTTGCCGGCGCGCGCGAAGCGCTCGATCAGATCGGCATGGGTGTCGGTAGGGGTGCAGATGACGACAGCATCGATATCCTTGGCGGCTTCGATCGCCTCGATTGTGCGGACCTCGCAGCCGTAGGCGGATGCGATCGCTTCGGCTGCCTGCGGGAACGCGTCGGCGACGGCAACGAGCTTGGCGTTGGCATCGCCGCTGACGGCCTTCGCATGAACCTTGCCGATGCGGCCGGCGCCGAGAAGACCAAATCTGACTGTCATGAGAACCTCCCTTGGATTCGGAACAGATGAACCGAATTGCATCTAATGTGGAATTTTCATTCCATTTTATGTCCGCCGCGTCAAGCCGGCGCTCTTTCACATTTTCAAAATCCACCTTAAAGACGTGTGACAATTCAGCTATGGGAATGAGATGCAACTGATCGATCCACAACATCCGGCCTATCGCCCGCTTTGGGTTCGCATCCTGATTGTGGCCGTTTGCTTCGGCTGGGCGCTGGTCGAAATCATTACCGGCGATCCATTCTGGGCCGTCCTGTCGGGCGGTGCCGGTGTCTACGCGGTCTACATGCTGTTCTGGACCTACAAGCCGCAGTCGGCGCAGAACGCCACGCCGCCATCGACCGATAACGACGACGACGAGGAAGACAAGGAAAACAAGGAAAACAAGGAAAACAAGGAAAACAAGAAGGACGCGGACTAGTCAGCGGGCAATGCGGCGCAGTGCCTGGTCGATCAGCAGATTGGCTGTGGTCATCCGCTTCGTCGCGTTCTCGCGGAACAGCGGATCAACGCGATCTGGATGGTTCTTCTTGGCAAAGGCGCGCCGTTTCACGCTGAGACTTTGCACCGTATCGCGCGCTGAAATATCCAATTCGGCGGCGATGTCTTCTGCTGTGATGCGTGCAAGATAATCCGGCATTACCGGCTCGGGCTCCGGTTCAGGAGGCGGCAGGGGCTCGGCCACCGTCTCCGGAGCGATGAATTCCAGTGTCTCGAAATACGCCTGGTCGGGCCGTGCTGACGATACCGAGACCCCTTCCATGACGTTGAAAGCGAGTCCAGTGTTGAGACCGCTCACACGGGCCGAAGCGGGCGCATCCTGTTCGACAGTCTCGTCCTCCGCCTTCAGGCGGTCGAGCACGGACTGGAACACCGATTGGCTGAACAGCATGATTGCCCTCCTTTGGCGGCGGGCATTAGATGCGAGCAAAATGGTGCAAAGCTTGTCAGCCCGCGGCCGCTTTCTTGCTCTCGGCCAGTACTAGGTCATAAAGGAGCCGCGCGCTCGGGGGGAGCGCCCGCTCCTTCACCGTGATCAGGCTGTAGGGCCTGACATTGATCTCGAAATCGATCGGCAATACCCGCACATCCGACGCCTTCGACTTGTGGGTCGCCAGGAACTGCGCGACGTCAAGCGCGATCGGAGCGATTGCATCCGTCTGGCAAACCGTCGCGCAGGTGAGCAGTAGCGACGAGGTGTTGACGATATTTTCCGGCAGCGGCACGCCGCGAGACAGGAACAAGTCCTCGATCGTCCGGCGCAGCAGCGTCCCCGCCGGCTGGAAGACCCAATCATATCGTGGGAGGTCCTCCAGGGAGGCGACCTTCTTCTTCAGCAACGGATGGCCTCCCCGCACGATCAGGCAAGCCTTCTCCACGCCGATCTCCTGGACCTGGAACAAGCGCGGATTAAGATCGTCGGGAATGCGGCTGATAATGAAGTCGTGCCGGGCGGCCAGCAGTTCGCGGGCGAGCACGTTGCTCGTTTCGACCTGTATGGTCACCTCTATGCCGGGCAGGGCGGTTCTAACCCGCTTGATCGCCGGTACCACAAGGCTCATGGCCGGCGCGGTAACCGCGCCGATGAAGACGGCGCCGCCCTTTCCCGTCTTCAGTTCGGCAATCTCGCGGCCGGCCTCGCGAAGTTCCAGCATGATCTTGCGCGCCCGTCTGGCAAGCGCCTGTCCGAAGGTCGTCAGTACGACGCCGCGCGCCACTCGCTCATAAAGCGGTGTCTTAACGATCGATTCCATTTCCGACAGGATTCGCGATGCCGCCGGCTGCGAAATGTTCAGCACCTCGGCGGCGGCTGAAATTTGGCCGCTATCTTCGATTGCGACGATCATCCGCAGGTGATTCAGTTTAAGCCCCGATCTCAAAAAGGCGTCGTCACCGAAAATATCGGTATGAATGTCCACATTGGCATCGGTCTGCGGGTCTGAAATGAACGCCATGGTTGCGGCCTCCCAACCGCGCTCCATCAAAAGTAATACTTTTTAACGATATACCAAAATTGTTATGCACTTTGCCAGTTATTCTATTTGACAGTTATAGGAATCCATACCAGTTTGCCGCCGTGTGCTGGTTGGCACTCAACACGTGTGAGAGCGTGGAGGAGACCTACTTCGTTTCTCACCATCTGAAGTAATTATCCAAGACGGAACCTGCCACAGTTTCGGAGCGGGCGATTTTTCGTCCGTGCGTTTATTAACTAAGGGAGAGAGAGATATGAAATCCATTATCTCGTTGATGGCAGCGGCGGCCTTTGGCGTCGCTTCGTTCGTAATGCCGGCTATGGCAGCCGACAAGGGGACTGTCGGCATTGCAATGCCCACGAAGTCGTCCGCTCGCTGGATCGATGACGGTAACAACATCGTCAAGCAGCTCCAGGAAGCTGGCTACAGCACCGACCTGCAGTACGCAGACGACGACATTCCGAACCAGCTGTCTCAAATTGAGAACATGGTCACGAAGGGCGTTAAGGTTCTCGTCATCGCCGCTATCGACGGCACGACGCTTTCCGACGTTCTCCAGAAGGCTCACGACGCAGGCATCAAGGTCATCGCTTACGACCGCCTGATCCGCGATTCGGGCAACGTCGACTACTACGCGACGTTCGACAACTTCAAGGTCGGCGTTCTGCAGGCAACGTCCATTGTTGATGCCCTCGGCCTTAAGGATGGTAAGGGTCCGTTCAACATCGAGCTCTTCGGTGGTTCGCCGGACGACAACAACGCCTTCTTCTTCTATGACGGCGCGATGTCGGTTCTGCAGCCTTACATCGACAGCGGCAAGCTCGTCGTGAAGTCCGGCCAGACCGGCATGGACAAGGTCGGCACGCTGCGCTGGGATGCGGCAACGGCCCAGGCTCGCATGGATAACCTGCTCTCGGCTAACTACACCGACGCGAAGGTCAATGCAGTTCTGTCGCCTTACGACGGTCTGTCCATCGGCATCATCTCGTCGCTGAAGGGCGTTGGCTACGGCACCCCGGACCAGCCGCTCCCGGTCGTTTCCGGCCAGGACGCTGAAGTTCCGTCGGTCAAGTCGATCATCGCTGGCGAGCAGCACTCCACGATCTTCAAGGACACCCGCGACCTCGCAAAGGTGACCGTCGGCATGGTCAACGCCCTGATGGAAGGCAAGGAGCCTGAAGTCAACGACACCAAGACCTACGACAACGGTGTCAAGGTTGTTCCGTCCTACCTGCTGACCCCGGTCGCAGTTGACAAGACCAACTACGAGAAGATCCTCGTCGAAGGCGGTTACTACAAGGCTGACCAGCTGAAGTAATAATTGTACCAAGTTGGCCGGAATCCGCTGCTTGCGGGTTCCGGTCTTCAATTTTATGATCGCCGCGCCCCTTTTGGCTGCTGGCGCTGGATTATGACCATGGACAATACAATCCTCGAAATGCGGAACATCACCAAGACGTTCCCAGGCGTAAAGGCGCTTGAGAATGTGAACCTCAAGGTTCGACAGGGTGAGATCCACGCATTGGTGGGTGAAAACGGGGCCGGAAAGTCGACCCTGATGAAAGTTCTCTCCGGCGTTTACCCGGCCGGAACCTACGACGGCGACATTGTCTACGAAGGCGACGTCCGTCATTTCAAGGCACTCAAGGACTCCGAAGAAATCGGCATCGTCATCATTCACCAGGAACTGGCGCTGGTGCCGCTCTTGTCGATCGCCGAAAATATCTTCCTCGGCAACGAAGTCGCCCAGAACGGCATCATCAAGTGGCAGGAAGCCTTCAAGCGCACGAAAGAGCTGCTGAGCAAGGTCGGCCTCAAGGAGTCGCCGGAAACGCTCGTCACCGACATCGGCGTCGGCAAGCAGCAGCTGGTCGAAATCGCCAAGGCGTTGTCGAAGAGCGTAAAGCTGCTGATCCTCGACGAGCCCACGGCTTCGCTCAACGAAAAGGATTCCGACGCGCTGCTGGAACTCCTGATCGAGTTCCGCAACCAGGGCCTGACGTCGATCATCATCACGCACAAGCTCAACGAAGTGCGCAAGGTCGCCGACCAGATCACGGTTCTGCGCGACGGCATGACGGTGAAGTCGCTCGACTGTCAGACCGAAGAGATCAGCGAAGACATCATTATCAAGAACATGGTGGGCCGCGAGCTCGCCGATCGTTATCCGCCGCGCTCAGTGCCGATCGGCGAGACGATCCTCGAGGTGAAGAACTGGAACGCTTATCACCAGCATCACCGGGACCGCCAGGTTCTGCACGACATCAACGTCACCGTCCGCAAGGGCGAAGTGGTCGGTATCGCGGGCCTGATGGGCGCCGGTCGCACCGAATTTGCGATGAGCCTGTTCGGCAAGTCCTACGGACACAAGATCCATGGCGACGTGTCCATGCACGGCAAGCCGGTGGATGTCAGCACCGTTCGCAAGGCGATCGATGCCGGTCTTGCCTATGTGACTGAAGACCGCAAGCATCTCGGGCTCGTGCTCGGCGAGAACATCGTTCACAACACGACGCTCGCCAATCTGGCCGGCGTGTCGAGCGCCACGGTTATTGACAGTATCAAGGAATCGAAGGTCGCATCGGACTACCGCTCGAAGCTGCGCATCCGCAGCTCCAGCATCTTCCAGGAAGCGGTCAATCTCTCGGGCGGCAATCAGCAGAAGGTCGTGCTGTCGAAGTGGTTGTTCTCCGATCCTGACGTTTTGATCCTCGATGAACCCACACGCGGTATCGATGTCGGAGCAAAATACGAAATCTATACTATCATCAACCAGCTCGCCGCCGACGGCAAAGGCGTTCTGATGATCTCATCGGAAATGCCGGAACTGCTTGGCACGTGCGACCGCATCTACGTCATGAATGAAGGACGTATCGTGGCGGAACTGCCAAAGGGAGAGGCGAGCCAAGAAACCATCATGCGCGCTATCATGCGCTCAGGGGAGAAGAAACAATGACTCCGGTCAACCCTTCAGCCACCGAGGAAAGTAACGTCGTATCTGTTGCCGACTATATCAGGGGCAATATCCGCGAATATGGCATGCTTATCGCGCTCGTCGCGATCATGGTCTTCTTCCAGTTTTATACCGGCGGTATTCTCTTCAAGCCGGTCAATCTGACGAACCTCGTTCTGCAGAACTCCTTCATCGTCATTATGGCGCTTGGCATGCTGCTCGTCATCGTGGCCGGTCACATCGACCTCTCGGTCGGCTCGATCGTCGCCTTCGTCGGTGCTGTTGCCGCAATCATGACCGTCACCTGGCAAATGAATTTTGTGGTGGCGGGCATCCTGTGCTTGATCATCGGCGGTCTGATCGGTGCTGCCCAAGGTTACTGGATTGCGTATCACCGCATCCCGTCCTTCATCGTTACGCTGGCGGGTATGCTCGTCTTCCGTGGCCTCACGTTGTTTGTGCTCGGCGGCAAGAACATCGGCCCGTTCCCGAAGGACTTTCAGGTCATCTCGACCGGCTTCCTACCGGGCACGATGATCGATGTCGCTGGTGTTCCGCTGCATTCCACGTCCCTGATCTTGACGCTTGCCATTACTGTTGTCCTTTTCTATCTCGCTTGGCGCCGCCGCAAGGTCAACGAGAGCCATGGTATCGATGTCGAGCCGACGAGCTTCTTCATCGCGCAGAACGCCGTCCTGTCGCTGGCAATCCTGTTTCTCGGCTATCAGCTTTCGAGCTACAAGGGCCTGCCGAACGTTCTCGTCGTCATGCTCGTGTTGATCGCGGCCTACGCCTTCGTAACGCGCCGCACGACAATCGGTCGCCGCATTTACGCCATGGGCGGCAACGAGAAGGCAACCAAGCTCTCGGGTATCAACACCGAGCGCCTGAGCTTCTACACCTTCGTCAACATGGGTGTCCTGGCTGGCCTCGCGGGCATGATCATCGCAGCTCGCCTGAACTCGGCGACCCCGAAGGCGGGCGTCGGCTTCGAGCTTGACGTTATCGCGGCCTGCTTCATCGGCGGTGCCTCGGCATCCGGCGGCGTTGGCAAGATCACCGGTGCTGTCATCGGCGCCTTCATCATGGGTGTCATGAACAACGGCATGTCGATCGTCGGCCTTGGCATCGACTTCCAGCAGATGGTCAAGGGACTGGTGCTTCTCGCTGCCGTCTTCTTCGACGTCTACAACAAGAACAAGGGCTAAGCGCTCCGGCGCTGCGCACGCATTCGCAGTCATGTGAACTTACCAATCCGGCTCCTTTGAGAGCCGGATTGGCGGAGCATTTTCCGCGCTATCGAAAAAAGGATGAAGACCGTGCTCATTTCGCAGATCAAGGGTTCGAACGGAGAGATCATTGTCGCCGTGCGCGAGCCGGGCGGTACCGCGAAAGCCGTCAAGAATGCCGGCAGCGTCTATGCGCTGGCCATGGAAGCCGCAAACGGCGGCAAGTCGCTGGTTTCGGTGATCGAAGCGCATGGCTACGGCGATGCGGTCGATCTCGAAAAGGCTTATGCCGAGGGCCGCTTCCTGCCGCCGATGACGCATCCCGATGCGGCGCACCTGCACCTGACGGGCACGGGCCTCACCCACCTGGGCTCGGCCGCCACGCGCGACTCCATGCACAAGAAGACCTCCGAGGCGGCTGAAGAGACGCTCACCGACTCGATGAAGATGTTTAAGATGGGCCTCGAGAACGGCAAGCCGAAAGCCGGCGAGAAGGGCGTCCAGCCCGAGTGGTTCTACAAGGGCAACGGCTACGGTTCGGCGGCCCCCGGCACGCCGCTCGTTTCCCCGTCCTTTGCGCTTGATGGCGGCGAAGAGCCTGAAATGGCGGGCGTCTATGTCATCGCGGAAGACGGTACTCCGTTCCGCATCGGTTTTGCGCTGTCGAACGAGTTCTCCGATCACGTCACGGAGCGGATCAACTACCTCTACCTCGCGCACTCCAAGCTGCGCCCGGCAAGCTTCGGTCCGGAAATCCGCATCGGCGTGGCGCCGGAAGACATCCGCGGCACCTCGCGCATCAAGCGCGGCGACAAGGTGATCTTCGAAAAGCCCTTCCTGTCGGGCGAGGCGAACATGTCGCACACCTTTGCCAATCTCGAATATCATCACTTCAAGTACGGCCTGTTCCGTGTGCCCGGCGATGTCCACGTCCACATGTTCGGAACGGCAACGCTCTCCTTCGCGGAAGGCATCAAGGCGGAACAGGGCGATGTCTTCGAAATCGAAGTCGCCGAGTTTGGCCTGCCGCTGCGCAACCCTCTGAAGATTGCCGCCGAAGAAGAGATTGCCGTCAAGCAGCTCTGATTTCGCAAGGCCCGGCCGCTTCGGCGGCCGGACCGTTTCTATAGAACGGTGAAGGAGGCCTCATCAGCCCATGACCATTTATCAGAACCTCATTGCCGGCGAATGGGTCGGCTCGGACGCGACCAAGAACATCAATCCGTCGGACACCAACGAGGTCGTCGGCCTTTATGCGGACGGTACGGCCGAAGACACGAAGAATGCGATTGCCGCCGCCAAGGCAGCCTTTCCTGCCTGGTCGCGTTCGGGCATCTGGGAGCGCCACGTCATCCTGAAGAAGGCCGGCGACGAGATCATGGCCCGCAAGGACGAGCTCGGCGCCCTGCTTGCCCGCGAAGAGGGCAAGACGCTTCCCGAAGCGATTGGCGAGACCGTTCGTGCGTCGCAGATTTTTGAATTTTTCGCTGGCGAAGCATTGCGCCTTGCAGGCGAGGTCATCCCGTCGGTTCGCCCCAACATTGGCGTCGAGATCACCCGCGACCCGCTCGGCGTGATCGGCATCATCACGCCCTGGAATTTTCCGATCGCGATTCCTGCCTGGAAGATCGCGCCGGCGCTCTGCTATGGCAACACGATCGTCTTCAAGCCGGCGGAACTCGTTCCGGCCTGCTCCTGGGCAATCGTCGACATCCTGCACCGTGCCGGCCTGCCGAAGGGCGTACTGAACCTCGTCATGGGGAAGGGTTCGGTTGTCGGCCAGGCGATGCTCGACAGTCCTGATGTCGCGGGCATCACGTTTACCGGTTCCACCGGCACGGGCCGCCGCGTCGCGGCAGCCTCGATCGAGCACAACCGCAAGTTCCAGCTGGAAATGGGCGGCAAGAACCCGATGGTCGTCCTCGACGATGCCGATCTCACCGTCGCCGTCGAAGCGGCCGCCAATTCCGGCTTCTTCTCTACCGGCCAGCGCTGCACTGCGTCTTCGCGTTTGATTGTCACCGAAGGCATCCACGACAAGTTTGTTGCCGCGCTGACGCAAAAGCTGGAGACGCTCGTCGTCGACAACGCGCTGAAGCCTGGCACGCACATCGGGCCGGTCGTCGATGAAAGACAGTTGAAGACCGATACGGACTATATCGAGATCGGCAGACAAGAAGGCGCGAAACTCGCCTTCGGCGGCGAACTCATCACCCGCGAGACGCCCGGCTTCTATCTGCAGCCAACGCTGTTTACGGAAGCCACGAACCAGATGCGTATCAGCAGGGAGGAAATCTTCGGTCCTGTTGTATCGGTCATCCGCGTCAAGGACTACGAAGAAGCGCTGGCGACCGCCAACGACACGCCGTTCGGCCTGTCAGCCGGCATCGCCACGACGAGCCTCAAGCACGCCACGCATTTCAAGCGTAACTCCGAAGCCGGCATGGTGATGGTCAATCTGCCGACCGCGGGCGTCGACTTCCACGTTCCCTTCGGCGGCCGCAAGGGTTCGTCCTATGGCCCGCGCGAGCAGGGCAAGTACGCGGCGGAGTTCTACACGACCGTCAAGACAGCTTACACGCTGGCCTAACCACGGCCCAAAACGATCCGAGCCGCCCTGCGGCGGCTCGGCCAGATCTCGATACAGAGTTCTTCCGAGGCCGCCGCTCAGCTCTGGCTCTGCATCTGTCCCTGATCTTCTACCGTGACGACGACCGAGAGCTTTTCGCCCGGCGTGCCGATGCGCATGCCTGAAACGGGGGCGGCATCGCGGTAGCAGAGGCCGGAGGCTACACGCACATAGCGTGCGTCCGGGCAGATATTGTTGGCCGGGTCGAAGCCGACCCAACCAAGGCCCGCGACGTGCGCTTCGCCCCAGGCGTGGGTCGCTGCCTGCTCAACCTTCTCTTCCATCATCAAGTAACCGGAGACGTAGCGGGCCGGAACGCCGAGGCTGCGTGCGGCGGCCACAAAGATATGAGCGTGATCCTGGCAGACGCCGCTTTTCTTCTCCAGCGCCTGCTCCGCTGTCGTTTCGGTATCGCTCGTCCCGGGCCGGTAGGCTACCATCTCATGAATCCCGGACATCAGCGCATGCATGCGAGCAAGTTCGTTTTCGCCGCTCACGCCTTTGGTCAGCTCCTTGATAAGCTTTCCGGGCTTCGTCCTTGGCGTCTCGCGCAGGAATAGCCAGAGCGGGCAGAAGCCGCTGTGGGGGCCGAGGACGCCGTTTCGATCTTCCGTTTCGACTTCGCCCTCGGCAACGATGCGTGTCGTCCGCTGCTCACCTTCCAGCGAGACGAGGTTGACGTGGTTGCCGAACTGATCGTCGTATTCAACCTCGGGCTTGGCGCCCTCGACATGCAGGGACCAGTTGAGGATCGTTTGTCCGACCACGGTCGGCGGCGTCAGCCGCAGCCGCTGCAGCGAGAAGGCCGACGGCTCTTCGTAGTGATATTCGGTGACGTGGCTGATCTTAAGTTTCATGTCGTGCCCGCCTATGCATAGAACCGGTAACCGTCGGATATTTCCATGCCGAGCTGGTTGTTGCGCGTGACGAAATCCTCGAGAAACTCATGCAGGCCCTGATCCATGATCTCCTTGATGGCGCGTGTCTGGAGCGTCTTCCGGATGGCGTCTGCCGTGTCGTGCGCCGGCAGCCGCTCGCCGTAATCCTTGGCGAGGTAGCCGAGTTCGCCGACGATCTTCTCGTAACAATAGGCGAGCGAGCGCGGCATCTGGCCGTTGAGGATCAGGAAGTCGGCGATATTCATCGCGCGATACTCGCCGTCATAGGCCCAACTATAGGAGCGGTGGGCGGAGACGGAACGCAGGATCGACTCCCATTGGATGTTGTCGATCGACGTGCCGACGGCGGAGACCGCGGGCAGGAGCACATAATACTTCACGTCGAGAATACGGCTCGTATTGTCAGCGCGCTCGATGAAGGTGCCGATGCGTGCGAAGTTGTAAAGTTCGTTTCTGAGCATGGAACCATGGAAGGCTCCACGGATCAGCCCTGCGCGATGCTTGATGGCATCGATCGCCTCGGGCAGTTCCGCCGCTTTCAGCCGCTTGGAAAGCAGAGCCTTGAGCTCGATCCAGAACTCGTTGGTCGCTTCCCAGGTTTCGCGGGTCAGCGCCGTGCGCACCATGCGGGCGTTGTTCCGTCCGTAGTCGACGCAGGACATGACGCTCGAAGGGTTGGAGCGGTCGCGCAGCAGGTAGTCGATCGCATCGGCGCTCGTCAGCTTGCTGTGGCCTTCGTCAAAGGTCTCGCGCACTCCCGCACTTTGCAGGACGCCATCCCAATCGTCGTCCCCGGTTCCGCTTCGCGTCAGCGACATGCGCAGGCCGGCGTCGATAAGGCGCGCGATGTTTTCGGCGCGCTCAATGTAACGGAACATCCAGTAGAGTCCGTTTGCGGTTCTTCCGAGCATCAGTCCTCCAATACCCAGGTATCTTTTGTGCCGCCGCCCTGGCTGGAATTGACCACCAATGAACCCTGCTTCAGGGCTACACGGGTCAGGCCGCCGGGGATGATCTGCACCTTGTCGGAGACGAGAACATAGGGGCGCAGGTCGACATGGCGCGGCGCAATTCCCTTGTTGACGAGGATCGGCACGGTCGAAAGTGAAAGCGTCGGCTGTGCGATGTAGTTGGCGGGCTTCGCCGTCAACTTCTCGCCAAAGTCGGCGCGTTCCTTCTTCGAAGCTGTCGGGCCGACCAGCATGCCATAACCGCCTGAACCATGTACCTCCTTGACGACGAGCTCTTCGAGATGCTCGAGGACGTATTTGAGGCTTTGCGGCTCGGAACAGCGCCAGGTCGGCACGTTTTCCAGGATCGGCTTGCGCCCGGTGTAGAACTCTACGATCTCGGGCATATAGGAATAGATCGCCTTGTCATCCGATATGCCGGTTCCCGGCGCATTGGCGATGGTGATGTTACCCGAGCGGTAGACATCCATGATTCCCGGGATGCCGAGCGCGGAATCCGGACGGAAGGTGAGGGGATCGAGGAAGTCGTCGTCAACGCGGCGGTAGAGCACGTCGATCGCCTCGTAGCCGCGGGTCGTGCGCATCTTCACCTTGCCATCGATGACGCGCAAATCCGAGCCTTCGACAAGCTCGACGCCCATCGTGTCTGCGAGGAACGAATGCTCGTAGTAGGCGGAATTGTAGATGCCGGGGGTGAGCACGGCGACGCGCGGCTTGCCCTTGCAGCCCGGAGGCGCAAGCGACGCCAGGCTCTGGCGCAGCAGGTAGGGATAGTCCTCGACCGGCCTGACCTTATTGGCGTGGAACAGCTCCGGGAACATCTGCATCATCGTTTCCCGGTTTTCCAGCATGTAGCTGACACCGGACGGCGTGCGGGCGTTGTCCTCCAGCACATAGAACTCATTCTCGCCGGTGCGCACGATATCGGTGCCGACGATGTGGGTGTAGACGCCTCCCGGCGGCCGGAAGCCGATCATCTCGGGCAGGAAGGCGTCGTTTCTCTCGATCAGTTCGCGCGGAATGCGCCCGGCACGGATGATTTCCTGCTTGTGGTAGATGTCATCGAGAAAAGCGTTGAGTGCGATCACCCGCTGTTCGATGCCCTGCGCGAGCTTGCGCCATTCGCGGCCGGAAATGATGCGGGGGATGATGTCGAACGGGATGAGCTTTTCGGAAGAGTCTGCGTGTCCGTAAACCGCGAAGGTAATGCCGGTCTTTCGGAAGATGTTTTCGGCGTCCCGGCTCTTGGCAATCAGATGCGTTCGATCTTGGTTATTGTACCACTCAAAATATTTTTCATACGGCTGACGAGGACTTTCGTCCCCGGTGATCATTTCATCAAATGCCAAAGGTGTGGCTCCCCTTTTTTGTTCATTTGAATACAACGCACTAAGCAATGCAAGAACCATGCACAGTTGGAGGGCGAGATTCGTAAAATCCTCCCAAATGGCCAAAAGAGCCGAAAAACTGGGCATTCATCAAAATCTGGCATGGCCGTTGCCGTCTTCAATCCCTGGTGGCCGCTCAAAATGTAGGCACCTGATTATTTTCAGATCGGCATTCGATTCATTTTCGGGCGAGGCGGCAGAGTGACCGATCGCGCCACCCATCAACGAAACTGCAGGCAAGCATCAACGCTTCGACTTTGACGGAGAGGCTGTTGGTCGGTTATCTGCGGCACGCTCCGTTGCCCCAGGATCCATCCATGTCGCTCGATCGCATTGCACCCGCCATTTTCGTTCTTCTCTGGTCGACCGGCTGGGTCGTGGCGAAATACGCCGCCATTCATTCGCAGCCCTTCACCTTCCTCGCGGTGCGTTATGCATTGTCGACGCTGGCGTTTTTCAGCCTTTGTCTCGCGATGCGCGCGGCGTGGCCGGGCAGGGTGGTTGCTTTCAAGGCGGTCTACTCCGGTGTGTTCCTGCATGGCTTCTATCTTGCCGGCCTGTGGTGGGCGATCGCGAATGGCGTGCCGGCGGGGATATCAGGGATCATTGCCGCCTTGCAGCCGCTGTTGACGGCCATGGCTGCGCCGCTCCTCGTCGGCGAGCGCTTGCAGGGCACCCAGAGGCTGGGCCTGCTGCTTGGCTTCCTCGGCATCGCCATCGCGATATCGCCGAAGCTCTTCGATCCGGCGACGGCCGATCTGGCGCATGCCGCCGTACCGCTGGCCATCAACCTCATCGCCATGTGTTCCGTCACTTACGGAACACTCTATCAAAAGAAGCATCTGCAGACGGGCAACCTTTTGCCCATCGCCACGCTGCAATATGTCGGCGCGCTGATCGTCACGGTACCGCTGGTGCTTACTTTCGAGCGCATGCATTTCGATGGATCGGCGCAGGCCATTGCGGCGCTTGTCTGGTCGGTGTTCGGATTGTCGATGGGCGGCGTCGGACTGTTGCTCTACCTCATCCGCCGCGGCCAGGTCTCACGGGCGGCTTCGCTCATCTATCTGATGCCGCCGACGGTGGCGCTTGAAGCCTTCGTCGCCTTCGGCGAGCCGTTGACGCTGCCCCTGATCCTCGGCACCATCGTGGTTGTGACCGGCGTCTATCTGACCAATCGGCAGGTGACCGAATCTCGGCTGCGTGAGCAGCTGCAATGAAAAACGGCGGGGTTTGCCCCGCCGCCGATCATCTTTAAACGTTGAAAACTAGGCGCGTTCGCGACGCTGGCCATTGCCGCCGCGCGGCGGGCCGCCGCGACGATTGCCGCCATTGCCTTCGCGACGTTCGCCGCGCTCGCCGCCGTGGGCCTGAGCGCTGCGATCTTCGCCGTGCTTGCGGGCCGGGCGGCCGTGGGCATTGCGGGCGCCGCCGCCGGGGTGGTGGCGGTTGGCGTCGGCGTGGCCGTGGTTGCCATGCTGCGGGCGCTGCGGCTTACGGGCCGGACGGAAGTCCGACGTTGTGGCCAGATCATTGTCCGGACCGACGGCAGGCGTGGGCTCGCCACGGCGCTGGCCGCGGAAGTCCTCGTTGCGGGCGGTCTGGCGCTCCGGACGCGGACGACGCTCGCGGCGCTCCTCGTTGTTGGCGCGTACTTCGTCACCGGCTTCAGGGCGCGGACGACGCTCCGGGCGGCTGCCTGCACGGTGGCCTTCGCCACGGCCTTCGCCGCCACGACGCTCACCGCCACGCCCCTCGCCACCGCGACCTTGGCCACGGTTGCCGCCATTGCCGCGGCGTGGAGCCGCGTTCATGTTGGCCGGGACTTCGCCGCTGGCAACCGTGATGCCGATGTTCATCAGACGTTCGATATCGCGCAGCAGGCGGGTTTCATCAGGTGCGCAGAAGGCGATCGCAACGCCGTCGCGGCCGGCGCGGGCCGTACGGCCGATGCGGTGGACGTAGGCGTCCGGAACTTCCGGCAGGTCGTAGTTGTAGACGTGGCTGACGGCCGGGATGTCGATGCCGCGGGCGGCAACGTCGGTCGCGATCAGCGTCTTGATGTCGCCGTCGCGGAAGGCCTTGAGGGCGCGTTCGCGTTGGCCCTGGCTCTTGTTGCCGTGGATGGAGGCGACGGAATAGCCGACGTGATCAAGATGCTTCATCAGCTTCTCCGCACCATGCTTGGTGCGCAGGAAGACGATGGCGCGGCCATCCGGGTTTTCGGTGAGAGACTTCTTCAGGAGGTCCGTCTTGTCGTTCTTGCCGTTGACGAAGTGGACATACTGCTCGACCTTGTCGGCAGCCTTGCCAGGAGGCGTCACTTCGACGGTGACTGGATTCGTCAGGTATTCGCCGGCGAGATCGGCGATCGACTTCGGCATCGTCGCAGAAAACAGCATCGTCTGACGCTTCTTCGGCACCATCTTGGCGATCTTGCGCAGGTCGTGGACGAAGCCGAGGTCGAGCATCTGGTCGGCTTCGTCGAGAACGAGGTAGCGCACGGCTGTCAGGCCGATGGCGCGACGGTTGACGAGGTCGAGCAGGCGGCCCGGGGTGGCGACGAGGATGTCGGTGCCCTTTTCAAGCTGCAGCTGCTGCTTGTTGATCGATACGCCGCCGACGACGACGTTGATACGCAGGTGCGACTTGCGCAGGAAGTTCTTCAGGTTGGTGGCGATCTGGTTCACCAGTTCGCGGGTCGGCGCCAGGATCAGCGTCCGGGTGGTGCGGTTGTCGGGGCGGCGTTCTTCGGGGATGAGCTTTTCGATGAGCGGCAGGCCGAAGGCGGCCGTCTTGCCGGTGCCGGTCTGGGCGAGGCCGATGAGGTCACGGCCTTCGAGGAGAAGCGGGATCGCCTTTTCCTGAATGGGGGTCGGCGTTTCAATGCCGAGCTGGAAAAGAGTGGCGACGATCGGCTTGGAAACACCAAGCGATTCAAAATTGGTCAAGTCATAACCTTTTTAGGGCGCGCCAAAATAATATCGCCGGAACGCAGAGTGCGGCCCGGTGTCATTCTGGCGTCAAGCACCCCGCGTGAAGTGGGAACTTGTCTTGTTGGAAAAAGCTTTCCAGCGCTTCCGCCGCGTCTTGGGATGCGGCCTGTATGAAATGCGCTTTTGTCCTTCTTCCTGCATCCTATTTGCTGGCAGGAGCACGCTCACGCGGCGGCCGGAAGGTGAAAGCTGGCCTGCATTTGGTCTAGTTCGGGCCAAAAGTCAAGAGCAGCCAGCTCAAGAAGCGGCTGTGCGCGAAGGCCCTGTGACGCTTCAGACCAGCTCAGTCCTCAGTAGCATACCCTTGCACGGTAAGCCTCGCCCCATCCATTGCGCTGCCATTGAACATAACAACGGGGTGCGTAGTAGTCGCGGCGGTAGTACGGTCTGTAGTAGCTTCGATAGGTCGGATATGGCCGATAGTAAGATCCGTAATAGGGCCGGTAATAGGGCCGATAGTAGGAGCCGTAGTAGGGCCGATACACCGATCCGTAGTAAGGCCGATAGTATGGCTGCGGATAGTAGCCGTAGTTGGGGTAGGGACGTACAGCCTGCGACAGTAGGATGCCACCGACAGCCCCAGCCGCGACGCCGCCCCAAAAGTCGCTGTTAGCATTCGCGGGCGTTGCCGGGAGGAAGGTTGTCCCAGTCAGGGTCAATGCCATTAAGCCCGCCGCCATGCTTTTACGAAGTACGGACATGGTCGTCTCCTTTCGTTGACGAAGCTTGTTCTTGAAGCCGCCAGGAGAAGCCGTTCGGGTTTACGGGCCAGCTGAACGAGTCCATTTTAGAAACGACTGAAACTATACCACAGTTCCCGGATGTTTACTGCTTGTGATCATACAGCGCCGGCCAACACGCAAATTGCTCATGCCCTCAAGAATCATGGTTAAAGCCTTGTTAAAGCGGCGCGGCTATAGTCGTTCGACGAACAAACGTTTCCTGACCGAGGACTGATCTTGACATCGAACGGGGACCTTCTCGAACTGGCCTGCCGCCGGATCGCAGATCTGGATCGCCCCGCCTATGTCAAGAACAGCGAGCTTCGCTACGTCGCCGTCAACCGGGCCTATGCGTCCTTCTTTGAAAAGGAGATCTCCGATTTTATCGGCCGCCGGAGCCGAGAACTGATCGATACGCCGGAAGAGGAGACCCGCGAGGACAAGGAGCGGCGCGCTCTCGTCTTTGCAAGCGAGGAAAGCGCCGCTTGCTTCGCTTCCCGTGGTGCCGAGCACGAGCGGGTGCGCATTGAGAGCTTCTCGCCCTCCGCAGACCGTGTCTACGTGCTCGGCATCTTCGAGAAGAGGGCGCCATGCCGCAGTGACGATCGGCCTTCGGCGTCGGATTTGGCCCACGGCCAAGCCCTGACGGAGGATCTTCAAAACATCCTTCACGCTCTTCCCGTCGGTGTCATGATCCTCGACGACAAGCGCAACGTTCTCTACGCCAATGACGAGTTTTACGATGTCTGGGATCTGCCGCGTGACAACCGCTTTGACGGCTGGGCCTTCATCGACGTAATCCGTTACAATCACGAGCTCGGGCGTTACGGCGCCAAAGTGACGCCGGAGCAGATCTTTGCTCGGCGGGAGGCGCATTTCCACGTGGTGGAGAGGCAACAGCAGCCGGTGGAGCTCGGCTGGGTCGGCGGTAAGCGCGTGCTTTTCGATGGCCGAAGTCTCTCCAATGGCCGGGTTCTGCTTTCCTATGCTGATGTGACCGCAGTCCGTGAGCGCGAAAAGGAAGTCCACGAGACGCGGGCGGCGCTCGAGCATCTGGGCGATCTGATGCACGACGCAACGCGCGCGATGTCCCAGGGCCTCCTGATCGTTCAGGACGGGATCATCCTGCTCGCCAGCGACCCGCTCAGCGACATCCTCGCCATTCCGCCCGAATACCTCGCGGTCGGCCGGGGGTGGATCGATCTCTTCCGGTTCTGCGCTGAACGGGGGGATTTTCACGGCCAGGAAGATGAAATCCTGACGAGTTGGCGAGACAACATCGCGGCCAGGAAACCGATCTCGACGCCATTTCATGTCGCTGGAGAGCGTTGGGTCAACCTGGACGCTACCATCAGCGAGCGGCAGCATTGGATTGCGTTGTTCACCGACGTCACCGAAGCGAAGGAGCGCGAGGCCGAGCTCGAGCGGCTGCTGTCACGGGCGGAAGCCGCTGACCGCGTCAAGTCGGAGTTCCTGGCGAACATGAGCCATGAAATCCGGACACCGATGAATGGCGTCCTCGGCATGGCTGAGCTGTTGGCAAAGACCGATCTCGATACGCGCCAGAAGACCTTCATCGATGTCATCGTCAAATCAGGCAATGCGCTGGTGACGATCATCAACGACATTCTCGACTTCTCGAAGATCGATGCCGGACAGATGACACTCAGGCGCACGACGTTCGATCTGGTTGACGCGATTGAGGATGTTGCGACCCTCTTGTCTTCATCTGCGGCCGAAAAGAATATTGAATTGCTTGTGCGCACGGCGCCTGATTTGCCGTCGGCGGTGATCGGCGACGCGGGACGCTTCCGGCAGATCATCACCAATCTCATCGGCAATGCCGTAAAGTTCACGGAGCGCGGTCACGTCCTTGTGGACGTTGGCTTCACGCCGGGCGCGCAAGATGAGATCATGGCGAGCATCCGGGTCGAAGATACCGGCATTGGTATTCCGGGCGACAAGCTCGAGTCCATTTTCGACAAGTTCTCGCAGATCGATACATCCTCCACGCGTCGCCACGAAGGAACGGGCCTTGGCCTTGCCATCACGACAGGGCTGGTTGACCTGTTCGGCGGTTACCTCGAGGTGGACAGTCAGCCGGGGGAAGGCTCGGTCTTTACCGTGAACCTGCCTTTCGTCGTGGCCGCGGCGCGGTTGGCGCCAAAGCCGCTGCCCGTCAACGTGAAGGGCGCGCGTGTTCTCATTGTCGACGACAACGCGGTCAACCGGCAGATACTGACTGAGCAATTGGCTGTTTGGGGCTTCGATGGAGCGGCCGCCGGGGATGGACTGGAGGCCGTTGCGATCCTCGAGGCGGCGGACGAACTTGGCATCGGGATCGATGCGGCTGTGCTCGACTACCAGATGCCCGGCATGAATGGCGCCGAGATCGCGCGAAAACTGCGTGCGGACTGCCGGTTCGAGCGCTTACCAATCATCTTCTTGACGTCGATGGACATTTCGGGGACGCAGAAGGACTTCGCGGCGCTTAATGGCCAAGCCTATCTCATGAAGCCGGCGCGGGCCAACGTGCTGAGGAACACAATCGTCGACGTCGTGCGTACCAGTCGCACGAAACAGATCGCCACGGCGCTCAACATACTCCCCAATGTTCAGGAAACAGCACCGTCGCTGCTTCCCAAAGTTGAGTCTTCCGAAAGAATGCCGGCGGGGTTCATTGATGTGCTGGTCGCCGAGGACAACGAGGTCAACCAGATCGTCTTCAAGCAGATCCTGCAGGAAACCGGCGTCAGCTTTCTCGTCGTCAGCAACGGCCAGGAGGCGGTGGCGGCGTGGGACCGCTACACCCCGCGCGTCATCATGATGGATGTCTCGATGCCCGTGATGAACGGCCATGATGCGACGCGTGCAATACGCGATCGCGAGTGCGGACAAGGCCATCGCGTGCCAATCATCGGTGTGACGGCGCATGCGCTGGATGTCGACCGTGATCTGTGCCTGGAGGCCGGCATGGATGATTATATGTCGAAGCCGATCAGCCCGGAACTGCTTGAAGAAAAGCTGCGGCTATGGCTGGGCAGAAGCGAGCAGCGGGCGGACCGCTCGGCCAGCTAGGATTTGATGCCACAGAGCATCTCACGTTTTCCCGCAAAGCCGCTGCGGCGCTCCACAACAAAGCCAGCGGCAATCAGATTGCGCCTGACGAAGCCCGCCGCCGCATATGTCGCGAAGGTCCCGTTAGGCTTCGTCTTCTCGCAGACGAGGCGCATCAAATCCTCGCACCACATGTCGGCATTGCGCGACGGAGCAAAGCCGTCGAGATACCAGGCATCGAAGCCCGCCTCAGCGGCCGCAACACCTTCGAGTGCGCGGCCGCAGACGACGCTGAGGGATGTCTGGTCATCGAGCCTCAGGGATACGGTTCCCTGCGGCGTTTCCGGCCAGGCTGCCGTCAGGGCTTGCCGTTCGGCATCGATCTCTGTCCAATGAGAAAGTGCACGGTCGATTTCCCGGCGCTGCATCGGATAGAGCTCGAACGACATGAAGTGCAATTGCTGGCCGATGCGCCGATTGAGCTTCCACTGTCGCCATGTTTCGGCAAAGTTCAGGCCGGTGCCGAAGCCGAGTTCGCCGATCAGGAAGTCGCTCTGCTCCTGCCAACGCTGCGGCAAACCGTTGCCAGCCAGAAAGACATGCCCGCATTCCAACCTGCCATCGGTCTGGCAATAAAAATGATCGCCAAAGGCCGGTGAATAGGGCATATCGCCGTCGCGCCACTCCAACGGCCCATGTGCGCCAGCAATTTTTTCAGGATCTGTATCTGTCATGCCCAAAGCCGATAGTCCGGCCTTGTCTTCCGGTCAATCATCGACCGCCCTATTGATCGTCGGCGGTGGGATCATGGGGCTGTGGGCGGCAGTTCACGCCGAAAGGCTGGGTATCGATGCAGTGCTCGTCGATGCCGGTCGGCTTGGCCACGGGGCGAGCGGCGGCCTGCTCGGCGCGCTGATGCCCCATATGCCGGACAAGTGGAACGCCAAGAAGCAATTTCAGTTCGATGCGCTGGTTTCGCTGGAAGCGGAGATTGCCGCGTTGGAACAGCAGACGGGCCTTTCCGCCTGCTATCGCCGCTCTGGGCGCCTTATCCCGCTGCCGAAGCCGCATTTGCGTGAGATCGCCTTTGGTCATTCCCGCGATGCCGAAGATAGCTGGATCGCGGGCGAGCGGCGTTTCCACTGGCACGTCCTCGACAGGCCTCCCCAGGAGAATTGGCTTGACGCAGCGGCCGGCGAAAGCGGCTTCGTGCACGATACGCTTGCGGCAAGGGTTGCCCCCCGATCGCTGACTGCAGTACTGGCCGCATCGACGCGCGACGCACGGCATGTGCGGGTTGCCGAATACGTTTCGGTCGATGATATCGATTTTGAGCGCAAGGCTGCGAAAACGACCGCAGGTAACATTGCGTTCGGCCGCTGCATCGTCGCAGCCGGTCACGAATCCTTTCCCTTGCTGGGGCGTTACACCGCCGGCCTTGCGCGGCCGCTCGGCCAGCCCGTCAAAGGGCAGGCGGCGTTGTTGAAAGCCGATGTCGACCCATCCTTGCCGACCATCTTCCGTGACGGGCTCTATATCGTTGCACACGAGGGCGGCCACGTCGCCGTCGGCAGCACCAGCGAGAATCGTTTCGACGAGCCGTTCTCGACCGATGGACAGCTCGACGCACTGCTTGAGGCAGCCGGACAGCTGGTGCCGCTATTGAAGAGTGCGCCTGTGCTTGAACGGTGGGCCGGTTTGCGGCCGAAGGCAATCGACCGTGATCCGATGATTGGCGTGCACCCTGACTACGACGGCCTGATCGCATTGACCGGTGGCTTCAAGGTCAGCTTCGGCTTGGCGCACCGTCTAGCGGCGGCAGCTGTCCACTTAGCCGCCGGTCTTCAGCCGCCCTTTGCGCTGCCCGAAAATTTCCTGCTTGCCAATCACATCCGCGTGGCTTCACGCTAAACGTGAATTAGCATTTCCTGCCTTTCGTCAATTTGTCACGCAAATCACCTATCTGCTAGCGCAATCGCGGCGCCGACGGAGGGCTGCGCCGTTTGTCTACGGAGGAAATTTGATGCGCTACGCCATTTGCTTTACGCCCGCTGCGAGCGACCCGCTCTCGCATGTGGCCGCAAATTGGTTGGGTCGGAACGTGTTTTCCGGCGATATGGTCGAGCCGATTGCGATACGCGGCCTGAGCATTCACGAGATCGCCTTCCACACGGCGATGCCACGCCGCTACGGGTTTCACGGTGTCCTGAAGGCGCCCTTCCGCCTGGCCGCCGATGTGACGGAGGCGCAACTTCTGCGTGATCTCATGCGCTTCTGCGGCACGCTGACGCCGTTTCACATCAATCGGCTGGAGGTGGCCCGGCTCGGTGGATTCTACAGCCTTGTGCCGTCGCTGCCTTGCGAACACGTCCACTATCTTGCCAATGGCGTTGTTCAGGAGTTCGACCGATTCCGCGCGCCGTTGAGCGAGGCGGAAATCGAGCGCACCGATCCGGGCGGTCTGTCGGCGGCGCAGTTCGCCAATCTGCACCGCTGGGGAAGCCCCTATGTGATGGACGAATTTCGCTTCCACATGCCGCTGACCGGACCGGTCAGCCATTGTGACATGCCACGAGTCGAGCACGCGCTACGCGACGTCTTCGAGCCCGTGCTTGCCGATTCCGTGAAGGTTGCGAATGTCGCGCTGATGATCGAAGAGGGAAATGGCGGACCGTTTCGCGTGCATTCGCTGCATCCGATGGGCAAAGTCAGCGCCCGGAAAGATCGCGTCCCCGCGCTAGCCTAGGAGTTGTGCCACAACGGCAAAACTCTGTTGCGTACTTTCCGTCTCGACATTCCGTCTCCGGGTGTTACCGTTTCGCCGACTTTGAGGAAGGTGATTTCATGGTATCCGAGACTTATCCGCGCAATCTGATCGGTTATGGACGCAATACGCCCGATCCGAAGTGGCCGGGCGATGCGCGCGTGGCCGTCCAGTTCGTCATCAACTACGAGGAGGGCGGCGAGAGTTGCATTCTCGATGGCGATCCGGCCTCCGAGAACCTGCTGTCGGAAATTGTCGGTGCTGCAGCCTGGCCGAGCCAGCGCAACCTCAACATGGAATCGATCTACGAGTATGGTTCGCGCGCCGGCTTCTGGCGCTTGTGGCGCATGTTCACCGAGCTCAACGTTCAGGCCACCGTTTATGGCGTGACGCTGGCCATGGCGCGCAACCCGGAAGCGGTCGCGGCCATGAAAGAGGCCGGCTGGGAGATCGCCAGCCATGGCTACCGCTGGCTGGAATACAAGGACTTCCAGGAGGACGTCGAGCGCAAGCACATTCAGGAAGCCGTGCGCTTGCACACGGAACTGACTGGCGAGCGGCCTTACGGCATGTATCAGGGCAAGCCCTCAGACAACACGCTGCGCCTCGTCATGGAGGAGGGCGGTTTCCTTTATTCCTCGGATTCCTATGCCGACGACCTGCCGTTCTGGGTGAAGGGTATCGACGACAATCCGTTCCTGATCATCCCCTATACGCTCGAGACCAACGACATGCGTTTCGCCACACCGCAGGGCTTCAACTCGGGCGATCAGTTCTTCACCTACCTCAAGGATGCCTTCGATACGCTCTATGAAGAGGGCAAGGCGGGCAGCCCGAAGATGATGTCTGTCGGGCTGCATTGCCGCCTCGTCGGTCGTCCTGGCCGCGCGGCGGCGCTGAAGCGGTTTATCGAGTATGTGCTGAAGCACGACAAGGTGTGGGTGCCACGGCGTCTCGAGATCGCCCAGCATTGGCACACCCACCACAAGGCTGAGGCGATCTGATGCTGTCGCGTGACGAGTTCGTATCGCGTTACGGCGGCGTTTTCGAACATTCGCCGTTCATTGCCGAGCGCGCTTATGACGACGGTTTCGTCGGAGACGAGTTGACGGTGGACCGGGTGCATACGGCGCTCGTCGCCATCTTCCGAGCGGCGAGCCCGGAGGAGCGGCTGGGTGTGCTGCGCGCCCATCCGGATCTTGCAGGACGCCTCGCGATAGCAGGTGAGCTCACCGAAGACAGCAAGAAGGAGCAGGCAGGCGCCGGGCTCGACCGACTAAGTGCGGAGGAGCATGCCCGTTTCACCGAGCTCAACACGGCCTATGTCGAGAAATTCGGCTTTCCCTTCATCATTGCCGTCAAGGGCTTGAACAAGGACGACATTCTGGCGGCCTTCGAAAAGCGCATCGGCAAAACCCGCGACGAAGAGTTCGATACGGCCACGGCTGAAGTCGAGCGCATCGCGTTGCTGCGACTGGAAACGATGCTGCCGGCGCGTTGAAACAGGCGTCTCCGACTTTTCTCTTTCGCATCCGTGACTTATAGTTGCGCCATGAAGCCGTCAGAAGTGCTGGAGAAGAACAGGCAGGCGATCCGCGAAGCGACGAAGCGCTTCAACGCGGCGAATCCGCGTGTCTTCGGTTCCGTGGCGCGAGGGCAAGATCGGCCGGACAGCGATCTGGACATTCTGGTGGATACCTTGCCAGGCACTACCTTGTTCGATCTGGGAGGGTTGCTTGAGGAGTTGAAAGAGACGCTTGGTATCGAGGTCGATCTTGTAACGCCCGGTGGCCTGCCGGAGAAAATACGCGAACGCATTCTTTCGGAAGCGGTCGTTGTATGAGCGTCGAGCGGCTGGTGGAGTACATTGATCGTATGCAGCAGGCCGCCGAACAAGCACGCGCGCTAACCGAAGGTTTGACCAAAGAAACCTTTCTGGCGGACCTTAGAACCCAGCTGGCTGTCACAATGTCCCTGGTCCTTTTGGGCGAGGCAGCGGCTCGCATCGGCACGAACCACCCTGATTTCCTTCGCGATCATCCAGAACTCCCCTGGTCAAAAATAAAGGGAATGCGGGATCTGATTGTGCACGACTACTATCATGCAGATCTTTCGGCGATTTGGGGTACGGTGCGAAGCGATCTGGCGGATCTTATCTCGCAGCTTCAAGCGATACGCCATTGGCGCATCCAAGGCGAATAGTGAAATGTCTCAATTACTCGATATTCTTCCCCTCACCAAATCCGCCTTCGCGCCCTTCGGCGACGTTATCGCACCAGATCCGGCAACGATGCGCTATATCAACAACGGCACGACCGAGCGTTTTCATGCGCTGGCCACCGCCGAAGCGGCAGGCGAGGGTGCGCGTGTCATCATCAACCTTTTTCGCGGCCGGCCCAGGGCCTTTCCCTATGAAATCGGCATGATGGAGCGGCATCCGTTCGGCAGCCAGAGCTTTTCGCCGATCTCTGGGCGGCCTTACCTTGTCGTCGTCTCCGAGGACGAGGGGGGAAGGCCCGGCCGTCCTTGCGTATTCCTCGCGCGCGGCGATCAGGGCGTGAACTATCGTCGCAACGTCTGGCATCATCCCCTGATGTCGCTCGGTGCCGTCAGCGATTTCCTCGTCGTCGACCGCGAGGGACCTGGCAACAATCTAGAAGAATACGTCTTCGATACGCCCTTCATCATCAGCGAGCCCAGCCTATGACCGGACTGACCACGCATGTTCTCGACACCGCTTCCGGCAAGCCAGCCGAAGGCCTGCGGATCGATCTTTTCCACCTGGAAGGAGACGTCCGCCGGCACATCAAGACGGTCAGCACCAATTCCGACGGCCGTGTCGATGGGGGGCCGATCCTGATCGGCGACAGCTTCAAGGCGGGAACCTACGAACTGCTCTTCCATGCCGGCGATTATCTGCGTGCAAAAGGTATTGCTTTGCCGCATCCGGCTTTTCTGGATCTCGTGCCCATCCGCTTCGGCATCGCCGACGTGACCGCGCATTATCATGTGCCGCTATTGATCTCGCCCTACGGCTATTCGACCTATCGCGGCAGCTAGACCATGCGTTTTGCGGCGATTGCGGACATTCATGGCAACCATCTGGCGCTCGAGGCTGTATTGGCCGACATTGCGGCGCAGGGCATCACCGATATCGTCAATCTCGGCGACTGCTTCAGCGGTCCGCTGACCGCAGGACGAACCGCGGAACTGCTGCGGGCGCAGGACATGCCGACAGTCCGCGGCAATCACGATCGCTACCTGATCGAACAGCCGCGGGACGCCATGCATGCTTCGGATGCGGCCGCTTTCGATCAGCTGACAGTGGATGACCTGCAATGGTTGCGCAGCCTGCCGACGCGTGAGGTCTATCGTGACGAAGTCTA
Organism: Rhizobium sp. BK538; assembly: GCF_014197575.1. Taxonomy (NCBI): domain Bacteria; kingdom Pseudomonadati; phylum Pseudomonadota; class Alphaproteobacteria; order Hyphomicrobiales; family Rhizobiaceae; genus Rhizobium; species Rhizobium sp. BK538. The sequence continues at coordinate 77,871 of NZ_JACIFT010000005.1, forward strand.
TCTCTGCCACGCGACGCCGGCGGACGACAGCACCTATTGGCTCGAGTCCGTGTCTACGGAAGGCGACGTCTTCCTGAAGCCGCTTGCGGAGATCGAAGCGCTGGCCAAGGGCGCGGATCTCCCGCTGATCCTCTGCGGCCACAGCCATCTCCCGCGCGTGGTTCGCCTCAGCGACAACAGGCTGATCGTCAATCCCGGCAGCGTCGGCTGCCCCGCCTACGACGACGACGTGCCGCACTACCACAAGGTCGAGACCGGCCATCCGCTCGCGTCCTATTGCATCCTCGAGAAGGGACAGGCTGGCTGGCTTCCGGCTTTCCGCACTGTCGCCTACGACCACATGGCTATGTCGCGCCTCGCAAAAGAAAACGCCCGCCTGGATTGGGCAGGCGCGCTTGCGACGGGCTGGATGCCGTAGCTCTGTCTTTACTGACGGCCGAGCAGGATCGACGCGTTGACGTCGTTGATGTCGCGCTTGCCGCAGAGCGCCATGGTGACATCCATTTCCTTGCGCAGAATATTGAGGGCAAGCGTCACGCCCTCCTTACCCATGGCACCGAGGCCGTAGAGGAAGGGGCGGCCGATATAGGTGCCCTTGGCGCCGAGGGCGATTGCCTTCAGCACGTCCTGTCCCGAGCGAATGCCGCCGTCCAGATGCACCTCGATCTTGTGGCCGACGGCATTGACGATCGGCTCCAGCATGCTGATCGAGGAGGGGGCGCCGTCGAGCTGGCGACCGCCATGGTTGGAGACGATGATGGCGTCGGCGCCGGTTTCGGCTGCCGCCTTGGCGTCCTCGACGTCGCAGATGCCCTTGATGATCAGCGGGCCGCCCCATTGTTGCTTGATCCAGGCGACGTCGGCCCAAGAAAGCTGCGGGTCGAACTGCTCGGCGGTCCAGGAGGAGAGCGAGGAGAGATCGGAAACGCTCTTGGCGTGGCCGACGATGTTGCCGAAAGTGCGGCGCTTGGTCTGCAGCATGTCGAGGCACCAGAAGGGGCGCGTCGCCATCTGCCAGATGTGTTTCGGCGTGAACTTCGGTGGTGCGGAAAGGCCGTTGCGCAGGTCCTTGTGGCGCTGGCCGAGGATCTGCAGGTCGGCGGTCAGCACGAGGGCAGAGCACTTTGCCGCCTTCGCACGATTGATCAGGTTGAGCACGAAGTCCTTGTCGCGCATCACGTAGAGCTGAAACCAGAAGGGCTTAGTCGTAACCGAAGCGACATCTTCGATCGAGCAGATGCTCATCGTCGACAGCGTGAAGGGAACGCCGAATTCCTCGGCGGCACGGGCCGCCAGCATTTCACCGTCGGCGTGCTGCATGCCGGTCATGCCGGTCGGCGCAAGCGCCACCGGCATCGCCACCTTCTGGCCGATCATCGTCGTCTCCAGCGTCCGGTTCGTCATGTCGACGAGCACGCGCTGGCGCAGCTTGATCTTGGCAAAATCGCTCTCGTTCGCCTGGTAGGTCGACTCCGTCCAGGCACCGGAATCCGCATAGTCGAAAAACATCTTCGGGACGCGGCGCTGGGCGAGGCTTTTCAGGTCGGCGATCGTGAGAGGCGTGGCCATGGATAAGACTTTCACATCTGAATAATGCCATGGCCCTTAACATGATTTCCGAGGCTTTGTGTATCTCTTTCGTCGCCTACGGAACAAGAATAAGGCTGCCTGCGGCACGCCCTTCTTCGAGGAATTGCTGGGCTTCTGCTGCCTCCTCCAGAGCGTATTTGCGGGCGATCGTTGCGGTGATGCCGGAGGCCAGCATTTTGACCACTGCTTCGGCTGCGCTCAGATAGTCCGCAGTATCCGTGATGTAGGCCATGATGCTCGGATGCGTCAGCCATTTCCCGGGGCGAAGCTCGTCGACCGAGACAGGCGGGATCGGCCCGCCGGCCTGTCCAATCGTTGCGACGACCCCGAAGGGACGGACGCATTGGATGGATTTTGCGAGCATGCCGGCGCCGATGCCGTCATAGGCAACATCGACCCCGCGATTGCCGGTCAGCGCCTTCGCGGTGGCGACGACATCTGCGTCGCGGCCGACGATCACGTGATCGGCGCCATAGCCACGGGCGAGATCAGCCTTTTCCTCCGAGCTTACGGTTGCGATCACCGTTGCGCCGAGGTGCTTGGCCCATCGCACGAGAATACTTCCAAGCCCGCCGGCGGCGGCATGGACAAGCACGGTGGTTCCCGGCTCGACGCGGTAGGTCTTCGTCAACAGCATATAGGCCGTCAGTCCCTTCAGCATGGATGCGGCTGCGACGTTCGAAGGCACGCTATCGGGCAGGCGAACGGCGCGGGCTGCCGGCAAGAGCCGTGTTGCGGCATAGGCGCCGACTGGCGCGCCGGCATAGGTGATGCGATCGCCGGGCTTCAGATCCGTGACTAGGCTGCCAACAGCCTCCACGGTGCCGGCGCCTTCGACGCCGAGCACGGCGGGATAGGCCGGCAAAGCGTAGAGCCCGCGCCGGTGGTAGATATCGAGGAAATTCATCCCGATCGCGTTGTGGCGTATCCGGATCTCGGTTGCGCCGGGTTCTTGCGGCGCTTGTTCCCAAACCTGCAATTGCTCGATGCCACCCGGCGCGAGAAGTGTAACGACCTTGTCCATGAAAAGTGCACTCCGATTGCTGTTGCAGTCAGCATCGCGCATGGCATAATGATCGAAAATTCCCTATTATTTATCATTGAATGGGAAAAAATAAACAATGATCGATTGGGAAAGCCTTCGCTACTTTGCGGCTTTGGCTCGCGCCGGAACCTTGCTCGGGGCCGCTCGCGCCCTTGGAGTGGAGCATGCGACGGTTGCCCGCCGGGTTGCCGGGCTCGAGGAACAGATGGGTGTGAAGCTGGTGGATCGGCGTGGCCGCCGCATCGTGCTGACGCCGGAGGGTGGGCGGATCGCGGGAATGGCGGAGCGTATGGGGCAGGAGGCGCTTGCCATCGAACGGCTGGGGCTTGCGGCCGGCGCAACGCTTGCCGGCGAGGTCCGGATCAGCGCGCCACCGACACTCGCCGCCGCAATGATGCCGGCAACGCTTGTTGCTTTGCGAGCCCGCCACCCCGATATCGGCATCACGATCGTTGGCGAGACGCGCTACGCCTCGCTCGACAGGCGGGAGGCGGATATTGCGGTTCGCATGACAAAGCCGGAGCAGGGCAACTTCGTCATCAGCAAGCTTGGAGATGTCGCCTTCGGCCTTTATGCCACGGCTACCTATCTGGCCGCGACGCCGAAGGAGCAGAGAACCTTTATCGCCTATGACGAAACGATGGCGAGCGCGCCGCAATCGATGCGGCTTGCCGAGGCGACTGAGGGGAGGAAGGTGACGCTCAGGGCAACGACGCTGGAATTCCAGCTGGCGGCGGCGCGCGCCGGCGGCGGCATCGCCATGCTGCCGAATTTCATGCTGGCCGAGCTTGACGACTTGGTCGAGGCGATTCCTCAGCGGCAGCCGCTGACGCGTGAACTCTGGCTGGTCGTGCATGCCGACATCCGTAATGTGCCGATCATCCGGGTTGTCATGGACGCGCTGAAGTCGATTGCGTGGTCGAAATAGCGGCCGCCAGCGTTATCCTGGACGATAGCGCAGGTAGACGACGTCGCCTTGGAGTTGCTCGACCGAAACAAGCTGCAGGCTCGTTGCCGGCTCGGCGGCGCGGTCGAAGGTCATCGGCATGTTCACGCTGCCGTCGGCAACAGGCAGGATCAGCAGGCTGATCTCGTCGATGAGCCCTGCGGAAGCTGCCGTTGATACCGCCACCGCCTTCGAGCAAGAGCCGGTCAGTGCCGAAGTCGGCACGGATGCGTTCAAGCGCCAGAGCAAGATCGATCTCATGCCGACCGGCAAAGAGATAGGAGATACCGTCGCGGCGCAGTTCCGCTAGATGGTTGTCCGGCACCGTCTCCGGCAGGATCATCACGATCGGATCGCCGTTGATCGTGTCGATGTTCATATGCAGCCTGGCACCCTGATCGACGGCAACGGCGTAGTGACCTTTTCCAGCCCCTGGTGCTTTCCAGGTCGTGCGAGGGAAAACCTCGCCAGCTTCAACAGGGCGGGGATCGCCTTCCGCGAATTCGGCCATGGTCACGCGTCCGACGATCCAGGCATCACCTCTCATCTGCTGGTGCAGGCGTTCATAGATCGCGGTGAAGGCGGCAGTCATCTCCTTCGGCCATTGCGACGTCACGATCCGGCCGTCGATGCTCGATCCCATATGCAGGATGACGTAAGGCTTCACGTGGTCCTCCGATCCCGGTAGGTGGCGAAAGGCGGCCGGAGCGTCGCCCTCGATGTCAATATTCCTGCTTTGTCGGCCTGAACAGGATTTCGTTCACGTCGACGTCCTCCGGCTGGCTCATTGCGAAGGCCACCATGCTTGCGAAGGAATTGGGGGGGCCGCCATCTCGACGACCTTATCCTTGAACTGTCGGTCATGGCAGATCCTTTCCGTCCGCTTCGCCGCCGCTCAGCGGTCGACTCTCGCCTGCAGATGCGCCGGGTAGCGGTCGCCCTCGACCTTTATGTCGGCGAGTGCGGTCTCGATGGCAGCGAGATCGTCGCTTGTTAGTTGTACCGCGGCGGCGCCGATATTCTCGTCCAAGCGGTGCATCTTCGTCGTGCCGGGGATCGGAACGATCCAGGGCTTGCGGGCCAGCAGCCAGGTAAGAGCGATCTGCGCCGGCGTCGCGTCCTTCTGGCGCGCGATCTCGCTGAGCCGATCGACGAGCGCCTGGTTGGCCTTGCGGGCCTCGGCGGAGAAGCGCGGCACGACGTTACGGAAGTCCTTGCTGTCGAAGGTCGTCGCCTCGTTGATCGCGCCGGTCAGGAAACCTTTCCCGAGTGGGCTGAACGGAACGAAGCCGATGCCGAGCTCCTCGAGCGTCGGCAGGATTTCCTGTTCCGGCTCGCGCCACCACAGCGAATATTCGCTCTGAAGGGCGGCGACGGGCTGCACCGCATGCGCGCGGCGGATCGTCCTGGCGCCCGCCTCGGAGAGGCCGAAATGCTTGACCTTGCCTTCGCGGGGGAGCGCCTGCCTATTTCGAGCGGCGGCCGAAGCCAAAGACGCCGGCCGATCTCACCGACCACAACTGCATCAATCTACGCCTGCCGACCTACGGCGGGGTTTATGCCTGGGAATTCGGGAAGGACGGGCGCGAAGTGAAGGTGCGCGTGGAGGGGCAACTGGTGTTCAACAATGCCCAGCTGCGGTTGAATGCTGCGCTTTCAGGACTTGGCCTGGCCTTTGTGCCAGAAGCACTGGTGCGACAGCCTCTGTCCGATGGACGGCTTGTCCGCGTGCTTGAGGATTGGTGTGCGCCTTTCCCCCGGATACCACCTCTATTATCCGAGCCGCCGGCAAACATCGCCGGCTTTCGCCCTGCTCGTGAACGCGCTTCGCTACCGGGCGTGAGACGTGCTACGTCTGCCCGCCGTCTGCGGGCGACCTGTCGCCGCGGAACCTCACATCGCACTCTTGGCCGCAACGCCCGCCACGTAAGTCTCGACGATCGCGCGGTCGTCGCCCATGGTTTGCAGCAGGAACAGTTCTTCCGGCAGCGTCTTCACGACCTCCATCTTCAGCGCCATGGCAGGCGTTGCGGCGGCGTTGAGGACAACGATATCGGCGTCCGAGCCGACATCAAGCGTGCCGATCCGATCGGCGAGCGAGAGCGACCGGGCGTTGCCGAGCGTCATGTGGTAGTAGCTTTCCAGTGGGTTCAGGCGCTCGCCAAGCAGCTGCTGGATCTTGTAGGCCTCGTCCATCGTGCGCAGCATGGAATAGCTTGAGCCGCCGCCGATATCGGTGGCGACGCCGATGCGTACCGGTTTTTCGCGGCGGGCGAGCGCCTTCAGCGGGAACAGGCCAGAGCCGAGGAAGAGGTTCGAGGTCGGGCAATGGACCGCGACCGAGCCTGCCTCGCTCATTGCATCCGCCTCGCGATCCGAGAGATGGATGCAGTGGCCGAAGAGCGTCTTGTCGCCGAGCAGGCCGTAGCGTGCGTAAATATCGGTGTAGTCGATCGCCTCGGGATAAAGCTCGCAGGTGAATTTGATTTCGTCGTGGTTTTCCGACAGATGCGTCTGGATGTGCAGGTCGGGAAATTCGCGGGCAAGCGCCTGCGTGGCCTCCATCTGCGCCGGCGTCGAGGTAATCGCGAAGCGCGGGGTGATCGCGACGTGGTTGCGACCCTTGCGGTGCCATTGCGCGATAATCTGGCGGGTTTCGTCGTAGCCCATCTGAGGCGTATCGAGCAGGCCCTGCGGGGCGTTGCGGTCCATCATCACCTTGCCGCCGACCATGCGCATGTTGCGCCTCAACGCCTCAGCGAAGAAGGCATCGGCTGAGGTCTTGTGGACGGAACAATAGGCGACCGCCGTCGTCGTCCCATGACGCACGAGCTCGTCGTAGAAATGCGTGGCGATACGTGCGGCATGGGCGCTTTCGACGAAACGGCATTCCTCCGGGAAGGTATAGGTATTCAGCCATTCCAGCAGGTTTGCAGCATAAGAGGCGATCACCTGCATTTGCGGGAAATGCAGGTGCATGTCGATAAAGCCCGGCATGATCAGATGCGGACGATGATCGACGGTCACGGCATTAGCGGGGGCTTGCGCGCTCACCGTGTCATAGGCGCCGCAGGCGACGATCAGACCGTCCTTGATCAAGAGGGCACCGTCGCTTTCGTAGAGGTAGCTTCCGCTATCGCCGAGGTCTTGCGGGGCACGCAGGAAGGAGAGGAGGCGGCCGCGGAGAAGGGTGTGTGTCATGGCTTTCTGCCTCTCGATTGTCTTGTTGCGCGGCTTTCGCGTCAGGGCGCCGGCTGGGCGGCGATGGACGCCGGCGTGGCGGCGCAGCCGTACATGGTCTTGTCTGCGAACACCAGAACCGCGTTCATCGCGTAGTGGCGATCGGACATGCCGTCCGAGCAATCCCCTTTGGTCAGCGTCAGCTTGAACGGTGTCGGTCCATCGGCGACTGTCCACGTGGCACGATCGTTCTCGATGACTGGACCAGGGTTGGCGCTCTTGACGTCCTCGACGCCCGGACGGCTGAACGTGAGACCGTCGGCACGGATTTTGATCGCCCAGAAGGGTTCGGTACCGAGCGCGTTGAGGTCACCGGCGAAATCGCCTGCTGTCGGGCTGCTTGCCGTCGCCGTTGCATCCGCACCGCTCTGGCCGCAACCGGTCAGAGCGGAGGCGAGGAGCATGACGCGAAGGGCGGCTGACATCATTCCTGCTTGCCTTCGACTGCGCTTTCGAACCAGGCGACGAGCAGCTTGCGCTCGTCCGGGGTGATATCGGTCACGTTGCCGGGCGGCATGGCGTGGCTGCGGCCCGCCTGTATATAGATCTCCCGGGCGTGAGCGGCAATTTCCGCATCGGTTTCGAGGATGACGTTGTTCGGCGGACGGGCCAGTCCTTCATAGACCGGTTCGGCGGCATGGCACATGGAACAGCGCGTACCGACGAGCTGCTTGACCGCGGGGAAATGTGCATCGCCAGCGAATTGCTGGAAAGCGGGAGCGACGGCCTGCGCATCCTTCTCGCCGGTCAGCACCTTTGGCACGGTCGACAGCCACATGATCAGGATGAAAAGGATGACGGTGACGATCCAGGTCCAGGTCGGCCGTCCCTTGCGCGCATGCGTCGTGTTGAACCAATGACGGATGGTGACGCCCATCAGGAAGACGAGGGCGGCGATCACCCAGTTGTAGGCGGTGCCGAAGGCCAGAGGATAGTGGTTCGACAGCATGAAGAAGATGACGGGCAGCGTCAGGTAGTTGTTGTGGAGCGAGCGCTGCTTGGCAATCGCGCCATACTTCGCATCGGGCGTGCGCCCGGCAATCAGGTCGGCAACGACGATCTTCTGGTTCGGGATGATGATCATGAAGACGTTGGCCGACATGATCGTTGCCGTGAAGGCGCCTAGATGCAGGAAGGCGGCGCGGCCGGTGAAGAGCTGCGTATAGCCCCAGCCCATGAAGACGATCACGGCGTAGAGCACGACCATCAGGCCCCAGGTGTTCTTGCCAAGCGGCGACTTGCACAGCCGGTCGTAAACGATCCAGCCAACGGCCAACGAGGCGAGCGAGATCAGGATCGCCACCGGCGCGCTGATGTCGAGCACATGGCGGTCGATGAGGAAGAGGTCGGCGCCGCCGTAGTAGACGATGCAAAGCATCAGGAAGCCGGAGAGCCAGGTAAAATAGCTTTCGTACTTGAACCAAGTCAGGTGCTCGGGCATCTGTGCGGGTGCCACGAGATACTTCTGGATATGATAGAAGCCGCCGCCATGGACCTGCCATTCCTCGCCATAGGCGCCGGGCGGCAAATGCGGCCGCTTCACCAGGCCGAGGTCGAGTGCAATGAAATAAAAGGACGAGCCGATCCAGGCAATCGCGGTGATGACGTGGAACCAGCGGGCGGCAAAGGCCAGCCATTCCCACGCGATGGCATATTCATACATTGAGTTCCCCTGTTCTTCCTCCGACTCGTCACATTGCAGAAAGTCGTGCCAGGAGGAAAGGGGATTGGCGATCACTCGGAGCTAATGCCGGGAATAACGCAACGCCGATCGTGGTAACGAACTTTTGAAAAGCCCCACGGGGCAGCCTCGCATTCCCGAAGCTCAGAACCTATGGGTGAAGCCAGCCCTGTTCTTTTGATTTCATTCGGCCAGAGATCAAGGCGGCTTTGCCTTGTCTGAAGCATGGGAGCCGGTGATCGACAGGACGGCGCAGCTGATTCGCGCTCCTGTAACCGATTGCCTCGAACCTCGCATCTGTCCTGTCTCGCCCTTCAAACGAAGAACGAAACTTAATCCCGATACGGCTGCAATACACAAACCATATCAATGCCCTTTTCGAGGCTGCTGGTCTTGCGTGTATCGCCGCGCAATCAGATTCTCTGCCCGAAGTTGATGTTGCCTGGCATGCAGCAAGGGCGGCGTAAAAACACCACGCACTAAGCCAACATATCGACGTTTTTTCATCGGATGCTCTCCCGTGCTGGAGATGTCTGCCGGTTGCGGAGAGGCTTGCCAACGGTCGATTGGTGAGCGCCGCGAATGGTGAAACGCCTTTGAAAATGCGGTCCGTCGACGCCGCCCTGCAGCCTGCAAAGTGGCTTGAAATGTAACGGTTCGATTACAGTTTCATTTTGAGGCCGCCGGAATGAGGTGGAAACCGCTTCATTCCGGCGGCGCATTCATCAACGGAGAAGATGCCAATGCGCAGTATTCTTGTGTGTGTGATGATTGCATTCGCGTCCTGCGCTTACGGCCATGACGCGCCTTCGGGTTGGAGTTATGAGCCCTTCTGTTGCAATGGCGATAGCGAAACCGGGGACTGCCAGATGATCCCGCCGAAAAGCGTGGCGATTACCCCCCATGGCTATCGGGTGACGCTGCTGCCGGGCGATCACCGACTTGTCACGCATGCGCATGTCTTCCTGCTTCCCATGGGAAAGGCCATGCGTTCAGGTGACGGCGACTATCATCTTTGCCTGTTCCCGAACGAGGATACGCCGCGTTGCTTCTACGCGCCACAGATGGGCTATTAGCTGCCCTTGATCTCAAAGACGTTCATTTCCTCGAGAATCCAGTTTCGGAATGCCTTGATCTTAGGAACGTTGCGACGGCTCTCCGGATAGGCCAGCCAGTAGTCCCAATCGTTGTCGCTGCAGACGATTGGAAAAGGCTGGATCAGCCGACCTGCGGCAATGTCATCGCGATAGAACGCGGGCGTCAGGATCGCCACGCCTTGTCCCGCAAGAGCAGCGCTCGCCTCGAAGGACTGTGCGCCGAGCCGGCTGCGCGGCCGGCCCGCGAGGTCGGGATTGTGGACACCGGCCGCCTCGAACCATGAAGCCCACCACGAGTCGCCGGCGTCGATCAGTCGCAGTTTGAGGAGATCACTCGGCTGGCGGATGCCGCCGGCGGCGCTAGCGGCAAGTTCGGGGCTCAGCATCGGCGTGAAATCAATCGCCATCAGCCGATGCGACACAAGGCCCGGCCAGTTTCCCTTGCCGCTACGGATCGCGATGTCGGCGGACTCCCGGGCAAAATCGATCAGCGTATCTGATGTGCGCAGGCGTACGGCGGTCGCCGGATACTTGAGATGGAACGAGCCGAGGTGACGTGCCAGCCATTGCGAGGCGAATGTCGGGGTAGAGTGAATAAGCAGCGTTTCCTCGGCAGCGCCCCGAACCGAGGCCATCGCTTCGTGCAACATGGCGAAGGCTTCGGTCACTTTGGGTGCCAGCCGCTCGCCGGCGTCGGTCAGCCTGATGTGGCGTGGGCGCCGCATGAAGAGGGGCTCGCCGATATTCTCCTCCAGCAGCTTCACCTGGTAGCTGACGGCCGTCTGCGTCATGCCGAGCTCCTCGCCGGCCTTGGTAAAACTCCCGAGCCTCGCGACCGCCTCGAAGACCCGCAGCGCGTTCAGGGGAAACTGTTTCGACAGCTTCATGGATAAGCTCTCTTTATGTGTCCAGACGATCGTTCGATTGGAATTGCAGCATTTATTGGCGCAGTCTGCAACCCAACGGATCAAATTGTCGAGGTGATGTTATGGATTGCGCCGCTATCGAACAGGACAGGCAGGCAAGGGCTGCCGGGACTTTCAGTTGGCTGTCCGACCTTGGCCGGAGACTGCTGCGCCGGCTTTCGGGATGGGACAGGCTGGAACTCGAGGGTATGCCGGATCGCGTCAAGCGCGATCTCGGTTTCATGGACGGGCGCGAGCCGCGCTACGACAGGGAGTTCCGGCGGTAGGCCGTGAGGTTGGCGTGGCAGTGCCCCGAGGTGTTGCCACTTTAGCCTATGCCTTCTTCATTCTCTCCACGGCCATCAATACCCGCTCGGGCGTCGCCGGCGCATCGAGCCGCGGGCAGAGCTTGTAGTTGGCAACGCTGGCGACCGCCATCGAAAGCGCCTCGAGCACCGAAATCGCCAGCATGAAAGGTGGCTCGCCCACCGCCTTGGATCGGCCGATCGTATGCTCGGCATTCTCCGACCACTCGGCCAGCCGGACGTTGAAAATCTTCGGCCGATCGGAGGCGAGGGGGATCTTGTAGGTCGAGGGGGCGTGCGTGCGCAGCCGGCCCTTGTCGTCCCACCAGAGTTCTTCCGTGGTCAGCCAGCCCATGCCCTGCACGAAGGCGCCCTCGACCTGGCCGATATCGATCGCCGGGTTCAGCGAACGGCCGACATCGTGCAGGATATCGGTGCGTTCGATCATGTATTCGCCTGTCAGCGTATCAATCGATACCTCCGAGCAGGCCGCGCCATAGGAATAATAGTAGAACGGCGTGCCGCGGCCGGCGGCCCTGTCCCAGTGGATCTTCGGGGTCTTGTAGAACCCGGCAGCGGAAAGCTGCACACGGGCGAAGTAGGCCTGCTTGACGAAGTCGGGGAAGGGGAACTCCTTGTCGCCAACCCGCACGCGGTTCGGCAGGAAGACTACGTCCGTCGGAGGTACAGCCCATTTTTCGGCGGCAAAGGCGACCAGCCGTTCCTTGATCTGGCGGGCGGCATCGCAGGCGGCCATGCCGTTCAGATCCGATCCGGACGATGCCGCCGTGGCCGAGGTGTTCGGCACCTTGCCTGTTGTCGTTGCCGTGATCTTTATCCGCTCGATGTCCACCTGGAAGCTGTCGGCCAGCACCTGCGCCACCTTCGTGTAGAGGCCCTGGCCCATCTCGGTGCCGCCATGGTTCAGATGGATCGAGCCATCCTGATAGACGTGAACGAGGGCGCCAGCCTGGTTAAAGGCCGTCATGGTGAAGGAGATGCCGAACTTCACCGGCGTCAGTGCAATGCCCTTTCGGATGTAGCGGTTGTTGCGGTTGAACGCGACGATTGCGTTGCGGCGCGCCTGATAGTCGGCGCTGTCTTCAAGTTCGTCGACGATCCGGCCGATGATGTTGCCTTCGACCTCCTGATGATAGGGGGTGAGCGTGCGACCGGAGCCGGGCTGTCCGTAAAAGTTCAGCTTGCGGATCTTTAGCGGGTCCTTGCCGAGCGCATAGGCGATTTCCTCGATAAAGCGCTCTCCGCCCAACATGCCCTGTGGGCCGCCGAAGCCACGGAAGGCGGTGTTCGAGACGGTGTGAGTCTTCAGCGGCTTCGATGCTAGGTGAACATGCGGGTAGAAATAGCTGGAATCCGCATGAAACAGCGCGCGGTCCGTGACCGGCCCCGAAAGATCGGAAGAAAAGCCGCAGCGGGCAGCGTAGGTCGCATCGACCGCGTGGATTCGCCCGTCGTCGTCGAAGCCAAGTTCGTAGTCGACAAGGAAGTCATGGCGCTTGCCGGTGGCAGCCATATCCTCGTCGCGGTCGGGCCGGAACTTGATGGCACGCTTCAGCTTTTTGGCGGCAATCGCCGCCAGAGCTGCGAACTGGTTGCCCTGCGTTTCCTTGCCGCCGAAGCCGCCGCCCATGCGGCGCACGTTCACCGTCACCGCGTTCGACGGGATATCGAGGACATGACCGACGATATGCTGGATCTCGCTCGGATGCTGGGTCGATGACCAGACGGTAACCTCGTCGTCTTCGCCGGGGATCGCCATGGCAATATGGCTTTCGAGGTAGAAATGTTCCTGGCCGCCGATCCGCATCTGGCCCTTCAGGCGCCGCGGCGCGTTCTCCATTTCGGTCTTGGCGTCGCCGCGCTGCAGGGTCATCGGCGTGACGACGAGGGGGCTGCCGTTGGCGAGCGCGCCATCGATATCGCTCCAGTGGGGCAGGTCGCGGTACTCGATCTTGGCCTTGCGGGCGGCTCGCCGGGCAATCTCGCGCGTTTCGGCGATGACGGCAAAGATCGGCTGGTTGTGGAATTCGACCTTCTTTTCGGCAAGCAGCGGCTCATCGTGGCTGCCGTTCGAGCTGACATCATTGACGCCGGGAACGTCCTTGCCGGTGAACACCCAGACGACGCCGGGCGTCGCCTTGACCTCGGAAAGATCCATGCTGACGATCTCGGCGTGGGCTCGATCGGACAAGCCGAGCGCGCCATGCAGCAGCCCGGTGGGCTCTGGCAGATCGTCGATGTAGTCGGCAGCTCCGGTAACGTGCTTGTGGGCGGAATCGTGGCTGAGCGCATCGTGCATCGCGCCATTGACGATGAATTTGGGGTCCGCGAAGGTCGACTTGTCCATTACGCAACCTCCTCGAAGCGATGGAGCTCGGCCGGTGCGCCGGAGGTTTCCAAGAAGAAGCGCGTTAAAAGGTTCTTTGCCGTCAGCTGACGATACTCGGCCGTTGCGCGCCAGTCGGTCAGGGGCTGGAAGTCGGCGTCGAACTCTGCGCGCGTCGCCTCGATCGTTGCTTCGTTCCACGGCTTGCCCATGAGGGCGTTTTCGACGTGGCGCGCGCGCTTCGGCGTGGCGGCCATGCCGCCGAAGGCGATGCGGATGTCGTTGACGTCTCCCTGCGTATCCAAGGTCAGATAGAAGGCGCCAAGAACCGCGGTGATGTCCTCGTCACGGCGCTTGCTGATCTTGTAGACGGCGAATTGGGTGTCCTCGGCCGGATAGGGCACGAAGATGCTCTCGACGAATTCGCCGCGGCGGCGATCCTGCTTGCCGTAGTCAATGAAGAAATCCTCGAGACGCAGCATTCGCGTCCCGGCCAGAGAGCGCAGCTTTACGGTTGCGCCAAGGGCAATCAAGGGCGGCGGCGTGTCGCCGATCGGCGAACCATTCGCGATATTGCCGCCGATCGTGCCCATGTTGCGCACCTGATCGCCGCCGATACGGTTGATGAGGCGGCCAAGGGTCGGCACCTTGCGGGCGATGGTCTCGAAGGCGCGGGTGTAGGTGACGCCGGCACCGATGGTGAAGCCGCCGTCGCCAGATGTGATCGACTGCAGGTCTGTCAGGTGGTTTATGAAGACGACAGGGTCCAGGGCGCGCATCTGCTTCGTCACCCACAGGCCAACATCGGTGGCCCCTGCAACAAGAGTGGCGGTGGGCTCTTGCGACAGCACGCGCGCCAGCGCGTCCAGCGAACCCGGCACGACCAGCCGGCCTTCGGCCGTCGTGATCGAGATGGTCTGGCTGTTGCGCATTGCCCAGAGGCGGGAGATGATATCGGAGCGGGTCTTTTCGAGCGGGTCGAAGAGCGCGCTCGGGCGGGTGTGGCTCACCTGCTCGGCGGCCTTCACGATCGGCTCGTAACCGGTGCAGCGACAGAGATTGCCTTGCAGGGCCTTTTCAATGTCGGCGCGGCTCGGCTTGTCGTTGGAAAGCCAGAGGCCATACATCGACATGACGAAACCCGGCGTGCAGAAGCCGCACTGCGAGCCGTGGCAATCGACCAAGGCCTGCTGCACCGGATGCAGCGTTCCATCCCTGGCCGCCAGATGCTCCACCGTGACGACATGGGTGGCGTTGAGCGACCCCATGAAGCGGATGCAGGCATTGACGGACTCATAGTGCAGCTTGCCGTCGATCAGCCGTCCGACAAGGACGGTGCAAGCGCCGCAATCTCCTTCCGCGCATCCTTCCTTCGTGCCGGTCAGCCGGCGCTTCAACCGGAGATAATCGAGAAGCGTCTCGGTCGGCCGGACATCGCCAAGCGTGACGTCCTCGCCATTCAGGATGAAGCGGATGCTGTCGTTCATGTGGTTCCCTGGTTTTTATGCTTATCTTGAATGGTTATGCCGCGGTCCAGCCACCGTCAATCGAGATGTGGGTACCCGTCACCTGCCGGGCTTCGTCGCTTGCGAGGTAGAGAGCCAGCGCGCCAATCTCCTCCGCCTTGACGAATTCATGCGTCGGCTGGGCCTTGAGGATCACTTCGGTCTTGACCTGCTCCTCGGTCATGCCGCGTGCCTTGGCCGTATCCGGTATCTGCTTCTCGACGAGGGGCGTCAGCACGTAGCCCGGGCAGATCGCGTTCACGGTCACGCCAAATTCGGCAAGCTCCAGTGCCGCCGTCTTCGTCAGGCCCAATATACCATGCTTTGCCGCCACATAGGCGGATTTGAACGGCGAGGCGACCAAGCCGTGCGCGGAGGCGATGTTGATGATCCGCCCTTGGCTTTTCGCCTTCATCAGCGGAATGGCCGCCCGCATGGTGTGGAACGAGCTGGACAGATTGATCGCAATGATCTGGTCCCACTTTTCGATCGGGAAATCCTCGATCTTTTCCACATGCTGAATGCCCGCATTGTTGACCAGCACATCGACGCTGCCGAAGGTCTTGGCGGCTGTTTCGATCAGATCCGCGATTTCGGCCGGCTTTGTCATGTCTGCCGGATGGTGGGTCACCTTCGCCTTCGAGGCGGATTCAAGTTTCTCGACGATCGCCTTGATTTCCTCGGGCTTTCCAAAGCCGTTGATGACGACGTTGTCGCCCTTGCCGGCAAAGGCTGTTGCGATCGCAAGCCCGATGCCGCTGGTGGATCCGGTGACGACGACTGTTCTTGCCATGCTCTTCTCCTAAAGCCGTTTTGCGACGCAATAGAGCTGAGGTTATGCGCAAAGCATCTCTTGTGGCAATTGCGATCACGGCAAATCTCTTGTGTCGAAGAGGCGGTGAGGTTCTTTCCTCGCCCGCCGTCCTGTCCTATTGATTTTTCCCGATAATCACGATCTTGGGGAGGACTGGCATGAGCGGATATGTTCTGGCGATCGATCAGGGGACGACCTCGACGCGGGCGATCGTTTTCGACGGCGAGATGAAGATCGCCGGTGCGGGCCAGAAGGAATTCCGTCAGATCTACCCTCAATCCGGTTGGGTCGAGCACGATCCGGAGGAAATCTGGGATTCCGTGGTCTCGACCATCAAGATGGCGATCCGCGAGGCGAGGATCGAGGCAAAGGACATTGCGGCGCTCGGCATTACCAACCAGCGCGAGACCGTGCTCGTCTGGGAGCGCGACAGCGGCAAGCCGATCCACAACGCGATCGTCTGGCAGGACCGCCGCACGGCAAGCTATTGCGACAAGCTTAAGAGGCAGGATCTCGAAAAGACCTTCACCAGGAAGACCGGCCTTCTCCTCGATCCATATTTCTCCGGCACCAAGCTCTCGTGGCTGCTTGCCAACGTCAAGGGCGCGCGGGCGCGTGCCGCCAAGGGGGAGTTATGCTTCGGGACCGTCGATGCTTTCCTGATCTGGCGGCTGACCGGCGGCAAGGTGTTTGCGAGCGATGCGACGAACGCTTCCCGCACGCTGATGTACAACATTGCCGACAACAAGTGGGACGCGGATCTCCTCGATATCCTGCGTGTTCCCGCAGCGATGCTGCCTGAGGTAAAGGATTGTGCCGATGATTTCGGCATTACCGAGAAAGCTATCCTTGGTGCCGAGATCCCGATCCTCGGCGTTGCCGGCGACCAGCATGCCGCGACCATCGGGCAGGCCTGCTTCGAGCCCGGCATGATGAAGTCCACCTACGGCACCGGCTGTTTCGCATTGCTCAACACCGGAAGCGACATTGTTCGTTCGAAGAACCGGTTGCTGACGACCATCGCCTATCGGCTGAACGGCGAGACGACCTATGCGCTCGAAGGCTCGATCTTCATCGCGGGTGCTGCCGTGCAATGGCTTCGCGACGGGCTCGGCATCATCGATACGGCCTCGCGCACGGGGGAACTTGCCGATGCCGCCGACCCGACGCAGGAGGTCTATCTGGTTCCCGCCTTCACCGGGCTTGGCGCGCCGCATTGGGATGCGAATGCGCGCGGGGCGATTTTCGGCCTGACGCGCAACAGCGGCCCGAAGGAATTCGCCCGCGCCGCGCTCGAAGCGGTCTGCTATCAGTCCCGCGATCTGCTCGACGCCATGCACAAAGATTGGAAGGGCGGTGTGGAGAGCACCGTCCTTCGCGTCGATGGCGGCATGGTCGCTTCCGATTGGACGATGCAGCGGCTTGCCGACATTCTCGATGCGCCCGTCGACCGGCCAGTCATCCTCGAGACCACGGCGCTTGGCGCTGCCTGGCTTGCCGGCAGCCGGGCCGGTGTCTGGCCGGACCGCGTAGGCTTTGCCAAGAGCTGGAAGCGCGACCGCCGTTTTGAACCCGACATGGACGAGAAGACGCGCGCCGCAAAGCTCAAGGGGTGGCGTAGCGCCGTCAAGCGCACGCTCGCCGATGTGTGACGCGCGCAAGGCGGCAGGCAGGCGGAACGGCGCTCATTCGTGTCTCGGATGTGAGGCGTGAGATTGCAGAGCAATTCCGGCCAGGCGGCTTGATGGCGCCGACGTGGACGCCACGGGATGATACGACGGCTTTTCCATCGCCAACCAAAACAGGATTTGGGGCAATGACGGGTTGAGATGGCAGCCAGCAATGGTTATGTGCTGCCAATCGCAAGCGGACTTCCGCAAACAACAAGGCGCATCCTGGCATGAATCCAGATTTCCTCGTCACCCATTCCGGTGGCTTCCATGCCGATGAAGTGCTGTCGAGCGTCATCCTGACCCGTCTTTTCCCGCAGGCTCGTGTGATCCGCAGCAGGGCGCCGGAGTGGATCACGCCGGGCGCCGACCGCATCATCTATGACGTCGGGGGTGCATATGACGCCTTAAAGGGCATCTTCGACCACCATCAGCGTGGCGCGCCGCTGCGAGAGGACGGGCAGCCCTACAGCTCGTTTGGGCTGATCTGGAAGCACTACGGCCGCGACTACCTGGTTGCCACCGGCGTTCCCGAAGCCCACGTCGAGGCATTGCATACCTCGTTCGATCTCGCTTTCGTGCTGCCGATCGATCTCACGGACAATGGTGCGCTCAGCCCGTCAGGGCCGATCGCCGGTCTGACGCTGCCGGCCTTGCTGGAAACCTTGAAGCCGGTTTTCGACGATACCGATCCGGATGCCGATGATCGCAAATTTCAAGATGCCGTGGCCATCGCCCGCAGCTTTGTCGAGGCGAAGATCGCCCAAAGCGCTGCCAAATTGCGGGCCGAAGCGCTCGTCCTTCAAGCCATAGAACGTACCGGGCAAGGGCGTGTTCTCGAACTTCCGACGGGAATGCCTTTCCGTCCCGCCATCGTGAAGGTGCGCGCCGATCACCTGCTCTTTGTCGTTCATCCGCGAGAAAGGGATTGGTGCGTCACCGGCATCCGCCGCGGGGATGAGGGGTTCGAACTTCGGGCGGATCTGCCGGCTGCCTGGGCAGGCCTGACCAATCACGATCTGGAGGCGGTCTGCGGCGTTCAGGGCGCAACCTTCTGCCACAACGGTCGCTTCGTCGCCGCCGCCAAGACTCGCGAAGCCGCATTGGCGATGGCGCAGCTGGCTGTGCAGGAGGCCCTTGCCGTCGGAGCCGTGAGCTGAGGTAGGCGTAATACTCTTCGGTCTGGCAGCTGCCTGCCAAGACGGCCGCGAGGTGCGCGCCCGTCCGTTTGTGTTATGTCGCATTCGCCGCCTTCGGCTGCTGCCGGCGAACACTTAACCATCTCCGTCTACACGCTGTAATTTTTTGCTGCGTCCTGTCGGATGTCGCGTTACTCCTTCGTCATTCAGGAAGAGGAGTACGACATGCTTTATGCAATCCTTTGTTATGCCAATGAAGAGACCGTGTTCTCCTGGACCAAGGAGGAAGAGGACGCCGTTATGGCGAAGCTCTACGCTGTTCAGGCACCCTTGGCCGAGCGCGGCAAGCTTGGTCCCGTGGGCCGGCTGATGCCGACGACGGCGGCGACCACCGTGCGCAAGGGCAAGGAGGAGCCGCTGGTTCTTGACGGTCCCTTCGCAGAAACGAAGGAAGCGCTCCTCGGTTTTTACGTGGTTGATTTCGATACGCTGGAGGAGGCGGTCGCCTTCTCCAAGGAGCTTTCCGTGGTCAATCCCGGTTCCACCTCTTATGAAATTCGGCCGTTCTACGTGTTCCGGCCGGGAGCTTCTGCGACATGACAGACATTGCCTGGATCGACGTGACGCTTGCTTCGGCCCGACCGAAGGCGCTTGGCGCGCTGCTCAGATACTTCCGCGATCTCGACATCGCGGAAGAGGCCTTCCAGGAGGCCTGCCTGCGCGCCATCCGCACCTGGCCAGACAAGGGGCCGCCGCGCGATCCGACGGCATGGCTGATCTTCGTCGGACGCAACAGCGGCATCGATGCGGTCCGCAAGCGCTCGAAGACCCAGGCGCTTCCCGATGAGGAGCTGATCTCCGATACCGGCGACGCCGAAAGCGACATCGCCGAGCGGCTGGACGATTCCAACTACCGCGACGATATCCTGCGGCTGCTCTTCATCTGCTGCCATCCGGATCTGCCGGCAACGCAGCAGATCGCACTGGCGCTGCGCATCGTCTCGGGGCTTAGTGTCCAGCAGATCGCGCGTGCCTTCCTCGTCGGCGAAAGCGCGATGGAGCAGCGGATCACGCGAGCCAAGGCGCGCGTTGCCAAGGCCGGCGTGCCCTTTGAGACGCCGGATGCGCAGGAACGGGCCGAGCGGCTCTCGATCGTCAGCACGATGATCTACCTTGTTTTCAACGAGGGCTACAGCCAGGCCGATCCGAAGCACGAAGCATGTGCCTTTAGCGACGAGGCGATCCGGCTCGCGCGGCTGCTGCTGCGCATTTTCCCCGGTGAGCCCGAGCTGATGGGCCTGCTGGCGCTGATGCTTCTGCAGATTTCGCGGCGCCAGGCCCGCTTCAACGGCGAAAACGACATCGTGCTGCTCGAGGATCAGGATCGCTCGCTGTGGAATCGCGAGCTGATCAACGAGGCGCTGGCGCTGCTCGACAAGGCGATCCGCCATCGCCAACCGGGACCCTACCAGCTGCAGGCGGCGATCGCGGCGCTGCATTCACGCGCCAAGCGTGCCGAGGATACCGATTGGGAAGAGATCGAGCTGCTTTATCGGGCGCTGGAGCGTGTTCAGCCGTCGCCTGTCATTACGCTTAACCGCGCCGTTGCCGTCTCGAAGCTCAGAGGGCCGGAAGAAGCGCTGGCGCTCGTCGAAACACTCGGCGAAAAGCTCGGCGGTTACTTCTATTACCACGGCCTGCGTGGCGGCTTGCTAAAGCAGCTCGGCCGCGCTCACGAGGCGCATGAGGCGTTCGACCGCGCCATTGCGCTTGCTCATTCCGCAGCGGAAGCCGCCCACATCCGCCAACAGATCGACAGCCTCGTCCATGGGGCCGCGCAACCGATCGCGAAATAATTCTCAAAAAGTCAGATCCGGTTGTCGGAACCGGAAAATCTCCCACGTCCTTGTAACAACCTGATCGAAAACAGGTTTCGCTCAACAGGAGGAAGGCTGAAATGACCGCAGAAGCTCAACATGAACTGATTCTCGTCCGTGAATTCGATGCCCCGCGCGAGAAGATTTTCAAGGCCTGGACCGATCCTGCCTTGATGAAGGAATGGTTCGTCCCGCGTCCCTGGACCCTGTCTGATGTGGAGGTCGATCTACGCCCGGGCGGATCAAACCTCATCGTCATGCGCGGCCCCGAAGGCCAGGAATTTCCCAACCGCGGCGTCTATCTGGAGATCGTCGAAAACGAGAAGATCGTCTTCACTGACGCTTTCACCAGCGCCTGGGTACCGTCCGAAAAGCCGTTCTTCGTCGGCATCATTGTGCTCGAAGACCTCGGCAACGGGCGCACGAAATACACCGCCAAAGCCCGGCATTGGACGGCGGCCGACAAGGAACAGCACGAGCAGATGGGCTTCCACGAGGGCTGGGGCAAATGCGCCGACCAGCTCGCCGAGCTGCTTCCCAGGATCTGAAATCGGGAATCGAAACAGGGGGATAGGGGCATGTCTGCAATTGTTGATTCACATGCGCGGCTTCCGCGTTGGCAAACCGTCACCGGCACTGTCATGAGCGGGCTGATCGTCGCCTTTCTCGTTTTCGACGGGGCGATCAAGCTTGTGCCGATCGCGCCGGTTACGGAAACGATGACGGCGCTCGGCTACTCGGGCGATCCGATGCTGGCCCGAGGTCTGGGTATCGTGACGCTGTTGTGCGCGCTGCTTTACGCAATTCCACGCACGTCGGTGCTCGGGGCGATCCTGCTTACGGGTTTGCTCGGCGGTGCGATCGCGACGCATCTGCGCGTCGGGAGCCCGATCTTTTCGCACCTGCTGTTCGGCGTTTATCTCGGGCTGATTGCCTGGGGAGGTCTTTATCTCAGATACGAAGCCGTTCGGAAAATGATTCCATTCAAGCTTTGAAGTCGTTGATTTCAGAATCAAAGTTCGCCGCGATCCCCGGGTCGCGGCGGTGCTGCCTATCGATATTCTCGAACGATCGGTTCCAGAATTTATATTTGCGCTGAGGCCGCTCCATCCTTATCTCCATCTGTAGATTCAACGGGATGCGAGCCATGGAACTAGGCCTCTACACCTTTGCCGACGTGAACCCGAATCCGAGCCGAGGCAAGGGTGAGGAAGGGGCCGAGCGACTGAAGCATCTGCTCGAAGAAATCGAACTCGCCGATCAGGTCGGGCTCGATGTGTTCGGGTTGGGCGAGCATCACCGGCCAGACTATGCGGCTTCCGCTCCCGCCGTCGCTTTGGCTGCCGCTGCCGTGAAGACCAAGAACATCCGGCTGACCAGTGCGGTGACCGTGCTGAGCTCGGACGATCCCGTGCGGGTCTTCCAGCAGTTCGCGACACTCGATCTGCTTTCCAATGGACGTGCCGAGATCATGGCGGGGCGAGGCTCGTTCATCGAGTCCTTCCCTCTCTTCGGCTACAATCTGGAAGATTACGATCAGTTGTTCGAGGAAAAGCTCGACCTGCTGGTGGCCCTGCGCGACAACGAGACGGTCAGTTGGTCGGGCGAACTGCGCGCGCCGATCAATGGGCGCGGGGTTTATCCGCGGCCGCTGCAGGATCCCTTGCCTTTGTGGATCGCCGTCGGCGGCACGCCGCAATCGGTAGCGCGTGCAGGCGCGATGGGCCTGCCGGTGGCGCTGGCGATCATCGGCGGCGAGCCACGGCGCTTCGCACCGCTGTTTGATCTCTACCGCGAGGCGGCCCGCCGGGCCGGGCAGGAGGCGTCGAAGCTCAAGACCAGCATCAACGTCCACGGGTTCATTGCGGACACGACGGACGTTGCTGCCGATCAGTTCTACGGCCCGCAGGCCGAGGTCATGAACCGGATCGGCCGCGAACGTGGCTGGGGACCGACGAACCGGGCGCATTTCGACATATCGCGCGGGCCGAACGGCGCGCTCTTCGTCGGTGAGCCGGAACTGGTGGCGGAAAAGATCATCGCGCATCACCGGCTCTTCAAGAACGACCGCTTTTTGCTGCAGATGGCGATCGGCCTGATGCCCCATGATCAGATCATGCGCGGCATCGAATTGTACGGCACGAAAGTCGCGCCGATCGTCAGAAAGGCATTGACTGAAAGCGACGAAGAGGCGAAAGCCACCGCCTGAAGCTGGAGCATGATGCCGTAAAGGATGAATTGGATTCCCAACGCCGTCGTGCTCTCATTCTGATCGAGAGCCGGCCGACCGGCCGAAGAAGGCCGGGTAGAGATTCATGATCATCGAAAACGAAGACGAACTTCTCAAGCTGAAGGAAATCGGCCGTATCTGCGCCAATGCCCTGCAGGTGATGGGGGCTTCACTGGAGCCCGGCATCACGACGCTGGAGCTCGATCAGATCGGCCGCAAGGTGCTCGAGGAGGCCGGCGCACGCTCCGCGCCCGAGCTTTGCTATCAGTTTCCCGGGGCTACCTGCATCAGCGTCAACGAAGAGATCGCCCATGGCATTCCGGGGCCGCGCATCATTCGCCCGGGAGATCTCGTCAATATCGACGTCTCCGCCGAGAAGGATGGATTCTTTTCCGATACCGGCGCGTCCTTCAGCCTTCCACCGCACAAGTCGAAGATCGAAAAGCTCTGCCGCGACGGCAAAAGGGCGCTGTGGGTTGGCCTAAACCAGGTGAAATCGGGCGAGCCGCTCGCCAAGATCGGCCAGGCCGTCGGCGCCTTCGCCCTGAAAAACCGCTATACCCTTGTCGCCAATCTGGCGAGCCACGGGATCGGCCGTTCGCTGCATGAGGAGCCGGCCGAGCTCTCGACCTGGCCGGATCCATCCGAGAAGCGGATGATAACGGAAGGCCTTGTCTTCACGGTCGAGCCGTTCCTCTCGCTTGGCGCAACATGGGCGGAGGGGGGCGACGACGCCTGGACGCTCTACGGGGAGCCTGAGGCTCCGACCGTGCAATACGAACACACGGTCGTCGCCACGCGAAATGGTCCGCTGATCCTGACGCTGCCGGAAGGCGGCGCTTGAGGCCTCACTCGCCCGAACGGCCGCCGGCAAGAATTTCGCCGGCCGCGCGCTCCAGAATGCCAGCGATGCGCTTGGCCTCGTCCTTCGACCAGGGGTAACGCAGGCGAAGCGCCGATTTTAGCAGCATGCGCGCAGTTGCGACCTCGCTCTTGTCTTCCGGAAAGCCGTCCTCATCCCGATCGCCATTGCGGCTTTCGGGGTCAAATATCTTGCGCACGTGCGCCATCTTCGCGCCGATCTTCTCCAATTTTCCAAGCGTCATGTCGATCATCGTTTGGTTCTCTTCGACGAGCCTGCGGCCACTCTCCGTGATGCGATAGAGCTTCTTGGTGCCCTCGCTCTCCACGTCAGCAAGGCCGGTTTCTTCCAGGTAGGTCAGTGCCGGATAGATCACGCCCGGGCTTGGAACATAGAAGCCACCCGAACGCTCTTCCAAGAGCTTGATAAGCTCGTAGCCATGGCGGGGCTGTTCCACCAACAGGGCCAGGATCACCAGTTGCAGGTCGCCTGACGCAAATTTCCGCCCCATGCGAAAACCGCCACCACCCATCATTCCACCTCTAAAACCTCTCATAGGTCACTCCTTAGATGTATCGTTCACTATGTCGTAAAATGTATATCGTAAGATAATTGCGTTCAAGGGCGAATGCATGATTTCGTGCGATTGATCGATCGATCAGAAATTCTTGATTGTCGGCGCCATGCTGCAGCGCGATAAGCAATCCATGTTGGCACGCAATGACACCTTCCCCGAAAACCTGTTTCGAACCGGCCTCGCAGGCGCTATCGCCATGGCTGCCGCCATGGGCTTCGGCCGTTTTTCCTATACGCCGATCCTGCCGAGCATGATCAGCGGCGTGCCGCTTTCGGCCGCAGATGCCGGCTTCATCGCTTCGGCGAATTTCGTCGGTTACCTCGTCGGTGCCGTGCTGGCCGCCTATGGCTGGGCGACAGGACGCGAGCGCAAGGTCGCGCTTCTTGCTCTTGCGGCCACAGCAGTCCTTCTGGCGGCCATGGCCACGACGACATCGGTTTCGGCCTTTGCCGTCATCCGGTTCCTCGCCGGCGTTGCGAGCGCCTTTGCTCTCGTTTTCAGTTCGCAGATTGTGCTCAGCCACGGGGCGATCGCCGGCAACGATCACGTGCAGGCGGCGCATTTCGGGGGGCCGGGCGCCGGTATCGCGCTTTCATCGGTTATGGTGCTGCTGGTGGGACTGCTCTTTGATGGAAGCGCAGACGCCTGGCGCGCATCCTGGATCGGTGGCGCCATCTATTCGGCGGTCAGTCTGCTGGCGGTCTGGTGGTTGCTGCCGGCAGGCCCGGCTGCCGCGGCACAGACCGGCAAGGAACCGCGGATCGCCTGGAGCCTGCCGATGCTGCTCGTCACGGCATCTTATGGCCTGTTCGGGTTCGGCTATGTGATCACGGGCACGTTTCTGGTCACGATCGCGCGCATGGATGCTGCCGGACCGACTGTCGAGTTTCTCTGCTGGTTCATCGCCGGTCTGACCGCTTCGGTGGCGCTCTTCGCCTGGAAGCCATTCGTCCGCCCGCTGGGATTGGGGAAGGTGTATGTGGCCGCACTGCTGATCGAGGCAGCTGGCGTGCTGGCGACCGTACTCCTGCCGCACTCGGTGGCTCCGCTTATCGGCGGCGCGCTGTTTGGAGCAACCTTCCTCGCGATTACCGCCTATGGACTGCAGATCGGCCGCAAACTTTCGCCGGCCAGCCCGCGCCGGATACTCGCGACGATGACGGCCGCCTTCGGGGTCGGGCAGATCATCGGCCCCATTGTCGCGGGGTGGATGGCCGAGCAAACGGGCAGCTTCACGACGCCGACCTATGCCGCGGCCGCAGCGCTGCTCGTGTGTGCGGCGCTGGTGATGCCGGTCGCCAGGAAGTTGTCGTAGCGCGTTACAAGTGCGTAACAATGGGGCGAGCCCATTGCCGCTCTTTGCGAACTGCCGTAGTTTTCGCCGCAATTGGTCTGTTAGAGACTCCGAAGACTCCAGTTCAGGAAAGCAACCTCTCCCGTGTTCGTATCCTACTTCCCCAAGCCTAGGCTCTTCTTCATCTCAGCTGTTGCTTGGGCGCTTCTTGCCGTTCTCTTTTGGTATTTCGTGGGTTCCGGCCTCGGCGCAGCAATTGGTCTGCCGCCGCTGGCACCAGGTCTGGAATCGCCGATTGGTGTGTCTGTCTTCTGGTCGGCCCCGTTCCTATGGTTCTACATCTACTATGTGTTGGCGGTCGCGCTCTTTGCCGGCTTCTGGTTCGCCTACAGCCCGCACCGCTGGCAGATGTGGTCGGTGCTCGGCTCCGCGCTGATCATCTTCAACACCTATTTCTCGGTGCAGGTCAGCGTTGCCATCAACGCCTGGTACGGACCGTTCTACGACCTGATCCAGCAGGCGCTCGCGAAGACGGCGCCAGTCACCGCGGCACAGCTCTACCTCGGCATGCTGGGCTTTGCCGGCATCGCTTTCGTGGCAATCACCGTCGGCGTGCTGAACCTGTTCTTCGTCAGCCACTGGATATTCCGCTGGCGCACGGCGATGAACGAATACTACATGGCGCACTGGCCGAAGCTTCGACACATCGAGGGTGCCTCGCAGCGTGTTCAGGAAGACACGATGCGCTTCTCCTCCACGGTTGAAAGCCTCGGCGTCAGCCTCGTCAGCTCGGTCATGACGCTGATCGCGTTCCTGCCGGTGCTGTTCAAGATCGGTGCCAACATCACCGAGCTGCCGCTGATTGGCGAAGTGCCGCATGCGCTCGTCTGGGCGGCGATCTTCTGGTCGATCTTCGGAACCGTGTTCCTGGGGCTCGTCGGCATCAAGCTGCCGGGGCTCGAGTTCCGCAACCAGCGCGTCGAAGCGTCCTATCGCAAGGAGCTCGTCTACGGTGAGGACCATGCGGACCGCGCGACGCCGCCGACGGTGGCCGAACTCTTCGCCAACGTGCGCCGCAACTACTTCCGCCTCTATTTTCACTACATGTATTTCAACGTCGCCCGCATCTTCTATCTGCAGGCCGACAACCTGTTCAGCCTGATCGTGCTTGTGCCGTCGATCGTCGCCGGTAAGCTGACGCTCGGCCTGATGACGCAGATCAACAATGTTTTCGATCAGGTGCGCGGCTCGTTCCAGTATCTCGTCAATTCCTGGACGACGATCGTTGAGCTCCTGTCGATCTACAAGCGCCTGCGCACTTTCGAATCCGCGATCGAGGGTGAGCCGCTGCCTGATATCGACCAGCGCTACCTGGAGCGTGAGGCCGGCATCATCCACGCCGACGGCTGACGTCGTCGGCTGCAGAAAGCCGGAACTCGGTCATAAATGCTGCCATGCCTTGGCGAGGGCGCAGACGGCCTTTGCGCCAAGGGTGGCCGTTGATTGACCGGCTCGGTCTGTTGAACCTGACCTTTCGCTGGCCGGATGTTCACCTCGTCGACCCGAACGATGATCTCCTGTGCGCGACAGGACTCTCTTACGCGAACCGGATTGCAGTTCTCGCGCGGGCCTTTGCAGCTACTTCCTCACGATCGCGAGGCGGTTGAGAAGTCTCCAGCGAATTGAGCAGCTCGTGGGCGCATCTCGCAATCGAAATGACCGCGTGCTCGAACGCGGCCTCATTGCGTTTCGATGGCCTGGTGGTGCCGCTCAACTTGCGCACGAATTGAAGCGCGGCATCATGGATCTCCTCGTCTGTCGCTGGCGGATCGAAATTGAACAGCGGTTTGATATTTCGGCACATGGCTTGCTCCCGGTCGTTTTCTCTCTGCCAATGAGAGGAGGGTAACCTAGTATAAGAACTAGTCGCATAAGCGTTCATGGCAAACGGACCAGATGGCCGTGGCGGAAAGCTATGGACCGCAAGGCAGGCGTCCTCACTTCGTTGCTGTCGTTTCTGGCTTTAGGCTAGAGGCGCACGGCGGTTGCTTCTCGCTGGTGGTCGAAATCTTAGATCGCCACCGCCTTTGCCGTAAGGCGATCCTTATCCGGGGAGATTGCCGTTTTCGTCCGCGTAAGACTGGCCACTCCAGGAGCGCCTCGACCTCAGGCGACGGACCATCCGCCGTCCACCAGCAGGTTCGCGCCTGTGATTAGGCTCGCGGCCGGCGATGCAAGGAAAACGACGGCACCCACCACATCATCGGTTTCGCCGATCCGGCCAAGTGGAATGTGACCAAGCGTTGCTTTGTGGTTGTCGGCATCGGATAGAAACGGTGCTGTACCATCCGTGTGGATGAACGTCGGCGATACGGTATTTACGGTGACATCATAGCGTGCCCATTCAGCCGCAAGACAGCGCGTGAGGTGATTAATTGCCGCCTTGCTCATGCAATAGATTGCCTCGCCGCGCAGTGCCACGGTACCGGCCTGTGAGCTGATGTTGATGATTCGGCCGCTATTGCGCTCGATCATGTGACGGCCAACGGCCTGCGTCATCAGGAAAGTGCCCTTGATGTTGACATCGAGTATCTCGTCAAGGTCCTTCTCCTCAACGAGCTCCGCGAGATTGCCCGGCGCCACGCCGACGTTGTTGACGAGGACGTCGATCCGACCGAACGTCGTAAGCGCCGCCTCGACGGCTTGTGCGATGTGGGCCTTATTGGGAATGTTGAGTTCAACAGGGAGAACCTTTCGTCCCGCACCCTCGAGTTCGGCAACCAGGCCCGCCGACGCCGCGACATCGCGGACCCCCAAAACAATATCGGAACCTGCTGCGGCACAGGCTAGTGCGCAAGCTCGACCGATGCCACGGCTCGCTCCCGTCACCAAAGTCACCTTGCCCTGAAGGCTGAAGTCCGGCGCATTCTTCTGCATCATGATGCCTCCCTCGATGAAGCTCATTTATGGCAGCGTCGGCGTGTGGATGCCAGATGTTCTGCGCATGCAGGGGAGCGTCTCCTTGACCAACCGGTGATCCCCGAGCGTTTCTGGAGTCAGATTGATCGGGCAGCCCGAGCGTTGCGTGTTCACGCCGCCGCCTTTCACACCCGGCAAGAAGCGGGAAGAGGCCGAATGCGCGCTTAAAGACCCGAGGCTTGTGCCTGCTCCCGCAGCTTGCCACGTGCCTCGATCATGGGAATCGCGTCGGAATAGCTGACGCAGGCGACATCCGCGCGATGACAGACATCGCTGACGAGCCTGTCGAGCGCGCGCCAGTAGGCGCCGCCGTTCATCTCGACGAAGTGGAAGCCGAGCTGCAGCGGAACACGGTTGCCCGCATACTGCTTGTCGAAGGCCTCCTTGAAGGCCGCATAGGAGCGGTCTTCGAATGCCTTTGAATCGGCCTTGTCCTCGGTGCCGTTGGAGTGGCGAACAAAGAGGTTGTAGTCCATGCCGATGATCGGCTTCTCGCGCGGGCCTTCGGGGATCAGCGGCAGGCCGAAGCGGACGATGCCGGCTTCCTCGACGGGCATGGCCGGTCCCTTCGTCACCAGGCTTGCGTCATAGGCGAAGCCGGCCTTCTTCTCTGCCGCGATCATGTCGGCACCCGGCGTTGCCGAGAGATAGGGGGCACGGAAGCCGCGGATGCCTTGGTCGACCAGATCCTGCCAGCCTTTCGGCTCCTCCAGGTCGACGCTCTTCCAGGCGTTTTTCAGCGTGGCGTGGAAGGTCGCGAACTCCTTCGACCAGTCGGCTTCGCTCCACTGGCGGCCATCGAAGTGGCCGCAGGCATGGCTCGAAATGTCGTGGCCCTCAAGATGGGCGTGCCAGATATTGCCGAGCCGCTCGCGGATCTCATCGTCGCTCTGGGCAAAGCCCACATTCGACTTGCCCTGTTTCTGGTGCGGCGCCTGATAGGCCTTCTTCGCTGCCAGGTTCATCAGGAAAGTGCAGGAGAGGAAGTAGGTGAAATGTGCGCCGTTTTTCGCCGCCATCTCACGGCTCTTTTGCCAGAGCGCGTTGTCGTGTGCGCCGTCGAACGAGATGATCACCAGCTGCTTCGGCTGGTCGCTGGCGCCCGCTGCGCCAGGAATGAACAAAGAAAGGGTAAGCGAGGCTTTGAAAAACGAACGAAACATAGACACCGCGACGATTTGTTTGCGGCTTTCCTGTTACAGAAATGCGGCGAAGCTGCGGTGACGCTGGCGTTTTTGCGTGTCTCCGGCTAAGTCTCGGAAAACGCACAGGAGATCACCATGGCATTGCTCATCGTCGGGATCGTCATTTTCCTTGGGCTTCATCTGATACGTGTGATTGCGCCCGGTCTTCGCCAGTCCATGATCGACCGTCTCGGCGAGAACGGCTGGAAAGGCGTCTACTCTGTCGTCAGCATCCTGTCCCTGATCCTGCTGATCTACGGCTTCGGTCAGGCCCGCCAGGTGACTGGCATGCTCTACGATCCGCCGGTCTGGATGGCGCACATCGCTCTGACGCTGATGTTGCTCGCCATGATCTGTCTGGCCGCCTCGCTGCTGCCGGCGGGGCATATCGCGGTCAAGACGAAGCATCCGATGGTTTTGTCGGTGAAGATCTGGGCACTGTCGCATCTGCTGGCAAACGGCGAGACCTCCTCGGTGCTGCTGTTCGGCGCCTTCCTTGCATGGGGCGTCATCCTCCGCATTGCGCTGAAGCGCCGTGAGCGCGCCGGTGAGCTTACCCGTCGGCCCTTCGTCTCCGGCAAATATGACCTCTATGCCGCGATCATCGGCGTCGTTGCCTGGGCACTCATCACGTTCAAGCTGCACGAGTTGTTGATTGGCGTGGCCCCGATCGTAATGTGACGAATCTTTCCGATCCCCCTTACAACTGCTGAAAAATGGGGTAGAAGGCCCCACAATGTGCGTGCAACCCGCATGCCGAAGCATATCCGTGGCCGGAGACGAGAATGGCATTCAACGACGACAGCTTCATTCGTGAAGTCAATGAGGAACTGCGTTCCGACCAGGTGAAGGGCGCATGGCGCCGGTTCGGCCGCTACCTGATTGCGCTCGCTGTCCTCATCGTTCTCGGTACCATCGGCTACAAGGCCTACGAGTATTGGGACGACAACAAGTCCTCCGGTACCGGCGACCAGTTCATCGCTGCCATGAAACTCGCCGACGAGAACAAGACCGACGAGGCACTCGCTGCCCTCGCGAAGCTGGAGAAGGAAGGTCACGGAGCCTATCCGATCCTTGCGCGTATGCGCTCGGCGACCGTGCTGGCGCAAAAGGGCGACGCAGCGGGCGCCGTTGCCGCTTTCGACGCGATCGGCAAGGACACAGCAGCGCCGCAGGCGGTTCGCGACGCCGCCAAGATGCGCGCCGGCTGGCTGCTGATCGAAGGCGGCACCTACGAGCAGGTTTCCGCCCAGGTCGAGGAAATGGCAGTGCCCAGCAACGCCTTCCGCCACTCGGCCCGCGAAGCGCTCGGTCTTGCCGCCTACAAGGCCGGCAATATGGCGCAGGCGCGCCAGTGGTTCAAGGCGATCGCCGACGACGCGCAGAGCCCCCGCAATGTTGCCAATCGTGCCCAGATGATGCTTGATAACATCACCGCATCCGGCAAGGCGCCCGCCGCACAGGGCTGAATGTAAGGAATTTCAATGAGCTTCACGGTCGCCATCGTCGGTCGCCCGAATGTCGGCAAGTCGACGCTTTTCAACCGTCTGGTTGGAAAGAAGCTGGCGCTCGTCGATGACACACCGGGTGTCACCCGCGACCGCCGCCCCGGCGACGCGCGGCTGATCGACCTGCGCTTTACCATCGTCGATACCGCTGGCCTTGAGGAGGCCCACGAAGAGAGCCTGCAGGGCCGCATGCGCGCGCAGACCGAGGCCGCGATCGACGAAGCCGATCTCTCTCTGTTCGTCGTCGATGCCAAGACCGGTCTGACGCCGGTCGATACGGCGCTTGCCGAAATGCTGCGCCGTCGCGGCAAACCGGTGATACTGGTCGCCAACAAGTCCGAGGCGCGCGGCTCCGACGCTGGTTTCTACGATGCCTACTCGCTGGGCCTCGGGGAGCCCACGCCGATTTCGGCCGAACACGGACAGGGTATGCTCGACCTGCGTGACGCGATCGTTGCAGCCCTTGGCGAGGAGCGTGCGTTTCCGCCGAAGGAAGATGTCGCCGTCACCGACGTCGATATCCCGCAGTCGACCGGTGCCGACGGCGAAGAAGAGGAAGAGCCGGCTTACGACGACAGCAAGCCGCTGCGTGTGGCGATCGTCGGCCGCCCGAATGCCGGCAAGTCGACGCTGATCAACCGCTTCCTCGGTGAAGACCGGCTGCTGACCGGACCGGAAGCCGGCATCACGCGCGATTCCATCTCCGTGGAGTGGGACTGGCGCGGTCGCACCATCAAGATGTTCGACACGGCAGGCATGCGCCGCAAGGCGAAGGTGATCGAGAAGCTGGAAAAGCTCTCCGTTGCCGATACGCTGCGCGCCATCCGATTTGCCGAACTCGTCGTCATCGTCTTTGATGCGACGATCCCGTTCGAGAAGCAGGACCTGCACATTGTCGATCTCGTGCTGCGCGAGGGCCGGGCTGCCGTTCTCGCCTTCAACAAGTGGGACATGATCGAGGATCCACAGGCCGTCCTGGCTGACCTGCGTGAAAAGACCGACCGGCTGCTGCCGCAAGCGCGCGGCATCCGCGCCGTGCCGATTTCCGGCCAGACGGGCCGCGGTCTCGACAAGCTGATGCAGTCGATCATTGACACGGACAAGGTCTGGAACAAGCGTATTTCGACGGCACGTCTCAATCGCTGGCTGGAACAGCAGCAGGTCCAGCACCCGCCGCCGGCCGTTTCCGGCCGCCGCATCAAGCTCAAGTATATGACGCAGGTGAAGGCGCGTCCGCCGGCCTTCATGATCTCCTGTACGCGTTCGGACGCGCTTCCGGAATCCTATACGCGTTATCTGATCAATGGCCTGCGTGCTGATTTCGACATGCCGAGCGTGCCGATCCGCATTCACTACCGCTCGCCTGACAATCCGTACGAATCAAAGAAGAGACGGACCTGATAGAGCGAGTTCAGGTTGCGCTGCGCTCCAACGCATCGCGTAGCGCAACAACCTCCGCCCTTAGCCGCTTCAGTTCAGCGAATTCCTGGCCCGACGCGCTGACGATGCAGCCGGGGATGGAAGCTGCGCGCTTTCTAAGTTCCCGGCCTTCCTCGGTCAGCCGGATAATGACGACACGTTCGTCGTCCATGCCGCGTTCACGCTTGACGTAGCCGGTCGCTTCCAGACGCTTGAGGAGGGGGGTGAGGGTGCTCGATTCGAGGAGCAGTTTCGCGCCGATGGCACCCACCGTCTGGCTATCTTCCTTCCAGAGCGTGACCATGACCAGGTATTGCGGATAGGTCAGGTTCAGTGCGTCCAGCATCGGCTTGTAGACGCGGTTCATCGCGTGGTTCGCGGTGTAGAGGGCGAAACAGATGAAATCGTCGAGATTCAGGTCGTCGCTCATATCGTGATCTCCAAAATCGCACAATAATATATCGCACGATAAATAGTCGCAAGCATACTTTTTGCATGGCTGCCATGCTCAGATTTATATCGCGCAATAAATAATCGTTCGATAAATATAATGCGTGTTCACAACGAACCGCAACCAAAAGGACAAGACGATGTCGACCATCAAGACCGCAGTCTGCGCAGCAACCATCCTGGCAGCCACCGCCTTCGGCGCCGCTGCCGATCCGGTGCTGGAACCGACGACCCAAAAGTTCATCGACGCGCTGGCCGGCGCCAAGCCGATCTATACGCTGTCTCCGTCCGACGCCCGCGGCGTTCTTGCCGGCGCGCAGAAGGGCGACGTCAGGAAGCTCGCCGCCAAGGAAGAGAACCTGACGATCAAGGCCGGTCCGACCGGCAGCATCAAGTTGCGCATCGTTCGTCCGGAAGGCGCGAAGGGCGAGCTTCCTGTCGTCATGTATTTCCACGGCGGCGGTTGGGTTCTCGGCGATGCCGACACGCATGACCGGCTCGTCCGCGAGATTGCCAATGGCGCCAAGGCCGCCGTCGTCTTCGTCGACTACGAGCGCTCACCGCAAGCGCGTTATCCGATCGCGATCGAACAGACCTATGCCGCCACGAAATATGTTGCCGAGCACGAGAAGGAATTCAATGTCGATGCGAGCCGCCTGGCGGTGGCCGGCGATAGTGTGGGCGGCAATATGACGGCGGCAGTCACCTTGCTTGCCAAGGAGCGCGGCGGCCCGGCAATCGATCAGCAGGTTCTCTTCTATCCGGTGACCGACGCCAACTTCGAGACCGGCTCCTACAATCAGTTCGCCAATGGCCCGTGGCTGACCAAGGAAGCGATGAAGTGGTTCTGGAACGCCTATCTGCCTGATGAAGCCAAGCGCAAGGAGCCGACGGCTTCACCGCTGCAGGCGTCGCTCGATCAATTGAACGGTCTGCCGCCGGCACTGATCATCACCGATGAGAACGACGTGCTGCGCGATGAAGGCGAGGCCTATGGCCGGAAACTGAGCCAGGCCGGCGTGAAGGTGACCTCGATCCGCTACAACGGCACGATCCACGACTTCGTGCTTCTGAACGCCATTGCCGAGACGCCGGCGGTGCGCAGCGCGATTTCCGTCGCCAACCAGACGCTGCGCGACGCGCTCAGGAAATGACGGGATCAGGTTCCTGAGGAGATAGGCCCGGCGGCCTCGCCGGGCTTTTTCGTTCTTGGCAGCGACTTGGCGGCAAACTGCCAAGCCTTTTTCCATTTTGGCGTGATGACGCCGTTGGCGGCGCGAATGTTGTTGATGAACTGCGTGGTCGCCGCTTCCCAGGAATATTGCTGGGCAAGTTCACGGGCCTTTTCGCGCGAAGCAGACAGAGCCGCCAAGCAGGCTGTCCTCAGGTCGTTGTCGAGTGCGCCGACCTCGTTGTCTTCGCCGATGATGTCGAGCGGCCCAGTCACGGGGTAGGCAGCGACGGGAACGCCGGAGGCAAGCGCCTCCAGAATCGTATTGCCGAACGTATCCGTCAGCGATGGGAAGACGAAGACGTCCGCCTGGGCATAGGTCTTTGCCAGTTCCTCGCCGACTTTCAGACCGGTGAAAAGTACATCCGGGTAGCGCTTCTCGAGTTCGGCGCGGGCCGGTCCGTCACCCACGACGACTTTCGATCCGGGCAGGTCGAGATCCAGAAAGGCCGGGAGGTTCTTCTCCAATGCTACCCGGCCAACCGTCATGAAGACCGGGCGGGGCAGTCCGAACGGTGCATCTTCCAGCGGTGTCGGGTGGAACTGGCCGGCGTCGATGCCGCGGCTCCATGGCATCAGGTTGCGGATACCCTTCTCGGAGAGCTCACGCGCAAGACTTGGCGTTGCGACCATGCAGCCCGCACCCGAATTGTGGAACCAGCGGACGAAAGCGTAGAGCCAGCTTTTCGGTACCGGCAGGCGCGCCGAGACATATTCCGGAAAGCGGGTGTGATAGCTGGTGGAAAACGGCATGCGGTTCCTCAGGCACCAGCGCCGCGCCGTGAGACCCAAAGGGCCTTCCGTCGCGATGTGAACGTAGGACGGCATGTGCTTTTCTATCTCGCGCGCGACGCGGCGATAATTGGCGATCGAAAGGCGAATTTCAGGATAGGTGGGGCAGGGGATGCTGTGAAAGCCCTGCGGCGTCACCATCGCCACCTCGATGCCCATCTTCGCGAGTTCGCGATTGGTATTCTCGATCGAGCGAACGACGCCGTTGACCTGAGGATGCCAGGCATCACTGACAATAACCAGCCGTTCCGCCACGCCCTGCCGAGACATAGCCAGGCTTTCGTCGCTTCCAACATCCGACATATGTTGCAGCACGCCCCAATTCCATCCACGCCGCGCCGCGGGGCGCCGGCTCAATTCCGGGTAGGCCCGGAGACTCGATTCCCGCGCTTCCTATTCTGGCGGCCGTCGATGATGGAAATATTACAGTCGCGTTACGCCGACAGATGAGTGGTCTTTAGCGGGGCGCGGTGCTGCCTAGGCCTTCTTCAGGCCGAGCTTTTCCCGTGCGACGAGGGCGCCGTGTTCGCTGACGACGCGTGCGGCGACCTTTGCGGCAAATGCGGCTGCGGCCGCAGCGTTCCTGGTCTCGAGATAGCGTGCGAGAAATGCGCCATTGAAACTGTCACCGGCGCTTGTCGTGTCGACGACCTGCTCGACCTTTTCAGCCGGGACGAAGTTCTCCACGCCATCGAAACTCAGCGTAGCGCCTTCCGCGCCATTCTTGACGACGACATCGGCAGCCCCAAGTGTGCGATACCGCTGGATCGTTGCCGCTATCGAGACGTCGCCGAAGTGAGTTGCCTCGTCATCAAAACTCGGCAGCACCAGGGAAGAGGCGCGCGCGCCTTCGCTGATTGTCGCATGCATCACGTCATAGCCCGACCAGAGCCGTGGGCGAATGTTGGGGTCGAAGGCAACAATCTTGCCGGCCGCCTTGGCACGGCGAACCTCGGCCAGCAACGTGTCGGCGTCATTGCGCGACAGGATCGCAAGCGTGATGCCGGAGAAATAGATGACGTCGCAGGCCTCGATCGCCTCGCGCAAAAGTTCCGCATCAGCTGCCAATTGGCGAGCCGCGGAGTTGTCGCGCCAGTAACTAAAGGAGCGTTCGCCATCCTTCAGACTGATCATGTAGAGACCGGGCGCCTTGCCCTTGATGCGCCTGATAAACGCGGTGCCGATGCCGGCTTCCTTGAAGAAGGCGATCATCTCATCGGACATAGGTTCGTCACCGAGCGCGGTAAAATACTCCACCGACCAATCGGCCGGCAGGCAGGCGCGAGCATACCAGGCGGTGTTCAGCGTATCGCCGGCGAAGCCCTTGCGCAGCAAGCCGGCGCCGGCCTGCGAAAGCTCCACCATGCATTCACCGATCGATAGAAAACGCCCGCTCACAGAAAGCCTCCCCGAATTTTCTCCTTTCGCTGATACGCGCAGAGCACTTCGCTGACAAGCTACGAACTGGCGGCTTTGGATCTGATAATCGGTTGGATTGGCGGGGCCATTGGCGACGCTTCCGGCTGAAGGTTGTTTTTTGTCCCACCCGCTTTAGTGTGCAACGTCATTGCATGAATGCAGGAGATGAACGGTGGCGGTTGCGGACAAGACGGCGGACTGGTGGCGGGGTGCAGTGATTTATCAGGTCTATCCACGTTCCTTTCAGGATACGAACGGAGATGGCTTGGGCGATCTCAAGGGCATTACTCGGCGATTGCCCTATATCGCCAGCCTCGGTGTCGATGCCATCTGGCTGTCGCCGTTCTTCAAATCGCCCATGGCCGATATGGGCTACGATGTTTCGGACTATTGCGATGTCGATCCGATTTTCGGCACTCTTGCCGATTTCGACGAGATGATGACCGCGGCTCACGGGCTCGGCATCAAGGTCGTCATCGACCAGGTGATCTCGCATACGTCGGACGTTCATCCCTGGTTCATCGAGAGCCGCTCGAGCCGGACCAATTCGAAGGCGGACTGGTATGTCTGGGCCGACCCGAAACCGGACGGCACTGCGCCCAACAACTGGCTCTCGATCTTCGGCGGACCCGGCTGGGAATGGGACGGCGTGCGCCGGCAGTACTACCAGCACAACTTCCTGACCTCGCAGCCGGATCTCAACTTCCACAGCCCGCAGGTTCAGGATGCCGTGCTTGCCACGGTGAAGTTCTGGCTCGACCGCGGCGTCGACGGCTTCCGCCTCGATACCGTCAACTATTACTTCTGCGACAAGCTGCTTCGCGACAACCCTGCGCACGCGCCTGACGAGAGTGACGCCGGCCTCGATGCGCCGGATACGAACCCCTATGGCATGCAGAATCACCTCCATGACAAGACGCAGCCGGAGAATATCGGCTTCCTCCAGCGGTTCCGGGCTCTGCTCGATCGCTACGAGGCACGCACGACGGTCGGCGAGGTCGGTGACGGCGCCCGCTCGTTGAAGACCGTGGCCGCCTATACGACCGGCGGCGACAAGCTGCACATGTGCTACACCTTCGATCTGCTCGGGCCGGATTTCACCGCCACGCATATTCGCAGTTGCGTCGACGCCTTCCAGAAGTCGGTCGCAGATGGATGGGTCTGCTGGGCCTTCTCCAACCACGACGTCAACCGCCATGTCAGCCGCTTTGCCAAGACGGAAGCGGAGCGACCTGTTATCGCCAAGCTCGCCATGTCGGTGCTGGCGGCACTGCGGGGCTCGATCTGCCTCTATCAGGGTGAAGAGCTTGGCCTTCCGGAGGCACAGCTTGCCTTCGAGGACCTGCGCGACCCCTACGGCATTCGCTTCTGGCCGGCCTTCAAGGGGCGTGACGGGTGCCGCACGCCGATGCCCTGGGAGGCGGCCAAGGCGCATGCCGGCTTTACGACGGCCGAGAAATCCTGGCTGCCGGTGCCTTACGAGCAGGCAGCACTTTCGATCGATACGCAGGAGAGTGATCCGCATTCCGTCCTGCATCACTACCGGCAGACGCTCAGATTCCGCAAAGGCCACCCGGCGCTGCTCGACGGCACCATGGAGTTCATTGGAACCAATCAAGATCTTCTGGCCTTCACGCGTTCGAAGGGAAGCGAAAAGCTGCTCTTCGTCTTCAACCTGACGCGCAAGCCCGCACAGTTCGTTCCGCCAGCGGGAATGGTGATCGGAGAGCGGCTGGCGATACCTGGCTTCGAGGCGGTGACCGGAACCGGGCCGATCAAGCTGGCGGCGCTGGATGCGTTCTGCGCGCGGGTGGCGGGCTAGGCGCTCACACGATCAACGCGAACTTGTCGACATCCACCATTCCGCGGTCGGAGATCTTCAGGTGCGGGATGACCGGCAGCGGCAGGAAGGCGACCTGCAGGAAGGGTTCTTCCAACGTCGTGCCAAGCGCGTAGGCGGCTTGGCGAAGGTGGTGGAGCGTGTCGCGCACCGTCTCGTAGGGCTCAAGGCTCATCAGCCCTGCAACGGGCAGGGCGATCTCGCCTGTGACCCTGCCATCCTCGACGACCACGAAGCCGCCGTTGATTTCGCCGAGGCGATTGGCGGCGAGCGCCATGTCGTCCTCGCTGACGCCGACGACGCAGATGTTGTGGCTGTCATGGCCGACGGTCGAGGCGATCGCACCCTTCTTCAGGCCGAAGCCCTGAACGAAGCCGTTGGCATGGTTGCCGTTCTTGCCATGCCGCTCGATAACGGCGACCTTGACGATGTCGTTGCCGAGGTCGACGTCGGTCTGGTTGCCCTTCACGGGAAGCCGGTAGCGGCGATATTCGGTGATGATCTTGCCGGGGGTGACGCCGATGACGGGCGTTTCTCCATCGGCGACCGGCACGCCGAAATGAGCGGCGTTGACGGGCCTGGCCTTCACACTGTCGAGGCCGACGGGCTCCACCGGTTTGCGGGTGGCAAAGAGTTCGGCGGTTACCTCGCGTCCGGCCACAAAAACGATATCGGCGCGGCAGTTTTCCAGGCTGTCGATCACCACGAGGTCCGCGCGCCAGCCGGGGGCGACGAGGCCGCGATCTCTCAGTCCGAAGGCCCGCGCAGCCGAAATCGATGCGGCGCGGTAGATAGCCAGCGGCTCGACGCCGTTCTTGATCGCGGTGCGGATCATGTAGTCAAGGTGGCCGTGCTCGGCGATGTCGAGCGGATTGCGGTCGTCGGTGCAGAGCGCAAGGTGCGGCGACAGGCGTTCGGTGATAATGGGCATCAGGGCCGCGAGATCTTTCGACACTGAACCCTCGCGCACGAGGATGTGCATCCCCTTGCGGATCTTTTCCAGCGCTTCTGCAGCACTCGTGCATTCGTGCTCGGTGCGGATGCCGGCGGCGAGATAGCCGTTCAGGTCGTTGCCCGAGAGCAGGGGCGCGTGGCCATCGATATGCTCGCCCTGGAAGGCGTCGAGTTTGGCCAAGCAGACGGGATCCTTGTGGATCACGCCGGGGAAATTCATGAACTCTGCAAGGCCAATGACTTTCGGATGACGGCGGAAGGGCAACAACCGCTCGATCGGCAGATCGGCGCCCGACGTTTCCAGGTGCGTGGCGGGCACGCAGGAAGAAAGCTGGACGCGGATGTCCATGATCGTCTCGAGGGACGAATCCAGGAAATACTGAATGCCTTCGATGCCAAGGACATTGGCGATCTCATGCGGATCGCAGATGGCAGTTGTGACGCCATAGGGCAGGACGCAGCGGTCGAACTCGTGCGGTGTCACCAGCGAGGATTCGATGTGGAGATGCGTGTCGATGAAGCCAGGCACGACGATCTTGCCTGAGATATCGATCTCGGTTTCGCCATCGTAGTTGCCGCATGTGCCGACGATACGGTCTTGGGCGATAGCGATATCCGATGCCACAAGTTCGCCCGTAACGAGATCGAAGAAGCGCCCGCCTTTCAGCACGATATCGGCAGGCAGTTGGCCCGTTCCCTGGTCGATGAGGCGTTCGAGCTTGGCGGTCATGGGCATCCTCGTGCTGGCGTTTGTCCAGTTATAACCCATGTGTCAGACAAAGCGAGATCGGCTTGCCGGCTGGTCCACAAACGAAAACCGGGCGCCCCAAAGGGACGCCCGGCGATCCATCCGCGAGATCGAAGGCTTACTCGGCCGGAACGATCTTGCCACCTTCCCACTTGTAGAGCGCGAAGCTCTGCGAGGTCAGGTCACCGGTTTCGCCGTAGGTCAGCTTGCCGATGGTGGTCGAGATCGGCTCGCCGCCCTTCAGCGCCTTGGCGACGGCTTCGGAATCTTCGGCGCTGCCGGCCTTCTCGATGCCTGCCTTCAGGACTTCGACTGCGGCGTAGGCGTTGAGCGTGAAGGCTTCGGCCGGGATGCCCTTGGCCTTCAGCGCATCGGCTGCCGCCTTGGAATCCGGGCTCTTGGTCGCGTCGACCGCGTTGGTGAAGATCGTGCCGCCGGCGGCATCGGTGCCGATGTTCCAGAACTCGCTGTTGGAGAGGCCATCGCCGCCGATGATGACCGCATTGACGGAGAGATCATGCAGCTGGCGGGCCAGCAGACCGCCTTCCGGGTGATAGCCGCCGAAATAGACGACGTCGACCTTCTCGGCCTTGAGGCGGGTTGTCAGCGCGCTGAAGTCCTTGTCGCCAGGGGTCAGCGAGTCGTCGAGCACCTCCTTGATGCCGCCGGCGTTGAGCGTTGCCTTGAAGGAATCGGCCAGACCCTTGCCGTAGGCGCCCTTGTCGTTGATGATCGCGACGCGCTTGTCCTTGAAGTTCTTCAGGACGTAGTTGGCAGCGACTTCGGCCTGCTGGTCGTCACGGCCGCAGGTGCGCAGAACGTTGGTGAGGCCGCGCTTGGTCAGGTCCGGGGCGGTTGCGGTCGGAGTTACCATCAGCACGCCGTTCTCGGCGAGAACGTCGGATGCCGGGATCGCGACGCCCGAGGTGACCGGGCCGACGACGAAGCGGATGCCGTCGCCGACGATCTGGTTGGCAGCGGAAACGCCCTGCTTGGGTTCGCCGGCGTCGTCGGCGTACTTGAGGATGACTTTCTCGCCGAGGATGCCACCCTTCTTGTTGATCTCGTCAACAGCGGCCTGCGCGCCATTCTTCACCTGATCGCCATAGGCGGCGACCGGACCGGTCAGCGGCGCGATGAGGCCGATGGTGATGTCTGCATGGGCGAGCGGCGCAAAGGCGAGCGAGGCGACAAGGGCCGCCGACAAAGTCTTCAGACTCATTTTCTTTCTCCTTGGGTGGGTTTCAAAACCCGCGATTTGAGTACCGCGGCGGCGAGCCCAGATCGTACAACAGCCCTTGCGGGATGCGCCAAGAGACGATGAGCAGCCGCCCGGCCGAGACACCCGGCTTCCATGTTTGGCTTCGCAGGGTGCACAGCAAGTTTCTTAGGAATTTCACAGCGATTAGGCAAGAAGATAGCAAATCGATCGCCACTTTTGACGAATTCTGTCATGAGCTACGCCGGAATCACGGTTTTCACGGGAAAATCCGCGATTCCGACCGTGCCGCCGCACCATCTATTTTGCGGGAAGTGCTTTGGCCAGAAAGGCAAGAGAAATGTCGCTGACCTGCCTGTGGATCGATTGTCGCTTGGCGCCCGTCGCGGCAGAGCTTGGATGGGAAGAGAATGCGGCGAGCACAGAAAGAAAAGCGCAAGCAGTCTCGTGAACATGAAATCATCTCCAATCGAAAGGAACGTGTCCTTTCTGGCGGAGAAATGCGGTGGCCAAGACCTGTAACGCGATTGAGGTCTTGGCGTTATACAGATTTGCCATTTGGTGGATGACGAGCAAAGCGGTGGTCGGTCATCGCGTATTTTGTGCTCATCGCGTTTGATGCCTCTCCCCCTCTGGAAGGGGAGAGGATTAAAAGGCGGGCACTCTACCGTTGCCGATATCAGATGTTGCTTTGCAGAATTTCGCGCAGTTTTGCGAAGAGTTCGTCGATGTGGTGCTTCTCGATGATCAGCGGCGGCGAGAGCGCGATGATGTCACCGGTGGTGCGGATCAGCAGGCCTTTCTCATAGGCCCTCAGGAAGGCGGTGAAGGCACGCTTGGTCGGCTCGCCAGCGATCGGATCGAGCTCGATGGCGCCGATAAGGCCGGTGTTCCTGACGTCGATCACGTTCGGGCAATCCTTCAGGGAGTGCAGCGCGTCGGCCCAATAGTCGGAGAGTTCCGCAGCGCGGGTCAGGAGGCCTTCTTCCTTGTACGTGTCGAGCGTGCCGAGCGCGGCGGCGCAGGCGATCGGGTTGCCCGAATAGGTGTAGCCGTGGAAGAACTCGATCATGTGTTCCGGGCCGCTCATGAACGCGTCATGGATCTCCGCAGTCACGAAGACCGCGCCCATCGGGATGACGCCGTTGGTCAGGCCCTTCGCGGTGGTGATCATATCGGGCTTGACGTCGTAATACTGCGCGGCGAACGGGGCGCCGAGGCGGCCGAAGCCGGTGATGACTTCGTCGAAGATCAAAAGGATGCCATGCTTGGTGCAGAGCTCGCGGAGCTTCTGCAGATAACCCTTCGGCGGGATCAGCACGCCGGTCGAACCGGCGATCGGCTCGACGATGACGGCCGCGATCGTCGAGGCGTCGTGTAGCGTGACGATGCGTTCGAGCTCGCTCGCCAGATCGCCGCCATGCTCGGGCTGGCCGCGGGTAAAGGCGTTCTTGCCGGGCTGATGGGTGTGCGGCATGTGATCGACGCCCGTCAGCAGGGTGCCGAACATCTTGCGGTTGGAGACAATGCCGCCGACGGAGATTCCGCCGAAGTTGACGCCGTGATAGCCGCGCTCGCGGCCGATCAGACGGAAGCGCGAGCCGTTGCCCTTCACGCGATGATAGGCGAGAGCGACCTTCAGCGCGGTCTCGACCGATTCAGACCCGGAATTGGTGTAGAGAACGTGATCCATGCCTTCGGGCGCGATATCGACGAGGCGGTTCGCCAGTTCGAAGGCCTTGGGATGGCCGAGCTGGAAGGCCGGCGCATAGTCGAGCTCGCCCGCCTGTTCGCGGATCGCCTCGGTGATCTTCGGCCGGCAGTGCCCTGCATTCACACACCAGAGGCCGGCGGTGCCGTCGAGCACCTGGCGGCCGTCATGGGTCTGGTAGTACATGTCCTTGGCGCTGACGAAGAGACGCGGCTCCTTCTTGAACTGACGGTTCGCAGTGAAGGGCATCCAAAAGGCCCGCAGGTCATTTGGCGTGGTATTGAGGCGGTTGGACATGCTGTTCTCCATGGCCGTTTCGGAGGCCGTTCCCGGTATTGGCTGATGCCGTTTTTTACTGCCCGGTCAAATTATCAGCGCTTCTCCGGGCGTCAAGCCGCGGACGTTGCCGTCTGGGCAGCGCAGCGGCGAACAATATGCAAAAAAAGACCGGCATTGCTGCCGGCCTAAAAGTATGCAGACGTGCTGAAACAAGGTTGCCACACTATTCCGGATGCATCCCTCGGCAGTGCGGCTTATAGGCTGACGTTATGTCAGCGCATCCTTACGCCGCAGACTTGGTGCGGCTTTGAACAGCATAGATGTCAGTGAGGGCTTCGAGGATTTTGAGAACCTGCTCGGAATTGCTCGAATAGTAGATCGTCTGGGCGTCGCGGCGCGTTTTTACCAGTTTCTGGGCGCGCAGCTTGGACAGGTGCTGCGAGAGAGCCGACTGGCTCAAACCGACCTCCTGCGCCAACGCACCGACCGGAATTTCACCCCTCACGAGGTTGCAGAGAATGAGAAGTCTCTTCGGGTTTGCCATAGCCGACAACAGGGCAGCGGCAACGTTTGCATTGGCGGTTAAATCGATTGTATCCATATCCTGTTCCCGATGTGAAACTAATTTCAAAAACGCACGTTCCCGCTCAATGCCGGACGGCGAAAACTATCAATACAGCGTCAAGATTGTATATAGCTAAATTTCAGGTATTGCGTATTTTATGTTAGGTATATGTGAATAAACGTCCTCAACACCCTGCGCAACGGCATCAAACTCGTAACGCAGGAGCAAATCACCCGAAATGAGATCGAAACCGGCGCAATCCACTCCACAAATGCGCCAATCGCCGTTGCCGGCCTGCCGGCCCGCCGCAGCCGCAGCCGCGAGATCCGGGCGCATGGCTAGCAATTCTTGCACTATCGCGTCGGCTTGCGCTGCCACGGCTTCGCTGCCGGGGGATCGAATCGTCAGATCTTCGCCCTCCAGCAGATAGGCGCGACCGAAACCGCCATTGAGGCTTGCGGACTGCGGCACAAGCCGGAAGAAACGGAAGTCCGGGAAATCGATGTAGAGCTTTGCCTTGGCATGGCGGTTGAGGAAGCGGCTGCGAATCCGGACGTGGATGTCGCTGTCGCGCTCGACCGGTTCGGCAAGGCATTGGGTCGTTAGGCGCGGATAGGCAAGCGGATCGCCCTTGCCGGGCTCGCCCGTCAGAAGCGAGGCGCGGCGGTCGGCGTCGAGCGCGCGCGTATGCGTCGACAGGCCCGAGACGAGAATGACGGGAACACCATCGATATCGGTGCCGAGCAGGACGCGACTCGCAAAGGGAAAGCCGGTCCCGGGATCGAGAACGGCAATTGCGGCATAGCGGGCGGAGCGGAGAAGCGTGCGAGCGAGTTTGCGGGCTTCTCCGTCCGTTTCCCTGAGAACGGAAGCTTGATCTTTCATGTCCACTTTGTGACGGAAGCGGACGGCGGGATCAAGCCTGTTCTTTGCGCCGGTGCTGGGTCAGGCCTTCGACGATATCCTGCGCCGAGATAGTCCCGACGATCGCGCCGTTTTCCACGACACCGATACTGCCCGGCTGGCGCGACAGCGCATCGAGAATGTCGATCAGCGGCGTCTCGGCGCGCGCCGTGCCGCTGACGCTCGCGCCAGCGGCCGCATGTCCGAGACCGCGCTGCATCACGTCCTGCGCCGTCAGCATGCTGATCGGGTTCATGTGCTGGACGAAATCGGCGACGTACTGGTCGGCCGGGTTCTTGACGATTTCCTGCGGCGTGCCGCACTGGATGATGCGCCCACCCTCCATGATGGCGATGCGGTTGCCGATGCGGAACGCCTCGTCGAGGTCGTGGCTGACGAAGAGGATCGTCTTCTTCAGCCGCCGCTGGAACTCGAGAAGCTCATCTTGCAGACGCGTGCGGATCAACGGATCGAGCGCCGAGAACGGCTCGTCCATCAGCAGGATCGGTGCACCAGTCGCAAAGGCACGCGCTAGG
Organism: Rhizobium sp. BK538; assembly: GCF_014197575.1. Lineage (NCBI taxonomy): Bacteria > Pseudomonadati > Pseudomonadota > Alphaproteobacteria > Hyphomicrobiales > Rhizobiaceae > Rhizobium > Rhizobium sp. BK538. Next base: position 122,732 of record NZ_JACIFT010000005.1, read on the forward strand.
CCGACACGCTGCTGCATGCCGCCGGAGAGTTCGTTGACCTTGCGGTCGGCCCATTTCGTCAGGTTGACGAGCTCAAGTTGTTCGCCCACGCGCTTCTTGCGCTCGGCTTCCGGCATACCCGCGAGCTCGAGGCCGAAGCCGACATTCTCCGCCACCGTGCGCCACGGCAGCAGCGCGAACTGCTGGAAGACCATCGAGACGGTGTGCATGCGCAGGTCGCGCAAGCCCTTGGCAGTGGTCTTGTAGGGATTACAGAGGCCGTTTTGCGTTGCGACAGACACCTCGCCACGTACGACAGGCGCCAGCCCGTTCACGGCACGCAGCAAGGTCGATTTGCCGGAGCCCGAAAGGCCCATGAGGACGAGGATCTCGCCTTCCTGTACGGAGAGCGAGGCATCCGCCACGCCGAGAACGAGACCGGTCGCGGCGCCGATCTCGTCGCGATTCTTGCCCTGATCGGCCAAGGTGAGGGCGTTTTCCGGCTTGTCGCCGAAGACGATGCTGACGTTGTCGAAGCGGACCGCGGTCATACGCCTTCTCCTTCACCTGTCGCACGGAACATGCGGTCGAGAATAATCGCGAGGATGACGATACAGAGACCCGCCTGGAAGCCCATGGAGACATTGACCGTATTGAGCGCGCGCACCACCGGTTTTCCGAGACCATCGGCGCCGACAAGCGCCGCGATAACCACCATCGAGAGGGAAAGCATGATGGTCTGCGTAAGGCCGGCCATGATCTGAGGCATGGCGAAGGGGAGCTCGACCTTGCGCAGCACCTGCATTGGCGTCGCGCCGAAAGACTCCGCTGCTTCCACGAGGGACGGCGGCGTCGAGATGATGCCGAGACGCGTCAGGCGGATCGGGGCGGGGATCGCGAAGATTACGGTCGCGATCAGACCCGGAACCATGCCGAGACCGAAGAGGATGAGCGCGGGGATGAGATAGACGAAGGTCGGGATCGTCTGCATCAGATCGAGAACCGGCCGCATGATGGAAAACACCCAGGCGCGCCGCGCACCGGCGATACCGAGTGGAATGCCGACCGCCATGCTGACAAATGTCGATGCCAGGACGAGCGCCAGCGTTTCCGTCGTTTCCTTCCAATAGCCCTGGTTCATGATCAGCAACAAGCCGAGCAGGGTGAAAACCGCGACGCCGATCGAGCGGCGCAGCCAATAAGCGATCCCAACGATCGCAGCCAGTACGATCAAAGGATGCGGAGCCTGCAGAATGAAAAGCAACGCATTGATAACGTGCGACAAAACGAAAGCAAGCTGGTTGAAAAACCACTCACCGCTCGACGTCAGCCAGTCGACGGTCGATTTGGCGAAAGGGCCAATAGGAATTTTGTAGTCGGTGATCCAGTTCAAGGAGCGCGCCTATCCGAAAGAGCAAAGATCGAGATGAAACAAAAAGGGGCGGCGAGGGCCGCCCCGTTCATCAGTTTCAAAGGCCGAGGCCCGACTTCACGGCGGTAAGGGCGTCCTTGCCGTCCTTGGTCGTAACGCCTGCGAGCCACGGATCGACTGCGTTCGGATTTGCCTTCAGCCACTCGGTCGCGGCGACCTGCGGATCCTCACCATCGTTGAGGATCTTGCCCATGATCTGGTTTTCCATTTCCAGATTGAACTTCAGGTTCGAGACGAACTTGCCGACGTTGGGGCATTCGGTGGTGTAGCCGGCGCGGGTGTTGGTGTAGACCGTCGCGCCGCCGAAATTTGGACCGAAGGTGCTGTCACCGCCCGTCAGGTAAGTCATCTTGAAGTTCTCGTTCATGGGGTGGGGTGCCCAACCCAGGAATACGACCGGCTTGCCTTCCTTCTCGGCGCGGGCGACCTGTGCCAGCATGCCTTGTTCGGAGGACTCGACGAGCTCAAGGCCGCCCATTCCCATCTCGTTCTTTTCGATCAGGGTCATCACGAGGCGGTTGCCGTCGTTGCCGGGCTCGATCCCGAAGATCTTGCCGTCGAGTTCGTCCTTGTGCTTGCCGATATCGCTGAAATCCTTGATGCCGAGTTCAACGCCCTTGGCATTGGTCGCGAGCGTGTATTTGGCGCCCTCGAGGTTGACGCCGAGGGAATCGACCGTCTTCTCATCGAGGTAGGGCTGGACATCCTTCGCCTGAGCCGGCATCCAGTTGCCGAGGAACACGTCAATGTCCTTGTTCTTCAGCGACTGATAGGTAACCGGAACCGAAAGAACCTTGACATCAGGCTCGTAGCCGAGGTTCTTCAGAATGACTGCGGCCGTGGCGGTGGTTGCGGTGATATCAGTCCAGCCAACGTCGGAAAGACGGACGGCGGAGCAGCTATCGGGGTCTGCGGCAAATGCTGCTGTTGCGACAGAGAGAGCGGCAACTGCGGTGGCGGTGGTCAGTTTGAATGCGCTTGTCGTTTTCATTTTTAGACTCCCAGTCTTGCGTTCCCAAGCCAATCACCAATAACCGAGTTTGACAAGCGATCTGAGCGCGTTTGCGCCGCATTGCAGTACCCGATTGCGACGTGGGGCATTTTTCGCGGAGTGCCGGGTTTTCAAGGCTTTTGGCGGTTTTTGGCCGCGATTTTCCTGTGATTATCAAAATGAGGGACTTTTCTTCGCAGTTTCGAGCTTCCAAGAAGCGAAAGACGGAGAAAACGATGGCAAAACTCTATTTCAACTATTCGACCATGAACGCCGGCAAGTCGACGATGCTGCTGCAAGCCTCCTATAATTACGAGGAGCGCGGCATGCGTGTCGTTTTGCTGATCGCGGCCTTCGATGAGCGCGCCGGAAAAGGGGTTATCGGCTCTAGGATCGGGCTGCAGGCGAGCGCCGTGGCCTTCGAACCGGAAGCAGACTTGCAGGCCTTGATTGGCGAACTTAGCAAGGAGGGGGAGCCAATCGCTTGCGTCTTCGTCGACGAAGCTCACTTCATGACGCGCGAGCATGTCTGGCAGCTTGCCCGGATCGTCGACCGGATGAACATTCCGGTCATGGTCTATGGCCTCAGGACCGACTTCCAGGGGAAGCTGTTTCCTGCGTCTGAGGAGCTTCTCGCGATCGCGGACGAGATGCGTGAGGTGCGGACCATCTGCCATTGCGGACGCAAGGCGACGATGGTGGTGCGCCTCGACGCAGAAGGAAAGGTGCTGCGCGAAGGCGCGCAGATCGATGTCGGGGGCAACGAAAAGTACGTATCGCTTTGCCGGCGGCATTGGGATGATGCCATGAACGGGCAATGGCTTGCCGAGGCGGTGTGAGCGTTCCTCAAATCGATTCCGGTTTGTCGGCTTATGCGCTAGGTTCGCTGTAACCGATTCATGGAGGCGTTCCGGTGCGCAAGCCTTTCTCCTTCGACACGCAGCTGGAAGCCGCGCGAGCGCTCGTGGAACAGCTGCGTCTTGAAGCCAGGGTCTGCGTCGATTTCGTCAAAGAGTTTGCGCGCCAAGGGGCCGCCGTCGATGATGAGCGCTTCCTTGTCGAGAACGGGCGCTTCCAGGCGTTTGTCACAAACGGCGCGAGCCTGACCAATCTGCTGGCGGAACTCGTATCCGTCCTCGACACGCTGACGGTCAAGGTTTCAGCGGATCTCGACAGTTTCCGCGGCCTGACGACAGGCGAGAAATTCATCGGTCGCTTTTCGCGTCAGCGGATGTGGCGTCGCCATAGCGCGCGGGTGCGCGCCGCCCCGGTTGTGGAGCGGCTGCGCGACCTGCTGGTGAAGTCGAACGAAACCGCTGCTGTCATTGCGAGCTACCGCACGATTGTGATCGACTTTCACAAGTTGGGGGAGCATGGGTTGATCGGCATCGTCGAGCAGCGCCGTCGGCTTGTCGACAAGATCGATATCGCGCGCCTGCGCATTCGGGAATTGAATGCCAAGGCGCTGACGAAGCAGGGCAGGATCGGTCTTTATGGAAGCAAGGCCGAATGGGAACGTATGGAACAGGAGCGGCGCGCCCTGAAGAGCGAAGCCGACCGCGTTGCCGAGGAAGAACGCGGAATGCGCGAGGATAGCCAGCGCCGCGAACGCTTCATCAATCTCTTCCAGGTTTTCGTCGATGCGCTGAATAGCCAGGTCGGCCTGTGCAACGCCCTCACGCGCAAGATGGTGATCGACACCGAAGAGCGGCTTTTGATCTATCAGGCACAGGTGGACACGGACATTCCCGGGTCGAAGGTCCAGATTTCGGCGGAACTCTTTCCCGCCATTGCCGGTCCGATTGAACTGTTTGAGCGCAATATGCTGGTGCCGCAGGAACTGGAGCATCGCAAGCGGACCGCCGACGCCGTCTTCGCCAGTAAGTTCGAGACCTTCCAGCGGGAGCCGGAGGAGGGCTGCGGAGGGCCGATCATCGATACGAGGAAAATCTCCAAGCGCCTTCGCTTCCGCCTCCTGCGCCCCAAGCTCCTGAAGAAACAATAATATCAGCACGATATTGTTCTTCCCGGAGCGAGCGCATATGTCAGTGCGCAGACACTGTCTGCCCATCACGGCAAGGAGAAGAGGATGCTCGACCGGATCGCCGGTTTTTTCAGGCTGATCGGCCGGACCATCGCACGCTGGGCGCGGATCTTCTTCGCCTGGGCTTTCTGGCCATTTATCGCCGCCCGTGGCTGGTACGTTCAGCGGACCTGGATGGTCCGGTTGCCGATCCTTGGTTTTATCGGGCTGCTTACCGTTCTTTATTGCTATTTCATCTGGCAGACGCAGGTCTGGTCCGGCTTCAACCCGTCCTTCGTGAATGAGTACAGGCTTTCCGAACGCAAGGTGCCGGCTGGGCAGGAACTGCCGGCAACAGACGACGCGGCGGCGACGAAGACCTGCCAGCGCTCGGCCATCGTCGATGTCGCGGCCGATCTGACGGACTTCAACGTCAATCAGAATGCGTGGATCTCCTCCATGCTCCTCTATCGTCTCGGCTTCTTCGGCATCGACTGGGATCACACGCCGTTCCTCGACAACAAGGCGTCGTTCCAGCGTGGCGTGAACCAGGCGGTTCGTCGCACCTCGGTCGAACTCGTCGATACGCTTGGCCGCGTACGGGGCACGTCGGGGATCAACAACGATCTGCAAAAGGCACGCGGCAATCTGCAGTTCGATGAGTACAGCTGGTATTTCGGACTCGATCCGTTCGGGCCGAAGACGCCGACACCAAGCTATTATCGTTCCGCTCTCGAAAGCCTGCGCAAATTCAATGCCGACTTGGCCGCTTGCAATGCGATCTTCGATGGACGCGCGGATAACCTGATCCAGTTCATCGACCGCATCGCCAACGATCTCGGCAGCACCTCGGATGTGCTTGCGGACCGCTCGCAGAACCATCATCGCGGCTGGTTCGATACGCGCGCCGACGACCGCTTCTGGTTCGCCTATGGGCAGCTCTATGCCTACTACGCGATCCTTGCCGCCGCGCAGTCCGACTTTTCCCAGGTCGTCGCGGAACGCAATCTGGGCGCCATATTCGGCGCAACGATGAGGCAGTTCCAGGCCGCCTTGCAGATCCAGCCCGCAATCATTTCCAATGGTCGGGAAGACGGTTGGATCATGCCGAGCCATCTGGCGACGATGGGCTTCTACATTCTCCGCGTCCGGTCCAATCTCGTCGAGATTCGCTCCGTGCTCGATCGCTGAGCGTCTTGCTCAGTTGATCAGCTTCATCCGGATCGCCTTGGCGACAACTTGCGTTCGATTTACGCAGTCGAGCTTCTTGATGGCGCTCGTCATGTAGGCATTCACGGTGTGATCCGACAACGAAAGGATCTGGCCGATCTCGATCGACGTTTTTCCCTGTGCCGTCCAGCGGACGACCTCCCGTTCGCGGGCAGAAAGGGGCGTGTGCTCCGTAACCTTCGATTGCTTCGTGCGGTTATAGGCGTCGAGCAGATGGAGGGTCACCATCGTGAGTTCGTTGAGCTCGGTTTGTCCGAGCACCGGGCGATCACCGGCCAGCCAGAACAGGATTCGCTCACCGTCGCGTGTATATGCGGGGACAGCAACGCCCGTCGGTATGCCGAAGTCATGCAGAAGTTTACTCAACTCATGCGGGAAAATGTCAGCAGAGGAGTTGTCGGAAAGGCTCCACGAGCGCGGCAGGGCCGAGTCGCCCATTCCGGTCGACAGCATGGGAAAACGCATGATGCGGGCGCGGTCGAATTGGTTGTAGTATGTGGACGGAAGCGACGTTTCAATGAGGAGGGCTTTGAGAAGAACGCTTTCAGGAGCGGGAGCAAGCATCAACGTGACATGCCGGAAGCCATAGGCGCGCGCTACTCTGACGAGAATTTGCGCGAATTCGGCCTTGGTATTGACAGTTGAAATCTCTGTGGCCAGAGACAGCTGCCTTTCCGAGGTAGTCATGTAAGACATTAATGCGTCCCTGCTTACCTTCATTTCAGCGCCATAGAATATGCAAACTGATATATTTGCTAGTGCGAAACGGCGGGGTCTGCAGCGATTAATTTCAAATGTATTACTTTAACCACAGGATCGTCCTATGGTTGCGCCATCCCCTATTCGAAACGCAACCCAAGGAGACGGAAGCGGCTTTCCGCGCAAGCGCTCCAGGAAAATATGCAGGTTCGTCGGGGGGCGCCAGCGCCTGCGAATCACGTCACGATCAGATCTTGTCCGTCGCCTTCGCCTTTTTCCGTTAGCTGCTCGAGAAGCCAAGCATGACCGCAGAGCGGACGGATGCCAGGATGCGCTCGACAATGAGTTCGAGTGATGTCATGTCTTGTCCTGCCACGTCTAGAATCAATGTCTGACTGATAGCGGCTTGGATAAGCGCTGGGCAACCAGCGCACTATTCACAGTCGCGGCATATTTCGCTATCCCGTTGAAGCAAAGGTGGCGCCGATCGAGCGCACAGGCCAGTGGGGAAACGGGATGGCAGCCTACAAATCCGACATCGAGATTGCGCGCGCGGCGGAGAAAAAACCGATCTTCGAGATCGGTGCAAAGCTCGGCATTCCGGCCGAGCAACTGGCGCCATACGGGCATGACAAGGCCAAGCTCAGCGCGCAATTCATTGCGGCACAGGCCGAGAAGCCTGATGGCAGGTTGATCCTCGTCACGGCAATCAATCCGACACCCGCAGGCGAGGGCAAGACGACGACGACCGTCGGCCTCGGCGATGGGTTGAACCGGATCGGCAAGAAGGCGATCGTCTGCATCCGCGAGGCTTCGCTCGGACCATGCTTCGGGGTCAAGGGCGGCGCTGCCGGTGGCGGCTATGCGCAAGTCATTCCGATGGAAGACATCAACCTGCATTTCACCGGCGATTTCCATGCGATCACCTCGGCCCACAATCTGCTCGCGGCGATGATCGACAATCACATCTATTGGGGCAACGAGCAGGATATCGATCTCAGGCGCGTCACGTGGCGGCGCGTGATGGACATGAACGACAGGGCGCTGCGCGAGATGGTCTCCTCGCTTGGTGGGGTCGCCAACGGCTTTCCCAGGCAGAACGGCTTCGACATCACGGTGGCCTCCGAGGTGATGGCCATTCTTTGCCTCGCCACGGACCTCAAGGATCTGGAGGAGCGCCTCGGCAACATCATCGTCGGCTACCGGCGCGACAAGACGGCCGTCTATGCCCGCGACCTGAAGGCCGATGGGGCCATGGCCGTTCTCCTGAAGGATGCCTTGCAGCCGAACCTTGTCCAGACGCTGGAAAACAATCCGGCCTTCGTGCATGGCGGCCCGTTCGCCAATATCGCGCATGGCTGCAACTCGGTGATCGCCACGCAGACGGCGCTGAAGCTCGGCGACTATGTCGTGACGGAAGCGGGTTTCGGCGCCGATCTCGGGGCCGAAAAATTCTTCGACATCAAATGCCGAAAGGCGGGACTGAAACCGGATGCCGCCGTTATTGTCGCGACGGTGCGCGCACTCAAGATGAATGGCGGCGTGACGAAGAACGATCTCGGAACGGAGAATGTCGCCGCGCTGAAGAAGGGCTGCTCCAACCTCGGCCGCCATGTCGCCAACGTTCGCAAGTTCGGCGTTCCCGTCGTCGTCGCCATCAATCATTTTGTCTCGGATACGGATGCGGAAATCGCAGCCGTGAAGGAGTATGTCTCGCGCCTCGGGGCGGAGGCGATCCTCTGCAGGCACTGGGCCAAGGGGTCTGCCGGCATCGAGGAACTCGCCTACAAGGTGGTCGAGCTTGCGGAATCGGGACAGTCGAGATTCGAGCCGCTCTATCCCGACGACGTCTCCCTGTTCGAGAAGATCGAGATCGTGGCCTCGAAGATTTACCACGCAGGCGAGGTGACCGCTGACAAGGCGGTGAGGGACCAGTTGCTTGCCTGGGAGGAGCAGGGCTACGGGCACCTGCCGGTCTGCATGGCGAAGACGCAATACTCCTTTTCGACCGATCCGAACCTGCGCGGCGCGCCGGAAGGACATATCGTGCCGGTCCGCGAAGTCCGCCTCTCGGCAGGCGCTGGCTTCGTGGTGGCCATCACCGGCGAGATCATGACCATGCCTGGTTTGCCGAGATCGCCCTCGGCGGAGCGGATTTACCTCAATGATCAGGGCTATATCGAGGGCTTGTTCTGATCGGGCGTTGAGAAACCGATTGAAAGGGCTCGGATCTTGATTCAGCGTTGGTGTCTAGGCCTCTGGCTTTTTGGCATTTGCCAGGCAGGGGCTTGCTGTCGCTGCCGCTCAAGTGCTAAATCCAAGGCGTCGAAAAAGGCAGGGTCGGATATGGTAAGCACGGCCCCTTCCGCAAGGAAGCTCTGATCCGCACCACATTCCAGTGCATGTGAGAACCCGCGACGAGAAACGGCGCATCCCGCGCCGCTCTCGGCGGATTCAATGCGCGTTATACGTCGTTCCGCCGGGCAACCCGAAGGAATGAACAATGCGAATGAACCATATTGATATTCACGTGCCCGATGTCGCTGCCACTGCCGCATTTCTCGTCCGGCATTTCGGCCTGTATCTGCGGGAGATGCGAGGTGCGAGCGGCCTTGCGATCCTTGACGACGATGCCGGCCTCGAAATCGTGGTCAGCCACCCGATCGAAAAGTTCGGTAGCGGCGATCAGCAGGCGCTGGACCTCGTCACCTATCACCTCGGCTTCATCCAGACCGAGCGAAGCAACGTTGACCGGCTATATAGCGCGTTGAAGGAAAAGCGACGCCGAAATCGTCGGTGAGCCGCGCGAGATGCGCGGTGGATATCTCTTTTATTGCATGGCGCCGGGGCGCGTGCTGATCGAGGTCGGATGGCGTGCGGGATGACCCGCCGCTAGTGACAGTAGCGATATCCTCCGTTCCGCTCCAACACGTCGAGGTGGAAGTGCGTTTCGTGGGCTGCGTCACTTTCGGGGTCCAGCACCGTCATGAAGTAGAGGCAGGCGGCGGCGCTGATCGTCCGCTGGAAGGCTCCGATCAGCGTTGAATCCTCCCTGCGCGGCTGAACGGCGATGTCCTTGCCTTTTTCGAAACTGAAGCTTGCAATGTCGATCGCATTGCCGCGCGCGTGCTCGGAAACCTTGCCGGTTTCCGCGCCGTTGCGCAGGCGGCAGACATAGGACGATGCCTGATTGACGGCGACGATGCGGCCCTGATCCATCGCGGCGGCGCTTGCCGCCGGGATGACGCTTTCCTTCATCCAGCGGGCCAGGGCGAGGGCGACAGGGCAGCGAAACACCGCCTCTGGCTGCAATTTTATTCCCGGCAAAGCCTCGGAAACCTTGATCGGTTTGTCGATTCCGCAGCCGTTGCCGTCATCGATACGCGCGATGTCCTTGAAGACAACGCCGAGGACCTGAAGCTCCCGCTCACATTGCGAATGCTCGGCGTCGCTCTCTGCGGCAATCGTCAGATGCTGCTCTTCCAGCGTCTGCTGCGACGGAAGTTTCGGTCCCTGCTTTTCCGGTACGCCAGAAGAGTTTGGAGGACCCTGCTTGATCGGCGGCGCTCCGGTTTTGCCTCTCTCGGGTTTCGGTTCGGGTATCGGGGGAAGTTGCGGGGCGGGCGCAGCCGTATTGGATTCACCTGGACGGGCCGCCGGGAAAGGGCCCGTGTCCGGCAGGCGTGCGCTGGTCAAAAGCCCAATGCAGCTCAGTGCCGCTAAAATTACGATGATATTCTTCACGCATCCACCCGTTGTATGTTGAACCGGGGAGGAGAACGTGCGGATGCGGTTTTCGTTGCAATTTCGCAACGTTGATCCCTATGGTGAAAATATGAGTTATTAAATCAAGATAACTGTCTCTCGATATATTGACAATTAAACTCATGTTTTTTATGCGGCAAAAAGAAGGCGAAAAACGTCGCCAGAAAGCCTAGCCAGCCCATCGAAACGCAGCCGCGTCACGACCAGCCAGCCCGGTGGATATTTCTCTCAAGGGGTTGATTTCATGATCGTCCGGCACTCGCGCTCGGTTCTACTCGCCTGCACGGCACTTGCTTTTGTTTTGCCTTCCGCCATTGCTTTTGCGCAAAGCGCGCCTTCGACTGGCCAGACGGCCGAAGAGCAGCAGGCCAAGAGCGAGGGCGATACCTTCCTCTCGCCAATCATCGTGAAGGGTAGCCGGCAGGCGGCCAACGATCCCTACACCAAGCCGGGTCCTTCAAGCACGGTCACGGCGGACCAGATCAACCTCCAGGCGGGGCAGGGTACGGATGATCTGCTGCGCAGCGTTCCGGGAACGTCGACGGCCAACAATCCCCAGAACCCCGGCGTAGCCGTAAACATTCGCGGCTTCGAGGGCTCCGGCCGCGTCAACATGTCGATCGACGGCGTTCGCCAGAATTTCCGCTTCACCGGTCATGAGGCGCAAGGATTTACCTACGTGGATCCGGCGTTCCTGGCAGGCATCGACGTGACCCGCGGTGCAGTCACCGGTATCGGCGGCGGTGCGCTGGCCGGGACAGTCAATTTCCGTACCTACGAGATCGATGATCTGATCCAGGGCGACAAGAACTACGGTGGCATCGTCTCTGCGACGGTCGGAACCAACGAACTTGGTTGGTCCGAGTCGGCCATCGGCGCCTATCGGTTCAACGATGTCTTTGCCGTCCTCGGCGGTATCAGCAAGAGCGATCCGGGCAACTACGAGAACGGCGACGGCGTTACCGTGCCTTTCACCGAGCAGGATCTGCTTTCCGGCATGCTGAAGGCTGAGATCACGCCGAACGCGGAAAACACGATCAAACTCGGCGGCATCACCTACGACAACGACTTCTTCGCCAATTCCTATTTCCAGAACGTGAAGAACAAGACGTTTGCCGCGAGCTACGCCTATACGCCCGGCGACAACGAGCTGATCGATTTCAAGACGAACTTTTACTACAACCGCCTTGAGATGAAATATGACACGAACGCCACGGGCGGCGGTGCGGCCGCCGGTCGCCGGATTACCGATACCGGGATTGGCTTCGACGTCTCCAACACTTCCAGGTTCAACCTCGGCGACGTTGCTGTCGTCACCAACTATGGTGTCGAGTACTTCCACGACGATTACGATGTGGTCAACAGCCGGACGCAGCCCTTGGGTGGCGTCAACGGCGACGGCAAGAGCGGCATCCTTGGTGTCTTCGACACGACGACATTCACCTACGGCATGGCGGATCTGACGCTTGGCCTGCGCTATGATCATTTCGATATTGACGGTTCGGGGTCGGTTGTCGCAGGCAACCCGCTCGGTATGCCGGCCGGCGCCTATACCGTCGACAAGTCCGATGGACGCCTGAACCCCAGTGTCACCTTTGCGCTCAATCCGACTGATTGGTTCCAGCCGTATGTGACATATGCAGAAACCCAGCGGGCGCCGACCATCAACGAAACTTTTGCTGGCGGATCGCATCCAGGCGCTACCGGCCAGAACTTCTTCCCCAATCCCTTCCTCGAGCCGGAAACCTCCAAGGGCTGGGAAATCGGCGCCAACGTCAAGTTCGATGGCATACTGGATGCGGGCGACAGCTTCCGCCTCAAGGCCAACTATTTCAACGACCGTATCGACAACTATATCACGGGTGCGTTTGCAGGGGGCGGCAGGCAGACCTTCTTCATCAACAATCCCGGTACGTCGAAAGTCGACGGCATCGAAATCCAGGCCGCGTATGACGCGGGCTTCGTCTTCGGGGAGCTTGCCTATACCCATACCAATACGGACCTGCCTGCGCAGATCAATGGCTTCGGTGTGCAGAGCTACCTGCCTGAAAACATCTTCAGCGCCACTCTCGGCGGCCGCTTCCTTGAAGATCAGAGATTGACCGTCGGTACGCGCCTGTTTGCTGCCGGACAGGCCGACATCGGGCAAATCAACGCAACGAATGCCGGACGCCCGCGGTTCATGAGCGGCTATGGCGTCGTCGATCTCTTTGCGAATTACCAGTGGGAAAACGGCCTGGAGCTGACGGCGAGCGTGACAAACGTCTTCGACAAGGCCTACACGCCGGCTTCCAGCACGATCCAGACCACGACGATCGACACCGGTCGCGGTCGTACCTTCATGGTTACAGCGAAAGCCAGGTTCTGAACCGACGGCATAATGATGCGTAGGGCGGCCATTGCGCCGCCCTACTTCATTCGCCGGATTCGGCTCTTGCACTTGGTCCGATCTCACGCTAACAATTTCGCCCATGAACACGTCCTTGAACATTGCAGTTTGGTGGTGGGCTCGCTGAGGCGGCCTCGACCAATCGTGTCCAAAGACGACGAGTGAGCCGCCCGGAAAACGCCAGGCGGCTTTTTTGCTTTTTAAGGCTGCCTGTCATCCGGGCCCGACAACGGAGTGGAACAATGGTAACGATCCTTCGGGATGACGGAGCGGAAATCTACGAGACGAAGGGCGGCATAACCGTTACCCGGCAGCGCCGGGCGATCCCCTATGCCGATGCAGTCTCGTCCTATGTCGACAAGCTCGACGAGCGCCGTGGCGCCGTCTTCTCGTCGAACTACGAATATCCGGGCCGCTATACCCGCTGGGACACCGCCGTCGTCGACCCGCCGCTCGGCATTTCTTGCCATGGCCGCGAGGTCTGGATCGAGGCCTACAATGAGCGCGGCGAGGTGATCCTCTCCTTTATCACGGAGCGCCTCAAGACGATCTCAGATCTCGTGCTCGGTGCTTCGACGGCGCGGCGCCTCGACCTGACCGTGAAGACGCCCGAGCGCGCCTTCACCGAAGAAGAACGTTCGAAGATCCCGACCGTCTTCACCGTGTTGCGCGCCATCACCGATCTCTTCTATTCGCAGGCGGATGCCAACCTCGGCTTCTATGGCGCCTTCGGCTACGACCTTGCTTTCCAGTTCGATGCGATCAATCTGAAGCTGACGCGTCCGAGCGACCAGCGCGACATGGTGCTCTACCTGCCGGACGAAATCCTCGTCGTCGACAACTACTCGGCCAAGGCCTGGATCGACCGCTACGACTTCGAAAAGGGCGGGCTTTCGACCGAGGGCGAGGCCGGCGACATTCCGGCTGAACCGTTCCAGCGCACAGACGCCATTCCGCCGAAGAGTGACCATCGCCCCGGCGAGTATGCCAACCTCGTCGTCAAGGCCAAGGAAAGCTTCCGCAAGGGCGATCTCTTCGAAGTGGTGCCCGGCCAAAAGTTCATGGAGCGCTGCGACAGCAAGCCTTCCGACATTTCCAAGCGGCTGAAGGCGATCAATCCGTCGCCCTACTCCTTCTTCATCAATCTCGGCAACCAGGAATATCTGGTCGGCGCCTCGCCTGAAATGTTCGTGCGTGTGTCCGGCCGCCGCATCGAGACCTGCCCGATATCAGGCACGATCAAGCGCGGCGACGATCCGATCGCCGACAGCGAACAGATCCTGAAGCTGTTGAACTCCAAGAAAGACGAGTCGGAGCTTACCATGTGCTCGGACGTCGACCGCAACGACAAGAGCCGTGTCTGCGAGCCGGGTTCGGTGAAGGTCATCGGCCGCCGTCAGATCGAGATGTATTCGCGTCTGATCCACACCGTCGACCACATCGAGGGCCGGCTGCGCGACGACATGGATGCCTTTGACGGCTTTCTGTCTCACGCCTGGGCCGTGACGGTCACCGGCGCACCGAAGCTGTGGGCGATGCGCTTCATCGAAAGCCATGAGAAGAGCCCGCGCGCCTGGTACGGCGGCGCTATCGGCATGGTCGGCTTCAACGGCGACATGAACACCGGCCTGACGCTGCGCACCGTGCGCATCAAGGACGGGATTGCCGAAGTCAGGGCAGGGGCGACCTTGCTCAACGATTCCGATCCGCACGAAGAAGAAGCCGAAACCGAACTGAAGGCCTCCGCCATGCTTTCCGCCATCCGCGATGCCAAGGCCGGCAACTCCGGCAAGGTCAGCCGCGACGTCGCTGCCGTCGGCAAGGGCGTCAAGATCCTGCTCGTTGATCACGAAGACAGCTTTGTGCACACGTTGGCGAATTATTTCCGCCAGACGGGGGCGACGGTCTCAACCGTGCGCACGCCGGTGCCGGAGGAAATCTTCGATAGGCTGGATCCGGATCTGGTCGTCTTGTCGCCAGGTCCAGGCAATCCGAAGGATTTCGACTGCAAGGCGACGATCAAGAAGGCGCGGGCGCGCAACCTGCCGATCTTCGGCGTCTGCCTCGGATTGCAGGCGCTGGCAGAAGCCTATGGCGGCGAACTGCGGCATCTGGCGCTGCCGATGCACGGCAAACCGTCGCGCATCCGCGTGCTCGAGCCGGGCATCGTGTTCTCGGGCCTCGGCAAGGAGGTGACGGTCGGGCGCTATCACTCGATCTTTGCCGATCCGTCGACGCTGCCGCGTGATTTCATCATCACGGCGGAAAGCGAAGACGGCACGATCATGGGCATCGAGCACGAGAAGGAACCGATTGCGGCCGTGCAGTTCCACCCGGAATCGATCATGACGCTTGGCGGCGATGCCGGCATGCGGATGATCGAGAACGTCGTCGCGCATCTGTCCCGCAAGGCAAAGACCAAGGCGGCCTGAGACGAGGCGTCGGGCGAGACCGTCTCGGCCTCTTTGGAGATAATCGAAGGCATGGCCACTGTTGTGGGCCACGCCTTCGGACCTGCGGAAAATTCCCGTGCGGTGTCAAGATTTTCTACGCCAGATTGCCACAATAGCTGTTAAGCATCCACTGCTCTGTCGGCGATGGATGGCTGCATGCTCCTGAAGATCCTGAAGTCATTCGCGATCGTCATCGTGCTAATCGCTGCGACAACTGCGGCCGGCATCGTTTTGCCAAGGCCGATGTGGCGTGACGATCCGACGCCGGGAGACGTCCGCCGCCGCATCCTCGTTCTCAGCAATCCGATCCACACCGACATCGCCGTGCCGGCTGACGCCGATATTCTTGCGCGGTTCGGCTTCCTTCGTGACGGCGCGCTTGATCTGGACGACCCGAACCTTCGCTACATCATCTTCGGATGGGGAGGGCGGTCATTCTATACGGAAACACCGACCTGGCCAGACCTGAAGGCGATGCCGGTCTTCAAGAGCTTCAGCCTCGACAATTCCGTGATGCATGTTTCGCTGGCCGGCGACATTCCGCTCGACCACCCGAGCGTCATGGCGGTCGATGTCGGCGAGGAGGGGTACAGGCGCCTGCTCGGCTTCGTTCTCGGCAGTTTCACCGAGCAGGTCGGCAAGCCGATGCCGCTGGCCGGATTCTCGTATGGCGAGAACGATGCCTTCTTTGAAGCTGAGGGCTATTTCAATGCCTTCTTGGGGTGCAACACCTGGACTGCCGCGGCGTTGCGTCAGGCTGGTCTCGTGTCCGGATGGTGGACAGCGCTGCCGTGGCTGCTCAGAGCTTCCCTGTGGCTCCACAATGATCAGGCCGTATTTGCTGACGAAGCCGCCTCCGGCAATCTGCCGTGAACTGCGATCTTGCGTGGCCGCCGCAATGGTAGCTCGGTCGCCGCGCTCTTGGTCTCGCATCGGTTTGGCAGCGTGCAGTTCGGACACCAGCGACAAGAGCCGGCAGAGTCTGATTGACATCCTGCAACAAATCAGAACATTTCCGGAACGATGAATGAGGAATAACGTCGTGGCCAATGCTGAGAAGTTTATCGTGCTCCCGTACCGTAAGAACCGGGGCAATCTGGTGCCGGGCGAGATGCGCCAGGCATCGAACGCCGTCAGCGCGGAGAAGATTGCGACCTCAATGGCCTCGCGTTTCGTCGGGGTTGCGGCCTATGCCGTGATGGTCGACGAGGAGACCGGCGATATGTCGTCGCCGCGGCTGCTTGCCCGGCACGGCGAGATTGCCGACCTCAATTCCTGATAACAGTCTCGATGGAAACCTCGCTCTATCTGCCGGTCAAAGGCTTTCTGGAAGCGGCGGGCTATGTCGTTAAAGGCGAGATCGGCGGATGCGATCTCGTCGGCCTGAGCGAAGGAGAGCCGTCCGTCGTCGTGGTGTGTGAGCTGAAACTCAGCTTCAACCTCGAGCTTGTGCTGCAGGCAGTCGATCGAGCGGCAATGAGCGATGAAGTGTGGATCGCCGCCCGCATTTCCGCCAAGGGGCGAGGGCGCGAGGCCGACAAGCGCTATCGCGATCTGTGCCGTCGGCTGGGGATCGGCATGCTCGGCGTCTCCGATGCCGGCGAGGTCAGCGTTATCGTCAGCTCCGTCTCGCCGATGCCCCGCACCAATCCGAAGCGCCGGTCGCGGCTCGTCAAGGAACATCAGCGCCGGCGCGGCGATCCGGTCGTCGGCGGCGGCTCGCGTGCACCGATCATGACGGCCTATCGCCAGCGTGCCCTGATCTGCGCCGCGGCACTCCAGCAGGGGCTCGTGCGGCCACGCGACATGAAGGCGCTGGCGCCGGATGCTGGCAAGATCCTGCTCGGCAATGTCTACGGCTGGTTCGAGCGTCGGGAGAAGGGCATCTATGCGTTGACGCCAAGCGGCGAAGCTGCGCTCCTTCGCTGGCCGCAAGCCATCAGTGTGGTAGCGTAAAGCCGCTGCGCATCGGCGCCTCGATCATTGCGAGCCCTGCAGACTGACGCTTTACCAGCCACGGCCAGCCCAAATTGGGATCGCCGCTTGGCCGCGGCGACACGCGTTCCGTCGTCGCGCATCTGCGCAAGACAACGAACAAGCGACCTAAAAGGCTGAACAATCGGAGCCGCCGTTGCCCCGCATACGGCGGCTTGCTCTTGCCTAAAGGAGATAAACTAGATCGGACTCCAGTAACGCAACCTTTATCGGGAGCGGCGTGGCCAAGCGTCCGTGATCGCCCTAGCTTAGCCGTCGTGAAGAATGCTGCGCAGCTCGCTGGGGCCGCAATGGGTCCAGCCAACCCCCGAGGCTCGACGATGGTTACGTTCACGCTCAATGGACAGACGAAGACTTTCGACGGCGATCCGGATACGCCGCTACTCTGGGTTATCCGTGATTTCGAGAGGCTCACAGGCACGAAATACGGCTGCGGGGTTGCCCAGTGCGGTGCCTGTACGGTGCATATGGACGGCTTCACGCGCCGCTCCTGCATCACGCCGATCTCGACGGCGGAAGGCTCCGAGATTTTCACGATCGAAGGGGTCGAGGGCAAGGAAGCGGAGGCTGTGAAAGCGGCCTGGATCGCGATCGACGTGCCGCAATGCGGATACTGTCAGTCGGGCCAGATCATGTCGGCCGTCTCGCTCTTGCAGAACACCCCGAAGCCGACCGACGAAGATATCGACGGTGCGATGACCGGAAATATCTGTCGATGCGCCACCTACCATCGCATACGGGCGGCAATCCACAGCGCCGCCGCTTCGATGGAGGGTTGAGACATGACCATCCAGGAGATTTCAACCACGCGCCGTGCTTTCCTCGCCGGAAGCGCCGGTCTCGTCATCGGATTTGCGCTGGCGCCGAAGATTGCCGCCTTCGCCGCCGAGAAAGGCGAACAGGCTGGCGGTTCGGACGCGCTCGTGACACTCAACACTTTCGTGAAGGTCGGGACCGACGACACGGTGACGATCCTGTCGAAGCATATCGAGTTCGGGCAGGGGCCGTTCACCGGTCTCGCGACGCTGATCGCGGAGGAACTCGATGCCGATTGGGGGCAGATGCGTGCCGTGCATTCGCCCGCCGATGACAAGATCTACGCCAACCTTGCTTACGGTCTGCAGGGGACCGGTGGCTCCACCTCGATCGCCAATTCCTACGAGCAATTCCGCAAGGCAGGAGCGACGGTACGCGCCATGCTGGTTGCGGCCGCGGCCGATGAGTGGAAGGTTCCGGCAAGCGAGATCACCGTCGAAAAAGGCCGTGTCAAGCATCCCGGTTCCGGCAAGGAGAGCGGCTTCGGCGCCCTGGCAACGAGGGCCGCCGCCATCAAGCCGCCGGCCGACATCGAGCTGAAGGATCCTGCAAAGTTCACTCTGATTGGGCAGGAACTGCCAAAGCTCGACACCGTCTCCAAGACCAACGGCCAGGCAATCTTTACGCTGGACATCGTGCCGGACAATCTGCTGGTCGCGGTGGTCGCCCACCCGAACCATTTCGGAGCAACGGTCAAATCGTTCGACGATCGCGAAACGCGCAAGGTGAAGGGTGTTGTCGACGTCAAGCAATTGCCGCAGGGTGTCGCCGTCTATGCCGACAACACATTTGCTGCGTTGAAGGGCCGTTCGGTCCTGAAGGTCGATTGGGATCTTTCCAATGCGGAGACGCGCTCCAGTGACAAGCTTGCAGCCGACTATGCGAAGGCGCTGACGGAGAAGGGCGTCACTGCCGCCGAGAAGGGCGATGTCGAGAAGGCCTTCGGCGACAAAGGGCTGAAGACCCTCGAAGCGCAGATCATCTTCCCGTTCCTTGCTCATGCGCCCATGGAGCCGCTTGACGCCGTTTTCATCAGGGCGGCGGATAGCAGTCTCGACGTCTACAATGGGGCCCAGTTCCCTGGCGCGGACAAGAATACTGCGGCAAAGATCGTCGGGCTCGATCCGTCAAAGGTCCGGCTGAACACACAGATCACCGGTGGCAGCTTCGGACGCAAGGCGCAATTCGGCTCGCCCTATATGCAGGAGGCGGCCGCCGCCTTTGCGGCGACCGACCAGTCGCGCCCGGTCAAGCACATGTGGACGCGCGAGGACGATATCCGCGGCGGCTATTATCGGCCGATGTATCTTCACAAGATGCGCGGCGCCATGAATGCGGATGGCCGCATCGTCGCCTGGGACCAGGCGATCGTCGGCCAGTCGATCCTGGGCAAGGCGGATCTCGACAGCACATCGGTCGAGGGGGCTTCAGACCTGCCTTACGACGTGCCGAACCTCAGGGTGATCTCGCATAATGTGAAGCTTGCCGTGCCGCCGCTCTGGTGGCGATCTGTCGGACATACGCATACCGGCTTTGCGGTCGAGACCTTCCTTGACGAGCTGCTCCAGATGGCCGGCAAGGATCCGGTGGAAGGGCGGCTCGAGCAGCTCAAGGAAGATCCGCGTTACGCGGGCGTGTTGAAGAAGGCGGCGGAGCTTGCTGATTGGGGCGGGAAGATACCGGAAGGCAGACAGCGCGGCGTGGCCGTGGTCAAGAGCTTCAACACCTATGTCGGCCAGGTGGCGGAGGTGTCGGCCGGGGCCGACGGAACACCGCGCGTGCACAAAGTCTGGTGCGCGGTCGATTGCGGCGTGGCGATCAATCCGAACGTCATCAAGGCGCAGATGGAGGGCGGCATCGGCTACGGTCTTGGTGCGGTTCTGTTCGATGCCGTGACGCTCGGCGAGGGCGGCGCGATCATGCAGTCGAACTTCCATGATTACCGGTCGATCCGGATCAACGAGATGCCGGATGTCGAGGTGGCTGTCATCAAATCCGGCGAGCCGCCCACCGGTGTCGGGGAGCCCGGCGTGCCGCCGGTCGGGCCGGCGACCGCCAATGCCTGGCGGCGGCTGACCGGCACACCGGTTCGCAGCCTGCCAATCGTTGCCGTGACGACAAGCTGAGGGAGGCGGACATGAAAAGCAGACTGGCACTCGCCTGCGCGGCAGGCGGCCTCTCCCTTCTTGCGGCCTTGCCCGCCTCGTTCATGGCGCTGGCGCAGACAGCGCCCGTGTCCGACAAGTCGACACTCAAGCCGGTGGCATCCTTCTCGTCGATCGCCGATCAGAAAGCGCGCTCGGTCGCGCTCTTCAAAGAGGCGGGCAAAGTGATCGAGCATCCTCGATGTCTGAACTGCCATCCGGCGGGCGACAAGCCGCTTCAGACGATAGCCATGCATCCGCATCAGCCGCCAGTCACCCGCGGCGACGGCGGCATGGGCGTGCCTGGCATGATGTGCAACACCTGTCACGGCGCGGAGAATGCAACCATCGTCGGTCAGTCGCCGACGTTGAAGAGCGTTCCCGGCAATCCGGCGTGGCATCTGGCGCCGATCGAAATGGCATGGGTGGGCAAGTCGCTCGGCGAAATCTGTCAGCAGCTCAAGGACCCGACGCGCAACGGCGGCAGGGATCTGAGCAAGATTGTCGAGCACATGTCCCATGACAACCTCGTCGGCTGGGGCTGGAACCCGGGCGAGGGCCGCGAGCCTGCACCCGGCACCCAGGCGGAGTTCGGTGAACTGATCAAGGCCTGGGTCGATACAGGAGCCGCCTGCCCGGCAGGCTGATGAAAATAGCGCCAAGCGCTGGTCAGTCCTGGCGCTTGGCCACACCGAGGTTCATCTTCGAAGTCAAATTTGCAGAGCGAAATTACATCGGTATTTCTCGCCGCGCCGTTTGACAAAACATGCATTGTCACCATATGAGCCTCATGGGCCGCCTGCGCGATTTTCGCGCGGGCGGTTTTGCGTTTGAATGGTCTGGTTTGTGCAATTCATTCGCATCCGCATCGATGTCTGCGCAGGGGATGAAAATGGACGAAAAGGGCGATCTCACGGTTCGGCGGCTGGCGCTCTGGGGTATCCCGATGTCGCTCGGGGTCATGGGCCTGAAGATGGTCGCATGGCAGGTGACAGGCTCGGTGGCATTGCTGTCGGACGGGCTGGAATCGACAGTGAACGTCGTTGCCGCCTTCATCGCCTTCTTCGTCATCCGCTATGCACAGAAGCCGGCCGATCACGATCATCCGTTCGGACATCACAAGGCGGAATATCTTTCGGCCGTGACCGAAGGCGTGCTGATCGTCGTGGCGGCGCTGTTGATCGTGAATGAAGCGATTGGGCATCTCTCCGATCCGCGGATGTTGGATGCGCCAGCGCTTGGTCTTGCGATCAACTTTGTCGCCGGCGTGATCAATGCCGTCTGGGCGCAGATCCTGATCAGGAGCGGACGCAAGTATCGCTCGGCGGCGCTGACGGCGGATGGCCAGCACATCATGTCCGATGTCGTCACCTCGGTCGGCGTCCTGGTCGGCCTGCTGCTGGCGCTGGCCACCGGCTACGCAATCTTCGATCCCGTGCTCGCCATCCTGGTTGCCGTCAACATTCTCTATCAGGGCTGGAAAGTGATCTCGCATTCGATCGGCGGCCTGATGGATCAGGCGGTCACGCTCGAGGAGGAGGAGGCGATCAAGCAGGCGATTGCCACCCATGCGGCGGGCTCGATCGGCGTGCATGACCTGAAGACGCGCCGTGCTGGCACCGTCACCTTCGTCGATTTTCATCTTGTCGTGCCGGCCGCCATGTCTGTAAGGCAGGCGCACGATATCTGCGATCGCCTTGAAGATGCCATCCGTGCAGCGCATCGGGGCTCCAGCATCGCCATACACGTCGAGCCAGAGGGCGAGAAGGCCCACGGCATTCGCGTCAAAGTCATCAAGGAGGCTTGAATGCCCAAAACAGATGTATCCAACCTGTCCATGCTGGGCAGCCAGACGGAATCTCCGAAATCACCGGAGGAAGCGGTGCTAGAGCGCGTGCCGTCGAGCCATGCCGGCACCGACTACGTCGTCCGCTTCACGGCACCAGAATTCACGTCGCTCTGCCCGATGACGGGTCAGCCAGACTTCGCCCACATCGTGATCGATTACATCCCCAACGAATGGCTGGTGGAATCGAAATCGCTGAAGCTGTTCCTGCATGCCTTCCGCAATCACGGCGCCTTCCATGAGGATTGCTCGATTTATATTGCCAAGCGGCTGGTCGAACTGCTCGACCCGAAGTGGCTCAGGATCGGCGCCTACTGGTATCCGCGCGGCGGCATTCCGATCGACGTTTTCTGGCAGACCGGCAAGCCGCCCGAGGGCGTTTGGCTGCCCGATCAAGGCGTCGCCACCTATCGCGGTCGCGGCTGAACCCTGGCGATTTGGTTGAGAGGCCTGGAATTCAAACGTTGTCGCGGGCGAGTGCAAACTTGGCGACATCCATTTGGATCTGGCGCTTCTCGCTGCGAAGGCCGGCTCTCAGAAGATTGCGCGCCTTCACGAGTTCGAGACGCAAGCGCATCAAATGCTTGCCCAGCTTGCTCTTTGGCCTGAACGTATCGTCCTCGGATGCCCGAAGGAAAGGCGCCTTGTTTGCGCTGTCTTCGAGAAAGCGCAATTGGACCACGGGGGCCGGTTCGATCTGAAAGGCCGTAATCCACGATCTATGCCAGAAGTATGCATCGACCAATGCATAGTTCTTCGTGTCTTGAAGCATCTTCGCGGCTGCGCGTGGCCCTATGACATAACCCGCCAAGCCGAGCCGGTTTTGAAAGACGCGCGTCGCCCGGTGGCCGCTGTGATCATCGGTCCAAAGCGGTGACTTCGCCATGATATGGGGCAGGGGTACGAATTCCAGATCGTAGACGCAGTTCCAGTCGTCGTCACGGTCGCGGATAGTCCTTATCACTTCGGCAATATCGCTCGAAAGGACGGCGTCGTCCTCCAGGATGATTGTCTTTTCATTTCGCTCTGCGACGGCATGCCATGCCATTCGATGCGAGGTGAAGCAGGCTATGTCCTGGCGAAGCGTCGGACTTGGCCAGTTGTTGGCCGCTTCCTGGCAGGCCTCGAGAGATAGGTCGCTTGCCTCGAACGCGTCGAGAAAACGATATTCCAATCCGAGTCTCGCCATCTGCCGAGACTGATAATGCCTTCTCTCGTTCTCGGACTTGCGACTGATGATAAGGATATTCAACAGATCTTGCCTAGTAGATGGCCATAGCGTTCAAATCTTATTGAGAACTCTGTCTCTATCGTCAAGGTTGATCGTCGATGCCTCACGACGTCCACGCGTGGACGCGGCAACAGGCGGCCTCCGGGAAGGCCGCCTGATCGCGTCAGACATTGAAGCTGTCGTCATTGCCGAAGTCGGATTGATCGTCATCGGCGGAATCGTCATCATTGGTGTCGTAGTCGGCTTGCTGAACACTGGCAGTGTCGTTGTCGTCGTTATCGCTTTTCGTGTTGTCGGCTGCCTGCTGCTTGTCACCATCGTTACTGAAATAGTTGTTGATGACCGTCCCTTCTGTCGGCGCGTTGCCGAAGGGATTGTTACCGGCAAGCGGTGAACCCAAGCCAAGCGACGACATGTGGCTCCCGAAGATACCGCTTAGCGAATTGGCGAGCAGCATGCCGCCTGCGACGCCTGCCGCCGTGCCGAGCGCGCCTTGCAGGAAGCTGCCACCTGCAGAAGGCGCCGCCGCCTGCGGGCTCCATGGCCCGGTCGGCTGCTGTGGCATGGCGCGGGGGGTGTCGAAACCGCGATCCTCATGGATCTGCTGGCGCGGCGCGCTTCCCCATGGACCGGAGGAGGGCGGCGGCACCGCCGGCTGCTGGGGCGGTGTCTGGCTGGTGCCGAAGATCGAACTGAGGAAACCGCCGCCTTGTTCGGCCTTGTGATATTCGCTCTGGTCGGCCTCGAGCACACGAATGCGCTCCTCCAGCTGCTTGATATGATTGGCGGCCGCTTCCAGCCCCTTTTCCTGCACGATAACGGCCTGCGCAAGATAATAGGTGGCATAGGGCTGCTCGCTCGTTGCCTGGTCGATCAGCGCTTCGGCGTCATGGTCACGCGGCGTTGCCGATGCGGTGCGGACACGCTCGAAAAGGGCGGTCAACAATTGGCGTTCTTCAGGTGACATGGCCGGTCTCCTTTGTTGCTGGCGATCTCGCGCCTAGGGATGACGTAGGAACGGATTTCGACTTTTCAAAGCCGTGCCAAGTTACATTTCGGTAAGCCGCGCCGTCTGCCTAACCATATCTTCATCCGTTCCGTGGCTTGTCTTTTTCCCGCATTGTTTTACGCATGGAGTCGCACTATGTGCGAGGAACCCGAATTCGACGCAAGAGAGGTTCGAATGTACGAAGAAGAAGAACAGGACGACAAGACGAAGGAACTGCCGCTCGGCAAGGAAACGGAGGCGAACCTTTTCAAGTCGCGTTCGATCTTCATCTACGGGCCGATCACGCAGGAACTCGCGCAGAAGGTCTGCACGCAGCTCGTGGCGCTTGCCGCTGCCAATGACGACGATATCCGCATCTACGTCAACTCACCCGGCGGCCACGTCGAATCCGGCGATTCGATCCATGATATGATCAAGTTCATCAAGCCGAAGGTCTGGATGATCGGAACGGGCTGGGTCGCGTCGGCCGGCGCGCTGATCTATGTCGCAGCGCCGAAGGAGCGGCGCATTTGCCTGCCGAACACGCGCTTCCTGCTGCACCAACCGTCCGGCGGCACGCGTGGCATGGCTTCCGACATTGAAATCCAGGCTCGCGAGATCATCAAGATGAACGAGCGTCTGAACAAGATCATGGCTGAAGCAACCGGTCAGTCCTACGAGAAGATCGCTGCCGATACCGACCGCGACTATTGGCTGTCTGCGGAAGAAGCCAAGGCCTACGGCCTCGTTTCGCGCATTATCATGTCGCAGTCCGAGATCTGATTTCGTGCTATGAAAAGCGCCCTTCTCTTGCCGGCTGGCAGGCCAGGGCGCTTTTTCATTTTCGTACCGAGCCGCGGAGTTCCAACATGCCCGATCTGCATTACGAGCATCCGCGTCTGGCAGGCCTTTATGATCTTGCTTGCGGCTGGTCCGAGGACCGGGATTTCTACCTCTCGCTGGCAGACGGCGGGCCGAAGTCAATCCTCGATCTTGGCTGCGGCACCGGGCTGATCTGCGATGCCTACGCAGCACGCGGTCATGACGTGACCGGCGCCGACCCCTCGGCACCGATGCTCGATATCGCCAAGCGCAAGCCGCATGGCGACAGGATCGAATGGGTCGAGTGTTACTCCCAGGATTTTCGATCCGAAAAGCGCTTCGATTTGATCATCATGACCGGTCATGCCTTTCAGGTATTGCTCGACGAGAGGTCCATTCTCGCCACCTTTGCTGCCATGCGCGAGCATCTGGCGGATGGCGGCTGCATCGTCTTTGAGACCCGCAATCCTGAAATAGACTGGAAAGCCCGCTGGGACGGCGGTGCGTTCGAGGTCGTTCACGGCGGGGCTTGTCGTTCGCAAGACGCGCGACGTGGTCTCTTACGGGGAGGGGCGGATCCATTTCGAAACTCGCTATCAATTCCCCGAAGAGACGCTTGTCTCAAAAAGCGAGCTGCTGTTTTTGCCGTGCAGCGATATCGAACGGCACCTCGAGGCTTCCGGGCTGCGCGCCGAAGCCGTCTATGGCGATTGGGACCGTCAGCCTTTCGACCTGCGGACCTCCGAGGAGATGATCTTCGTCGTCCGGCGCGCTTCGTGAGTCAGGCAGCAAGGCACACTCTCAAGCAACGGCGGGCCGCCAGGCGATCACGCCTTCCGCGTTGCTCATAGATCCGCAAGGCCTTGATGGAGATACCTAGCCGCGCTGCCGCCTCGGACGGGCTCAAAAAGTGTGCGGAATGACTCAACGACTCACCTCGTTGGTTGTTTGTCGCCCTGCTTATCGGGGCAGCCCCAGGGGACAGGTCAACAGTATTTCGAACATTGGCGGCGTTTCTTTGCAGGACGGTTCGATGGTGCAGGAGAACGGAACTTGGCCGTCGCGGACTTGTGTTCTTTCCGCGTGTAATGCTCCATGCGGCAGTTGCATTCAGTTCGAGTCCCGCCATGCTCAAAGACTTCTCCGTTCAAAGCCTGTTTATGGGCCTCCTCACTACGTTCGTGGGGTTTGCCAGCTCCTTTGCGGTCGTGCTGCACGGCCTGCAGAGTGTCGGCGCGACGGATGCGCAGGCGGCATCGGGCCTCATGGCGCTATCAATCGCGCTGGGGCTCTGCGCGATCGTGCTGAGCTGCGTGACGCGGTTGCCCATCAGCATTGCATGGTCCACGCCCGGCGGGGCGCTGCTTGCAAGTACCGGCGTGGTCGAGGGCGGGTTCAATGCGGCGGTCGGCGCGTTTCTTATCTGCGCAGTGCTGATCGTGATCGCCGGCCTGTTCAAGCCGCTCGGCCGGGCGGTTGCGGCCATTCCCGCGCCGCTCGCCAATGCGATGCTCGCTGGTGTGCTGATCGGGTTGTGCTTTGCACCGGTCAGGGCGATCGGCTTCAATCCGTCGCTCGGCTTGCCGATCGTATTGGCGTGGATCGCCGTTGGCGCCTTCAAGCGACTCTGGGCGGTGCCGGCGGCTCTGGCGGCCTTCGTGCTTGTGGTTGCCTTCGGCGTCGACATTCCCGAGGGGGCGCTGGGCTCGATCCAACAGGCGCTGCGGCCGCCGGTCGAGTTCGTCATGCCCGTCTTCAACCTGCCGGCTTTCGTCTCCATCGCCCTGCCGCTTTTCATCGTGACCATGGCGTCGCAGAACATCCCCGGCATCGCCGTCCTGAAGGTGAACGGCTACGAGCCGAAACCCGGGCCGCTCTTCTCGGTGACGGGCCTCTTTTCGATCCTATCAGCGCCGTTCGGGGGGCATGCGGTGAATCTGGCTGCCATCACGGCTGCAATGTGCGCCGGCCAGGACGCCCATCCCGATCCCGCGCGACGGTATTGGGCCGTCCTCGTCTCAGGCATTTCCTATGTCATTCTCGGACTACTGGCAGGCGCGGTGACGACCTTCGTGGCCCTGGCGCCGCCAATCCTGATCCAGGCGGTGGCTGGACTGGCACTGGTCGGCGCTTTCTCCGGCTCGGCCATGGCAGCGTTCCAGGCACCGGAATCGCGAGAGGCGGCGGCCATAACGTTTCTGGTGACGGCATCCGGCGTTTCCTTTGCGGGAATCTCGGGCGCATTCTGGGGATTGCTCGCCGGAGGGTCGATGCTGGCCCTGTCACGTTTTGTGCAAGCGGCGAAAAAATAGACGGAGGGATTGCCAGTTTTTTGCACCCCGGCTATAAGCGCGACCATGAAGAACACGGGCATCATGATTTCTGAGCAGATTGCACGCGGGCGTATCGCCCTGCGCGACAATACGCGCGCCCTGACCTCGCTTCTTCTCCTCGGCCTTACGCGCGGTTGCCGGGTCCGTTGAGGAGCGCCCGGCGGCCGAAAGCCCGCCCAGGCCATCGCTCCTCGTGACCAATCCCGAAAACTGATCAACCGGATGCTTTCGCACCGGATTCGTCATCGCCAAGCCAGACCCGATACGCTATGACGCGGCTGGCCAGATGACGGGAAGAGGAAGAGAAGACATGGACACGAACACCCGCTCCCAAACCAAAGGCATGCCCGAGGCGGCGATCAAGTATCGCGCCTATCCGCAGGTGAACATCCCTGACCGTACATGGCCGTCCAAGACGCTGACCAAGGCGCCGATCTGGTGCTCGGTCGATCTGCGCGACGGCAACCAGGCGCTGGTCGACCCGATGGGCCACGACCGCAAGGCCCGGATGTTCCAGTTGCTGCTCGACATGGGTTTTAAGGAAATCGAGATCGGTTTCCCATCGGCATCGCAGACGGATTTCGACTTCGCGCGCTGGTGCGTGGAGCAGAGCAACGTACCTGATGACGTGTCGCTGCAGGTGCTGGTGCAGTGCCGTCCGGAGTTAATTACCCGTACGTTCGAGGCGCTGGAAGGGGCGAACCGCCCGATCGTTCACTTCTACAACTCCACTAGCGAATTGCAGCGTCGTGTCGTGTTCGCCAAGGATGTCCAGGGCATCAAGCAGATCGCGGTCGATGCGGCGAAGATGATCTCCGACATGGCTGCCAAGGCTGGCGGTGGCTACCGCTTCGAATATTCGCCGGAGAGCTTCACCGGGACCGAACTTGAGGTGGCTTTGGATATCTGCAACGCCGTCATCGAGGTGATGAAGCCGACGCCTGACAATAAGCTGATCATCAACCTGCCGTCCACGGTCGAGATGGCGACGCCGAACGTCTATGCCGACCAGATCGAGTGGATGTGCCGCAATCTCGACAATCGCGAAAACCTGATCATTTCGCTGCATCCACATAACGACCGCGGCACCGGTATCGCTGCTGCCGAGTTGGCCTTGCTGGCGGGTGCAGATCGCGTCGAAGGCACGCTGTTCGGCAATGGTGAGCGCACCGGCAACGTCGACGTCGTCACCATGGCGCTGAACATGTTCACTCAAGGAGTCGATCCGGAGATCGACTGCTCCAATATCGTGCGCATGAAGGAAGTGTTCGAATATTCGAACCAGATGCCGATCGGCGAGCGCCACCCTTATGTCGGCGAACTGGTCTACACGGCTTTCTCCGGCTCGCACCAGGATGCGATCAACAAGGGCATGAAGGCGATCAAGGTTGCCAACCACCCTGTTTGGGAAGTGCCTTACCTGCCGATCGATCCGCAGGATGTCGGCCGTACCTACGAGGCGATCATCCGCATCAACTCGCAGTCCGGCAAGGGCGGCATCGCCTACATCCTGCAGCAGGATTACGGGCTGAACCTGCCGCGCAACCTGCAGGTCGAGTTCCGCGAAGACATCCAGCGGATCACCGACGAAGAGGGCAAGGAATTGCCGTCGAAGCGCATCTACGACCGTTTCATCGAGCGCTATGTGACGCAGCCGGTAGGCCGCATCAAGTTCGTCGATCACCACACCTATGCCGATCCGGAGCACAAGGGGCAGCGCATCGTCGCCGCCGAGATCACCGACAACGGCGAGACGAAGCGCATCGAAGGCAAGGGCAATGGCCCGGTCGACGGCTTCGTCAACGCGCTCTCGCACTATCTCGGCATCGACATGTCGGTCGAGGACTATTCGGAGCACTCGCTGCAGCATGGCTCGAACGCTGCGGCCATCTCCTACGTCGAGACCTCCTATCCGGGCGGCAAGCTCTTTGGCGCCGGCATCAGCACGAACATCGTCGGTGCATCCCTGGAGGCGATCGTCTCTGCCGCAAACCGCGTGCTCGAGGTCAAGGCTGGAAAGGCCTGACGCGCCGCGCTCTGGTGCAGCGGACTATTCCGCTGCACTCCTTCCTGGACAGTGCCGAGAATTTTTGGGCGTCGTCATTCGGGCGGCCGCATCGTTGCGGCCTACCCGAACATCAGATCGATGCCGCAACCTGCATGGCGAGCTGGCCGAGCGACGCTTCCGACGATGGGCCGACGAGCACATAGGACGTGCCGGCATTGTGCCAGGCAACCACCCCGATCTCGTCCTTGATCGTTTCTTTGAAATCGTCGATCTCGGAGGGCAAGCTGTCCTTGCGGAAGCAGATGGAAGCCAGATCGCCATCGGAGCTCGTGTAGACCAGCTGGCCGACCGGCCGGCCGTCGCCGATGAAGACGCGTGCACCCTGGAAGGTCCAGCCCTGATCCGACAGGTCAGGCACGCGGAATGCAACGCCAACCGTTGAGGTCAGCCAGGTGGAAATTTCCTCCGCCTGCGTCGACGGCACCTCGAAAATATGACGCGGCTGGCGAGCGATCAGGCGTTGGTTGGCGATGACGTCTGTCAGCCATTGGCTGGAATCGGCGGCGGCTTCGATCGTTGCCGGGGGTGCCGATTGCATCGTGCTGGTGCTGCCGGCGGCGAAAAAACCGATGCCGCAGCCGGCGATGAAGAGGATGATTGCTGCCGCAAGAGCCTGTGGCCCGGTTGGCGCAAGCTTAAACGAGGGCCGCGAAACGCGCGAGGCAACCGGAGCCTTCGGGGGCTGTGCGCTCTTGATCGACCGAACAAGGGCGAGGGGAACCGGTTCCTTGAGAACATCGTCGAGGCGGTGCTTTCCGAAGTCGGCGCCGTGTCGCAGCTTGTCATAGAGCCGCTTGGCACCCTCGTCGTTGGCCAGGCGCTGCTCCAGCTCCTGCTTCTGTTCGGGCGTCGTCTCGCCATCCAGCAGGGCGGTTAGCTGAGCATCGAGCGGCAGTTTTTTGAAATCGAGCAATTCAGTACCTGTGAGAATAATTGTCCGCGATGCTGGCGAAATGCAGCCTCGCCGCGGCAAGCTGCGATACGACGATGTTGATCGTGACACCCATAATATCAGCCGTCTGTTGATAGCTATGCCCCTCGACGATGACCAGCAGAAACGCGCTAGAGGTGCCTTCGGGCATCTCGGAAACCATGTGGTGGATGACATCAGGATCGACGAGGGGGGCACGGTCGCGGCTCGCCTCGCGGATATCGGTGATATTGGTTTTCGAAACGGCATGCGGCTTGCGTCGGCGATGGTCGTCACTCCATTGCTGGCGGGCGAGGGTGTAGACCCAGCTCTCCAGACGGCCTTCGCCATTCCATTGGTTGCTCCTGGCGATGGCGCGCTCACACGCCGCTTGCGCGAGTTCGTCCGCACTTGCTGCATCACCTGCAAGGGTCATCGCGAAACGCCGCAGCCGGGGCAGAAGGCCCACTAGGTCGCGTCTGATATCGATGGT
This sequence comes from Rhizobium sp. BK538, assembly GCF_014197575.1. NCBI lineage: Bacteria > Pseudomonadati > Pseudomonadota > Alphaproteobacteria > Hyphomicrobiales > Rhizobiaceae > Rhizobium > Rhizobium sp. BK538. Next base: position 153,339 of record NZ_JACIFT010000005.1, read on the forward strand.
CGTCACGGGTTGACGCATGGTCTTTCCAAGTAATGCATGGGCGTTCAGGCAGAACGCCCAGCAGGAGATCGATTTATATCGCTTCTGTGTCCTTTATGAAACAAGTACCTGATGCTTCGCAAGCATCCGGCCGCGTATCCCACGGGTTCTCAAAGCTTTTCTTCGCTGGTACCGGTGCTGCAACCTCAATACGTGCGGTAGCCGTTTAATGTTTGCAGTAGCGAGCGGTAGGCCCAGGTCTGCTCGCCGCCCCGATCCCGGATCTCGACGAGCTGGACGCGCGCTCCCTGTACATCACCCTGTTCCACCAAAGCTTGGCCCATATATGACCGTGCCAGAACATAATTCTCGTCGGCCTGCAGCGCCTTGCGATAATACGACATCCCCAGTTCCATTCTACCCGCCTTGCGGTTGGCGTAGCCGAGGTAGTTCAGGATGCGCGGATCGTTCTGGTTGTTGGCAAGCTGAAGCACGGTCAGGGCGTTGTCATATTGACCGGCATAGGCAAATTCACGGGCTGCCTTGTAGAGGTCGTCATCGTTGAACGAATTCTTCTTCGGAACCACGCATTCCTTGCGCTTTACGTCCCAGACCTTGCCGGCAGTGCATTTTGTCGTCGTTTCGGTCTTTGGCGGCGGCTTGGTTTCGTCGCTCTCATCACCGATCGCAAGGGCGGATGAAGAGACAGCGATGGCAAGCGAGCCGGCCAAAGCCAGACCGCGAAGACTGATGAACGCCATGGGCATGCAATGACTCCGTGAATTGATACTGCAGAGACAACGAGTTTACGTGGCAATCGCCAATTGCCAAGGCCTCGGATGCTTTCCGAATTCAAGATACCGTCATCTTCAGTTTCTGAATCAACTTGGCGAGACGATGATTTCGAAGGTGGCGCTAACCCTTGAAAATATCGACACTTTCACTGCATACGCCGTCGCCCATGGCGTTGATGCTGAAGCGTTCCCCGGTCAGTTCCCAGGCACGCGGAGAGCCGTCGATCGAGAACAGATTGTAGGCGGCGCGGGGCTTTAGTCCTCCTGGTCCCTGCGATGCGGAGGCGATGCCGACCACCGGGACGGGGCCAGTCTGGCCGCGCAGCCAGTGGAGCGTGTTCAAATGCGTATGGCCGTGGAGCACCAGTTCGGCGCCGCCGGTGGAGATCACGGCGCCGAAGCGGCGAATGCCGATCATCCGCTTGTGGAAGGACGTTGCGCCACGAATAGGTGGATGGTGGATCATCACGACCCGAAACAAGCCGGCTTCGCCAGCCGCGCGCAGCATGTTGACGGTGTCTCGCGCCTGGCGCTCACCAAAGAAGCCGCTGGCCGCGAAAGGGGGCGTTGCGACGGCTGTCGAGCAGCCGACGATGGCGACCTTGCCGCGAACGCGGAGATAGGGAAAGACGTGGCGATCTTGCTGCCATTCGGGCGGCGCGAGGTCGCCGCGCACGTTGTCGTACCATGCACGCACCGATTTTTCGTAGGCGCCGGGAACGTAAGCATCATGGTTTCCGGGCACGACGGAATTGTCCTCGGGGTCACCGAGTTCTTTCAGCCAGGCGGCGGCGGCGCGAATCTCCAAGCCGCTTGCGAGGTTCACCAGGTCGCCGGTGACCGCCAGATGATCGGCCTGCTTCGCGCGTATGTCGTCCAGCAGCAGATCCAGCGTGCTGCCGAAAAGGTGCTTGCGCCGGTTGCGATGCCAGTTCACAAAGCCGGTAATGCGTTTGGAGAAGAGCTCGCGGACGGAAAGGCGAGGGAGCGGGCCGAGATGGATATCGGAGATGTGCGCGAGCTTGAACATGCGAGCAGACATAGCCCAGTAAGTCTGCAATTCAAACACATCTGCTTGAACGGATTAATGGAATTGGAAAAAGCGTGACCGGAACCATCCGCCCCTGGCAATCACGAGTCCTGATGCGCATCGTGCATGTCTATTTCGCGATCGCGCGCGGAATGACGATGGGTGTGCGAGCCGCCTGCTTCGATTCGGCGGGGCGCATCTTCCTCGTGCGGCACAGCTACGTGCCCGGCTGGCATATGCCGGGCGGAGGGCTTGAGCGCAATGAGACTGCCGAGGAGGCCCTGATCAAGGAACTTCGCGAGGAAGGGAATCTGCGTATTCTCGGCCGGCCTCAGCTCTTCCACATCTATTTCAACACGGCGGCCAGCCGACGCGACCATGTTCTCTTCTATAAGACCCAGGTGGAGCAGACGGCACCCCGGCCACCGGACCGGGAAATCGTCGAGTGCGGCTTCTTTGAGGTCGATGATCTGCCAGTGGGCACAACTGAAGCGACGCGCCGTCGCCTGGCTGAACTCGCGGGCGAGCAGGAGCCCGCCCACGTCTGGTAGAACACAGGCTAGGCCGCTGCCAATCGGGCACGGCCATGCGGATGGTCGAGATCGAGCGCCGGGCCGACGGGCACAATCCCCGTCGGATTGATCGTCTTGTGGCTGCGGTAATAGTGGTCCTTGATATGGCGGAAGTTCACCGTCTCCTTGACGCCCGGCGTCTGGTAGAGATCGCGCAGATAGGCCGACAGATTGGGGTAGTCGTCTATGCGGCGGATATTGCACTTGAAGTGACCGACATAGACGGCATCGAAACGGACTAAGGTCGTGAACAGTCGCCAATCGGCCTCGGTCAGCCGATCGCTGAAGAGATAACGACCCTTGCCGAGGCGCTCGTCCAGCATATCAAGCGTCTCGAAGAGCCTGACGACATTTTCGCCATAGGCCTCCTGTGTCGTCGCGAAGCCGGCCTTGTAGACGCCGTTGTTGACGGTGTCGTAGACGACGGTATTTAGCTCATCGATGTCAGCCCGCAAATCCTGCGGGTAGAAATCAACGGCCGAGCCGGTCAGATGATCAAAGGCGCTGTTGAACATCCTGATGATCTCGGAAGACTCGTTGTTCACGATCGTATTGGTCTTCCTGTCCCACAAGACCGGGACAGTCACGCGGCCGCAATAGTGCGGATCGGCCTTCACGTAGACCTCCGACAGCGTCTTGGCACCGAAGAGATGATCGCCGGTCGCACCGTCGCCGACCTTGAACTCCCAGCCGTTTGACAGCATGAGCGGATCGACGACCGAAACGCCGATAAGATCCTCGAGCTTCTTGAGCTTGCGGAAGATCAGCGTGCGATGCGCCCAGGGGCACGCCAGCGAAACATAGAGATGGTAGCGGTCAGCCTCGGCCTTGAAGCCACCCGTACCGGACGGCCCGGCTGCGCCATCGGCCGTAATCCAGTTGCGAAACTGGGAAGCGGCGCGCTTGAAGTGCCCCTTGGTTTCTTTTGTATCGTACCAGACGTCATGCCAGACGCCGTCAACCAGCATGCCCATGTTGTCATCCTTCAGATTGTGTTGGGTCAGAACATATCGCAGCTTTTGCTTGTTTACAGGCGGTAAAGATTGAACACTGCGTCACGCCCGTGCGGTCTCTCGCCAAATTCCATTGGACGATCGAATTTTTTCCTGCTATCGGCCATTTCACATTTTGGAACCCGATTTGATGTTTGCACCGAGAAACCTGCGACGACGCTGATGCTCCCGAACGCCGAAGGGCGTGCTCGAGATCCATCAATTCTGTCTATCCGGTTTCCGTCTCATCATGCATAAGCACGATCTGGTCTACCTCACTGAGGACGCGTCGCACGACGCTGCAATCGAACACATCAACGAAGAAGCATTCGGCCCCGGCCGGCATACGCGCGCGGCAGCCCGCATTCGCGAGCAGGGACCGCACGATCTTTCACTTTCCTTCATTTGCGCCGATGACGGCGAGACAATCGCATCGGTACGAATGACGCCCGTCCAGGCCGGCTCGGTGAATGGGCACCTGCTTGGACCACTTGCGGTGCGGCCGTCTCACAAGGGCCGCGGCATCGGCCGGGAACTCGTCCGGATTGCCATCGACGCCGCGCGCCGCTCGGGTTCGGAGGCGGTCATTCTCATCGGCGATCCACCCTACTACTGCCCGCTCGGTTTCGAGAAGGTTGCTCATAACGCGCTGACGTTTCCGGGGCCGGTCGATCCGGCGCGCGTCCTTGTTGTACCGCTCGCGGGGGACGCGCATGCGCGGCTGAAGGGAACTATCGGCTGGCGGAAATAGGGTGCATGCGGTATCAGCCTTATGTCCGAGACGCGCTTTGCGTGATCTTTCAGTGGCTTGAAGGGCTTGATCATGAGCGGCATTTCCATGGATGAGGCGCTGGATCGCGCCGGGACGGGTGCCTTCCAGCGCCGTCTGATCGGCATCTTCGGGCTTGTTTGGGCGGCCGATGCAATGCAGGTGCTCGCCGTCGGCTTCACGGCGGCATCGATCGCCGCCACCTTCGGACTGACGGTTCCGCAAGCCTTGCAGACCGGCACCCTTTTCTTTCTCGGCATGCTGATCGGTGCCGTTGCCTTCGGTCGCCTGGCGGACAAGGTGGGGCGTCGGCAGGTGCTGATCGTGACGGTTGCCTGTGACGCACTCTTCGGCACGCTTTCAATTTTCGCTCCGGACTTTACCAGCCTGCTGGTGTTGCGCTTGCTGACCGGCATGGCGGTCGGCGGGACGTTGCCGGTCGACTACGCGATGATGGCCGAGTTCCTGCCCGCTAGAAGCCGTGGTCGGTGGCTGGTGGCACTGGAAGGTTTCTGGGCGATCGGAACGTTGATCGTCGCGGTGGCCGCTTGGGCCGCGAGCCTTGCCGGGGTGGCAGATCCTTGGCGCTATATTTTCGCGGTCACGGCGCTGCCGGCAGTGTTGGGACTGACGCTGCGCTTCTTCGTTCCTGAATCACCACTCTACCTGTTGCGGACCGGACGGGCAGGCGAGGCCAAGGCCATTGTCGACAAGATGCTGGCGCTGCACCAAAAAGCGCCCCTGCCGTCCGACGACGAGATCGTCGCGACGCCGCAGGTGGCGGAAGGGATATTCTCCGAAGAGCTTCGTCGCCGAAGCGCATTGATCCTGGCGATCTGGTTCCTGGTTTCCGTTTCCTACTACGGCGTCTTCACCTGGATGCCGGCGAAGCTGGCCGGCGACGGGTTCGGTTTCGTCCGCGGATACGGCTTCCTGGTGTTCGTCGCACTCGCGCAGGTGCCAGGCTATGCGCTTGCCGCCTATGGCGTCGAGGCTTGGGGGCGCAGGCCGACGCTGATCGGTTTCTGCCTGCTCTCCGCGCTTGGGTGCCTGCTCTTCGTGGTTTCTCCTGATGACATGCTGGTCGGCGCGTCACTGCTGATCATGAGCTTCGCGCTGCTCGGGACGTGGGGGGCGCTGTACGCCTATACTCCGGAGCTCTACCCCACTGCATCGCGGGCGACCGGTATGGGATCGGCAGGTGCGATGGCGCGCCTCGGCGGGCTGCTTGCTCCGTCCCTAATGGCATTCGTCGTCTCAGGTGGATTGGGTTTGGCCATCGGCCTTTTTGCGGGCCTGCTGGTCGTGGCGGCCTTTGCCGCGAGGGCGATCGATACCGAAACGCGGCAGGCAGCGCTCAGCTGATTCCCGCGTTAGCGGGCACCCATCCATTTCTATCCCCGCTTCAAATTCAGTTGATCACAGGACTGTCATGCGCCGTCCCTAGACTTTGGAAGCGCTCTAAGGCGGATGTCGTCAATATTATGGGGGTAGTTCGGTGACCGAACATATTTCGCAGAAGGAAATCTTTCCGACCAGCCAGCTCGAGGATGCGGATGGCGAGGGCCATAACCGCAGCGACAATCCCACGATGGGGGAAATCATTGGGCGGCGCTTCTCACGTCGCGGCTTCCTGCAAGGGTCGCTCGCCGTCTCCGCCATTGCCGCGACCGTCAGCCCAATTGCGCTGTTGAGCGCAGAAGAGGCTCGCGCGGCAAGCGGTTCGGCCTTCTCCTTCACGGAAGTCGAGGCCGGCGTCGACGCCAATCACCATGTCGCCGAAGGATACAACGCCGATATCCTCCTGCGCTGGGGCGATGCGCTGTTTTCCGATTCGCCGGCCTTTGACCCCAAGAAACAGTCGGCGGAGGCGCAGAGCCGGCAGTTCGGCTACAACAACGACTATGTCGGCTATATTCCGATCGAAGGTTCGTCGGAGCACGGCATCCTCGTCGTCAATCACGAATACACAAATCCGCACCTGATGTTCCCCGGCCTGGTGACGATCGCCGAAGGTAAGATCAAGCAGGCGCCACTTACCAAGGAGCAGGTGGATATCGAGATGGCGGCTCACGGCGGCACGATCGTCGAGATCCAAAAAGTGGACGGCAAGTGGCAGGTCGTGCCTGATGGCAAGTACAATCGCCGCGTAACTTCGACGACCGAGATGGAGCTGACCGGTCCCGTGGCCGGCCATGAGCGCGTCAAGACGTCTGCCGATGCCACCGGCACCAAGGTCATCGGCACGTTCAACAACTGCGCTGGCGGCGTAACGCCCTGGGGCACCTACATTATGGCCGAGGAAAATTTCCATGGCTATTTCTCCGGCGAACTGCCTGCCGATCACAAGGAAACAGCGAACTACAAGCGCTACGGCGTGCCGGAAGGCGCCTATGAGTGGGCAAACTTCTATGACCGCTTCAATGTGGCAAAGGAGCCGACTGAACCTAATCGCTTCGGCTGGATCGTAGAGGTCGATGTCCTCGATCCGACGTCGACCCCGAAGAAGCGCAGTGCGCTTGGACGCACGAAGCACGAAGGCGCAGCCTCGATCGTCGACAAGGATGGCCGCGTCGTCTTCTACCTCGGCGACGACGAACGCTTCGACTATGTCTACAAGTTCGTGACGGCGGGCACCTATAACGCCAACGATCGCACTGCCAACATGAACCTGCTCGACGAGGGGACGCTTTATGTCGCCAAGTTCGCCGAGGACGGCACACTGCAGTGGCTGCCGGTCGTCCACGGCCAGGGCTCGCTGACCGCTGAAAACGGCTTTGCCAGCCAAGCCGACGTGCTGATCGAGACCCGCCGCGCGGCGGACCTGCTCGGCGCGACGAAGATGGACCGGCCGGAAGACATCGAACCCAATGCCGTCAACGGCAAGGTCTATGTGATGCTCACCAACAACACGAAACGCAAGGCCGACCAGGTGGACGCCGCCAATCCGCGTGCCGAGAACGCCTTTGGCCATATCATCGAGATCAGCGAGGATGGCGGTGCCTTCGGGGCAACCTCGGGCAAGTGGGAAGTGCTGTTGAAGTGTGGCGATCCTGCTGTCGCCGATGTCGGGGCGTCCTTCTCGACCGAAACGACGAAGAATGGCTGGTTCGGCATGCCGGACAACTGTTCCATCGATGCCGCCGGCCGCCTCTGGGTCGCGACCGACGGCAACAACAACAAGGCGACAGGCCGCACCGACGGCCTCTGGGCCGTCGACACCGAGGGCGAGGCGCGCGCAACGTCCAAGCTCTTCTACCGTGTTCCTGTGGGTGCCGAGCTCTGTGGTCCGCTCTTCCTGCCCGACGACCAGACAGCATTCGTGGCCGTGCAGCATCCAGGCGACGGCGGCGACGACTGGTCTGGTCACGGCCGTCCGTCCTACTATGAGGATCTCTCAACCCGCTGGCCGGATTTCAAGGACGACATGCCGGTTCGTCCGGCTGTCGTCGCAATCACCAAGATCGGCGGTGGAAAGATCGCCGTCTGAAGGGTGAATGACCTCCGCTTCGCCGTCTTCGGACGGCGAAGCATCTATCTACAGGCGCTTGCGCAGGAATGTGCGTGTGCGCCCTTTGGGGAATTCCGGCACCTCGCCGAATATTTCGTAACCCTGCCGCTGATAGGCTCGAAGTGCCTGGGGATTAAAGGTATCGATCCAGGCGCCGTGGCAACCACGGGCCGCAGCCTCTTTCTCGGCCAGGGCAAGAATCTTGCCGGCGATGCCCTTGCCGCGTTCCTTATCGGGCACATACAGCAACTGAGTGAAGAGCCAGCCCCAGGCAGTGTAGCCCGAGAGGCCGCCGGTGACGTTTCCATCGGTATCGCGAATGAGGACGGCGAGCGGCTGGCGTTCGGAAGGGCCGACGTCATGGAGATTGAAGGCCGAGAGCGCGTCGCCGATCGTCGCAAGGTCATCGGCAGAGGGCGAGCCAGTCACCTCGAACCCGGCCATGCGGCTAACGTCCTTCACGCCACCACATGGCGCCAAAGGCGAGTAGCAGGATGCCGACACCGGCGAAACCGGCAAACAGCGGCAGGGTGTTGATGCCCTTCAGCACCGTTTCGTTGGTGAGATGGATTTGCATGCGATCGTCGTCTGCAACGCGGATCTGGCCGCGAACCGGCAGGATCGGCGGAATGCTGATCGCGCCGCTAGTATCGGACAGGCGGGTAACGAGGCCCTTGGTCTTGTCGGCAACAGGCTTCAGCGGTTCGGTCGTCGATATCATTGCCTTGAATTCAGGAGCATCGACCGCGCCGACATGCGCGAGTGTCGTCATGTCGCCATTTCGGATTTCGAAAAGGCCGATCTCGTCCATCTTCTTCTCGGCCTTGAAGAGGCCGGGCTCGGCTTGTGTCAGGGGAAGAGTTTCGGTCCTTCCCGAGGGATAGCGTACCGTTGCGTTGCCTGGGGCCGCGCCAATGGTTTGGCGCGTAATCTCCAGCGTGCGGCCGGATGCGCGCGCTGTCAGGGCCTCCTCCTCCAGGGCAGGCTCCTTCATCAGCCAATGGGCGACGCGGCGGTAGAGCGACACATGCGGACCGCCGCCCTCGAAGCCACGAGCCCACAGCCAGCCTTGATCGGACAGAAGCATGGCGACGCGGCCCTGTCCGGCGCGATTGAGAACAAGCAGCGGATGGTTGTCGGCGCCAACCATTACCGTCTGGCCCTGCGGCGGCTCGACGTCGACGCTGCGGAACCAGCGGCCCCAATGCGGCGGCTCGTCGGCGGAACCATCGAGGCCGCGGGTAACCGGGTGCTTGCGACCTTCTTCCGAAAGCCTGGGATAGAAAGCTTTCTCGATCATCTGGCCGGTCGGAGCGGCCGGCAGCACGGACGACAGGGGCGTCAGCGCGATCGAATCCTGGCCGGCATGTTCGGGGCCGGCCGCGATCAGCAGGGCGCCGCCATTTTCCACATACTGGGCGATGTAGTCGTAGTAGAGGATCGGCAGCACGCCACGATGCTGGTAGCGGTCGAAGATGATGAGGTCGAAGTCCTTGATCTTGTCGACGAATAGCTCGCGGGTCGGGAAGGCGATCAGCGACAGCTCATTGATCGGCGTGCCGTCCTGCTTTTCGGGCGGGCGCAGAATGGTAAAATGGACGAGATCTACCGACGCATCCGATTTGAGGAGGTTGCGCCACGCGCGTTCGCCAGCATGCGGCTCGCCGGAGACGAGCAGAACACGCAGGTTCTCGCGGATGCCGTCAATCAAGTGGACTGCGCGGTTGTTCGCGTCCGTGACTTCGCCCGGAAGGTTCGCGACCGAAAATTCGAGAACGTTGCTGCCGCCGCGCTCGACCTTGAACGAAAACGGCGTGTCGCGGCCCGGCGTGGCCTGGAGCGTCGCGATCTCGTTGCCGTTGAGCTTCACCGTGACGTTGGCCGTGCCGCCGGGGCTCGGCCCATCGTCGAAGACGCGCAGCATCAACTGCTGCTCCTCGTTGACGATGCCGAAACGCGGCGCCTTGACGACTTCGATGCGGCGGTCGAATTCGTTGGCTTTGCCCGTGATCAGGCCGTGGATCGGGGCGTCGAAGCCGAGTGCCTGATTGACGCCGGGAACGTCGTGGACCTCGCCGTCCGTCAGCATGATCGCGCCGCCGATGCGGGCCGGCGGCACGTCCGCGACAGCGGCGGAAAGCGCATTGAACAGTCGCGTCGAGGGAGCGTCGGAACCTTCCGGTTCCGTCGCATCCACGTAGCGCGGTTCGACATTGGGGAAGCGAGCGAGGCGATCCTTCAGCTGCGCCAGGGCATCGTCGGTCATCTTGATGCGTTCAGGCGTCTGCTGGCTCTGGCTGCGGTCCACGATGACGGGCACGACGGTCGACAGCTGTTCGCGATCTTCCTGCAGCAAGAGTGGGTTGGCAAGGGCGGCCAGCAAAGCAAGGGCTGCGATCGAGCGGATCCAGGCGCCCCGCACGCGGCGCCAGATGGCGAAGGCTGCGGTCAGGAGCACAATGAGCGCCAGCCCCGCCAGGAGCGGCAAAGGGATGAAGGGCGAAAAATCAATCGTCATGTCACTGCCCCAAACGTTCCAGGAGAGCGGGGACGTGGACCTGATCGGTCTTGTAGTTGCCGGTGAGCATATACATCATGATGTTGACGCCGCTGCGGTAGGCATATTCGCGCTGCATTTCATCAGGCGGGACCGTCGGCAACATGGGCACGCCGTTGTCATCGACCGCCCAGGCGCCGGCAAAGTCGTTGCCGGTGATGAGGATTGGGGAAACGCCGTCGGCCGTCGCCGCCGACTTGGCGTTCTCAGCACGATTTTCCTGGCGGGCTTCAATCCAGAGCGGGCTGCCGGTGTAGCGACCGGGGAAGCTCGACAGGAGGTAGAAGGACTTCGTCAGCACGTGGTCGGACGGCACCGGTTCTAGCGGCGGAATGTCGAGATTCGCGAGGATTTGCTGCAGCCGCTCGCCGTTGGCGCTGACCGAGCTGCCATTGTTGTCGAGTGCGCTGAACTGGTCGCGGGTGTCGAACAGCACCGTTCCACCGGCGCGCATATAGGCATCGATCTTGTTGACCGCTGCCGTTGAAGGCATGGGCGCCGTCGCCGAGATCGGCCAATAGATGATCGGGTAGAAAGCGAGTTCATCCTTCGCGAGATCCAGGCCAACGGGCGGCGAGGGCTCCAGCGTGGTGCGGAAGGTCAGGAATTCCGTCAGGCCCTCGAGACCCCGCTCGGAAATCCGGTCGACTTCCTGTTCACCAGTGACGACATAGGCGAGATGCGTATTGTCGAGCCGCTGGAAGATCTGGTCATCACCGGGTTTGGCGTCATCCGCATGCGATTGACCTGGCTCCAGCAGCAAGAAAGCCGCGCTGAACGCAACGGCGACAATCGCGGCCGCGCGCGCCGCAGGGCGCAGCCGCGAGAATGCGCCGCTCATGAACATCACGACTAGGCTGTCGGCAAGCAGGAGCAGGAAGGCGATCAGGAACAGCGTAGGCTTTGCCGACCAGGTCTCGCCGCCGATCAACCCTTCACGCACCACGGTGGTACCCGAAACATCAAGCGGCTTCAGTTCGGCATTTTTCGGCAGTACGTTCAGCGCGGTAAATCCTTCTTCGGATCCGTAGAGGCCAGGCGGGTTATCGAAGCTGGCAACCGGCGTGACCTTGGCGTTGGGTATCAGCGGGCGTGCCGTACCGGTTTCGGTCGTCAATGCGCCCTTGGCGGTCAATAATCGGAATGGCGGTAGCGCTTCAGCGGTCGAAGCGCCGTCGGTTTGCGCGGTCACGCCGCCAGAGCGTGACAACTGCACGAGGCGACGCAGCATCTCGACGAAATTGCCTGATATCGGAAGGTCGGACCACGTGGCCTCCGCACTAACATGGAAGAGCACAATTCGGCCAGCATTGATCGGCTTCGTCGTCACCAGCGGCGTTCCATCGGCGAGGCTCGCCCAAGTGCGCTCGGCAAGATCCGGCGTTGGCTCTGCGAGAACCTGACGTTTGACAGTAATATCCGTCGGCTTCGGCATTCCGGCGAACGGGCCGAAAGCGGGAAACTCTGCAAGCGGCTGTGGTTCGGCCCAGGATAGCGCACCACCGAGGGCGCGCTCACCCTGGCGCAACGTGACCGGCACCAGCGGGTCGTCGGCGGGCGCAGCAGCAAGGCGTGGCCCTGCAAAACGGACCAACGTTCCACCGTTGCCGATCCAGCGCTGCAGCGGCTCGTAGGTTTGTTGGGGAAGGCGGCCGATATCAGCCATGATGATGACGGACGGATTCTGCGACAAAAGATCCGGGATCGAGGTCGCGAGATCGGGCGTGTTCGGCTCGATCAAGTCGGCATAGGGCTGTAGGGCGCGCTGGATGTAATAGAGCGGCGAAAGCAGTGGCTGGAACGTATCGCCGACTTCGCCGGACAGCAGAACGACACGGCGACGCTTGAAGCCGTCGTCAAGCAGGTGCACGGCGCCAGCCGTAGCGTGGCTATCGATGCTGACGCGCGCAAAATCGTTGCGCATTTCAAACGGTGCGGCGATTGATCCGGTCGCGACGCTCTGCCCTGGTTGGAAGTCGATCGAGCCGGCCGCGATCGCGCGTCCCTGAGTGTCCTGCGCGGTGATAGGGCGCGAAGCGGCGCTGGTGCTGTCGAGGCGTGTGGCGGTAACCGTCATCGCATCCGCGGCATTGCTGGCCGACGTGATCGCGATCGTCTCGGCCGCGTCGCCGGAGATCAAGCGCAGTTGGGCAGGCGAGAGATCCAAGAGCTGGCGGACGGTTGCGTCGTTGTCGGTTGCGGCGGCGCCATCGGTCAGGAAGGCGAGAGTGCCAGGATGGACGCCGTTCAACGCGGTGCGGAGAGCCTCGAAAGCGCGCTGCCGGTCGGGCACCAGCGGCTTCGGTTCTGCGGCGCGTAGCTTGTCGCGGGCAACGGACGCCGTTCCCGGAACCGCATCGTTGGTCGGATCGGCGGTGAAGGCGATGGCAACGGGGGTACCGGCGGCTTCCGCGTCATCGATCAGTGCGTCGGCCGTCTTCACGCGGCGATCCCAATCCGGCGACGTTGCCCAGCCGTTGTCAACAAAGAGCACGAGCGGGCCGCCCGAAGCAATTGAATTCGTGCGCGGATTGAAGACTGGGTCGGCGATAGCCAGAATGACGGCGGTGGCAAGCAGCATGCGCAGCAGCGTCAGCCACCAGGGGCTCTGGGCCGGGGTTTCCTCCCGCTTCAGGACCGTTGCGAGAATCTTCAGTGGCGGGAAGACTTCCGTCTTCGGGCGCGGCGGCGTCAATCGCAGCAGCCACCAGATGATCGGCAGGGCCACGAGGGCGCCGAGGATCGCGGGGTAGGCGAAAACGAAGGGAAGAGCGTTCACGTGCGTTCTCCCTGCGTCATCCTTGCGGGCATTCCCGAGAGGTACATGTGAACGGCGACCAGCGCTTCAGAGGCGAGATGGTCGGTGCGGTGGCTGACAAAGGTCCAGCCCATGTGGCGCAGCGCCTGGCCGAGATCATCCCTGCGCTCGAGATAGGCGCGGGTGTAGGTTTCGCGCACATGCTCGGCCCGACCGGATGTCAGCTTCGAACCCGTCTCGGGATCGGTGAATTCGGTGCGGCCATCATAGGGGAAGAGCTCTTCGGCCGGGTCGGCGATCTCGATCACGTGGCCGCGCAGACCGCGCCGCGCCAAGGGAGCGATGCGCGCCATGACCGCACGCGCATCGTCGAGAAAATCGCCGATCAGCACGAGTTCGCTCCAGCCGCGGATCATGGCTGTGTCGGGCAGTCCCCCGCTCAGGGGCGCATGCATCAATGCGGTTGCAAGCCGTTCCGCAGCGTTCCGCGCGGCGATCGGTTCCATCACGCCGGGGCATCCGATGCGCTCGCCGGAGCGCGCAAGGATTTCGGCAAGCGCCAGCATGATGACGAGTGCCCGGCCTTCCTTGGAAGCGTTTCCGAAGGTCGATTTGTACATCATTGAAGCAGACATGTCGGCCCAGAGCCAGATCGTATGGGCTGCCTCCCACTCGCGGTCGCGGATGTAGGTGTGGTCGTCACGGGCGGATCGACGCCAATCGATGCGCGATAGGCTTTCGCCCTCGGTGTAGGGGCGGAATTGCCAGAAGTTCTCGCCAATGCCGCGCTTGCGGCGGCCATGCCAGCCGGCGATGACGGTATTGGCGATCCGCTTGGCCTCGACCAGACAATCCGGGACAAGGCTCGCCCGCTGCCTAGCGCGAGCGAGCGCATCATTGCCCGAGGTCGGATTGACGATCTGTCCGATGGGTGCCACGCAGACGCTTCCTTATCCCTTGGCCTGCTTGACCAGCCCGTCAATGACATCGCGAACCGACATGCCTTCTGCACGCGCCGCAAATGTCAGCGCCATGCGGTGCTGCAGCACAGGTTCAGCCAACGCGTGGACATCGTCGATGGACGGAGCGAGGCGGCCTTCGTAGAGTGCACGGGCGCGGGCGCAGAGCATCATGGCCTGGCCGGCGCGAGGGCCAGGGCCCCAGGCGACGTTCTTGTCGGTGGATGCATTGCCCTGGCCGGGGCGGGCGGAGCGGACAAGCGCCAGGATCGCATCGACGACCTTGTCGCTCACTGGCATCTGGCGGATGAGCGTCTGGATTTCGACCAGCCGCTCGGCGCTCAAGACTGCTTGTGGCTTCGTCTCGCTGAGGCCCGTCGTCTCGAGCAGGATCTGTCGCTCGGCCGCAAGCTCCGGATAGTGGACGTCGACCTGCAGCAGGAAGCGATCGAGCTGTGCCTCGGGAAGAGGGTAGGTGCCTTCCTGCTCCAGCGGGTTCTGGGTGGCCAGGACGTGGAACGGAACCGGCAGATCGTAGCGATGGCCGGCGACGGTGATGTGGTATTCCTGCATGGACTGCAGCAGTGCCGACTGCGTGCGCGGCGATGCGCGGTTGATTTCGTCGGCCATCAGAAGCTGGGCGAACACCGGGCCCTTGACGAAACGGAAGGAGCGGCGGCCGCTGTCGTCCTGGTCCATCACTTCCGAGCCCAGTATGTCCGAGGGCATCAGGTCCGGGGTGAACTGAATGCGGTTGGAGGCCAGCCCAAGCACTTCGCCGAGCGTCGTCACGAGCTTGGTCTTGGCGAGGCCAGGCACGCCGACGAGCAGGGCATGGCCACCGGAGAGAACCGCCAGAAGCGTATTTTCCACGACGCTTTCCTGGCCGAAGATCACCTTAGAGACTTCGCCCCGGACGACGGCGATATCTGCTAGTGCCTTCTCGGCCGCGGCGATGATCGCCTTTTCATCAAGGGGGGCTTCGGTCTTCATCATACCCATAAGGCATCTCCAGCGGCTGATAACATTCGTCGCGAATCGGCAGACTTACACGCAAGCCTCATACCAGATAGAGTTATGGAGATGTTGCGGGCTGACAAGTTCGTTCCAAATGACTATCTCGTGACCTTCTGGAGTTAAAGACAAACCGGGACAGAAGAATGGCAGCCGAAGAGATCAAGGCGACAACGGATGCGGCCGGTCTTGCCGCGCTGATTTCGCGCGCCGCCGGCGACGCAGGGGCCAAACCCCGAGGCCTTCCGCCCGTCGACAAATGGAATCCGCCCTTCTGCGGCGATATCGACATGGAAATCCGGGCTGATGGCACATGGTTCTATATGGGAACACCGATCGGCCGAGCGCCTCTCGTCAGACTGTTTTCAACGGTCCTGCGCAAGGATGAGGATGGGAAGACATATCTCGTAACGCCTGTGGAGAGGGTCGGTATCCGTGTTGTAGACGCGCCCTTTTTGGCCGTTGAAATGAATGCCGGCGAAAGGGATGGCGAGCCATTGCTGACGTTCCGGACCAATGTCGGCGATGTGGTCGAGGCCGGGGCGGCACATCCCCTTCGCTTTGTAATTCACGGCGAAAGCAGCGAGTTGAAGCCCTATCTTCACGTTCGCGGGCGGTTGGAAGCGCTGGTCTCCCGGCCCATCATGTACGAACTCGTCGAGCTCGGCGAACGCCTTCAGGTCGATGGCGAGACGATGTTCTGTCTCCGCTCCGGCGGTGTGACCTTTCCTGTCATGCCGGCGGCCGAACTGGATGCACTTTCCCGATGACCAATGCTTTGACCGACCACCGTTCGCTCTATTCAGCGGCCGAATTCCGTCACCGCGCGCTTCACCAGAGCGGCGGCCCGGTAGACCGCTCCTGGCGTGATCACGGCGACCATATTCTGAACCCCGATATCGTTACGCAGGTGGAGACCTTCAAACTTCGTGATGCTGCGGTTCTGGTGCCTGTCGTCGACGACGGTGACGATGCGCATGTGATCTTCACGCAGCGCACCGCGACGCTGCGAAAACATTCCGGACAGATCGCGTTTCCCGGTGGCAAGATCGACGCCATCGACGGCTCGGCCGAGAGGGCGGCAATCCGGGAAACCGAAGAGGAAATCGGTATCGACGGGTCGTTTGTCGAGACCGTGGCGCGGCTTCCGAACTATCTTGCATCGACTGGCTTCCGTATTACGCCGGTGCTTGCCGTCGTCCGGCGCGGCTTCGAATTGAAACTCAATCCAACCGAGGTGGACGACGTCTTCGAAGTGCCGCTGTCCTTTCTCATGAATCCGGCAAATCACAGTCGCGACAGGCGTGTACTCGACGGTCTCGAACGACATTTCTACCGGATGCCCTATGAAAGCCGGATGATCTGGGGCATTACCGCGGGCATCGTCCGCACCCTTTACGAAAGGCTTTATGCATGACCAACCTTGGCCACGAAACATGGTTCAAGGATCCGGCGCTGACGCGCGTATTCACGCTGCTCAACGCCGACGGAGGAGAGGGGCGTGTCGTCGGCGGAGCGGTCCGCAACAGCCTCATGGGGCGCCCGGTCAACGATATCGATCTTGCCACGACGCTCACGCCGGAACAGGTCATCGAGCGGGCGGCTGCCTTTGGCATCAAGGCCGTTCCGACCGGCGTGGCGCACGGCACGGTGACCCTCGTCATCGACGGCAAGCCCTTCGAAGTCACGACGCTGAGGGCCGATGTCGAGACCGACGGACGCAGGGCCAAGGTGGCATTCAGCTCGGATTGGCAGACCGATGCGGAACGCCGCGACCTGACGATCAACGCGCTTTATGTCGACTCCAAGGGCGATGTGATCGACCTGGTCGGTGGTCTTGCCGATATCGAGAAGCGCAACATCCGCTTCATCGGTGATGCGGCGACGCGCGTCGGCGAGGATTATCTGCGTATCCTGCGGTTTTTCCGGTTCTTCGCTTATTATGGTTCCGGCCGTCCGGATGCCGATGGACTCCGGGCGTGTGTATCGGCTCGCGCCAAGCTAAAGACGCTTTCGGCCGAAAGGCTATGGTCGGAACTTCGCAAATTGCTCAGCGCGGAGGATCCTGGACGGGCGCTCTTGTGGATGCGGCAGGTCGGTGTGCTCAGTGAAATCCTTCCGGAGACAGACAAGTGGGGCATTGACGCCGTCCCGGCGTTGATCAGCACGGAGAAGGCGCTCGGCTGGAAGCCGGATCCGCTTCTGCGTCTCGCCGCCATCATTCCACCCGATGCCGATCGGCTGGAGAAGATGGCCGCACGCCTCAAGCTTGCCAATGCCGAATTCGCCTGGTTCAAAGCATGGGCCAAGGCGCCTGTTATCAATGATGAATTGTCTTCGGCTGCCTTTGCACGATTGCTCTATCGGCACGGTGGGGATGGGATACAGACGCGCTTGAAACTTGCGCTTGCAACGGCGCGGGGCAAGGCGGAAGGCGACATGCAGGAGATGGCGCGCTCAGCAAGGCTTGGCAAGCTGCTCGAACTGGCTGAAAACTGGAAGAAACCACAGTTCCCGATCAATGGCACAGACGTCATGGGCGCCGGGGTATCCGCCGGAAAGCAGGTCGGCGAAACGCTGTCGGCACTCGAGAATTTCTGGATCGAGGAAAATTTCTCTCCGGACCGGGCGGCGCTGCTCGCCCGGCTGAACGACCTGACAAAGTAACTTCAAGCCGCCGTGGCCTCGTTGCGGATGCGGGCCTTGATGTTGTCGATCATGTTTTCGCGGATCACGGTCTCGCCGTGGACGCTACGCATGTGCTCAACGACACGGCGCACGATTTCAGCGTCGTCGTTCGCCCTGGTATGCCATTCACATCCGGGGACAAGCGTTCCACATTCGAAGAGTCTCATTTTTTCCTCCTTCTTTCGGATTTCAATGACATTGCGCGGTCCTGCAATGCCTGAATGTTCGAAGCGGCAAGAAGGTTCCGGCCGGCGCGAAGGACCGGCCGGTTGGTCATTTTCTCGTTATTCGGGCATGGCCCAGGATCTGAAGCAATCGACGGCCGCTTTGTTGTCGTGAGCCTTGGCCGGGTGGTCGAGTTCCTCAGGTGTCTTGCCGCCGGCCAATTGAAGCTTCACTTGTTCGATGAAGCAGGAAAGTGGGAGGTCGGATCCGCTTTCTGCCCTGAGCCTTTCCGCAACGCGGCTCAAGAAATCGGGTCTATCCATGGGCGGGGGGCGCTCTTGGGCACCCGCCGATGCCGCAGAGCTACTTTGTATCGTCATGACAATCCTCCTCCGATTGCTACGCGTACATGCCTAGACTAAGTGATCCGGCCTCCGAATTTAACCCCTCCCGGCATCTTTATTTGTCAGGTCAAGGCCAACGGACAAGAGGAGGCAGGGACGAGAGAATGGATTCGACGTTGCCTCCTGTCTTGAGGCCGAAGATCGTGCCCCTGTCATAGAGAAGATTGAACTCAACGTAGCGTCCACGGCGAATCAATTGTTCGTCACGATCCGCCTCTGTCCACTGTTTATTGAAGTTGGCGCGAACGATCCGTGGATAAACCATGGCAAACGCCCGTCCAACATCGCGGGTGAAGGCGAAATCGGCGTCCCAGCCGCCGGCCTCCTGGCTGGAATGCAGCCAGTCATAGAAGATGCCGCCGATGCCGCGAGCCTCGTTCCTGTGCTTGAGGAAGAAATACTCGTCGCACCATTTCTTGTAGGCAGCGTAGTCGGCGACACCGGAGTGGCTGCGACAGGCAATCTCCATGGCCTTGTGGAACAACTGGCTGTCCTCATCTTCCTGCGTGCGACGGCGATCGAGCACCGGCGTCAAGTCGGCGCCGCCGCCGAACCAGCGGCTCGAGGTGACCACCATCCGCGTGTTCATGTGTACGGCAGGCACGTTGGGATTGACCGGATGGGCGATCAACGAAATGCCCGAGGCCCAGAAGCGAGGATCCTCCTTGGCACCGGGCATCTGGGCGCGCAGATCAGGCGCGAACTCTCCGTACACGGTGGAGGTGTGCACCCCAACCTTCTCGAAGACGCGGCCGTGCATGATCGACATGCGGCCACCCCCACCTGCACCATTTTCACGCGACCAGTCCTTCGCCACGAAGCGGCCCGGCTCCCTGTCGCAGAGCGGGCCCGAGAGTTCGTCTTCCAGCGCTTCGAAGGAGGCGCAGATCGTGTCGCGAAGACTTTCGAACCATGCCCGGGCAGTCGACTTCTTCTCTTCGATATCGTCAGGCAGGCCGATCGGAAGTTCGGGTCTTTCCATTCTATCTCTCTCCGAGCGGGTCGCCAGTCGACTCGCGCTTTCGTCTTTGCTGCTCTGATAGCAGGTAGGGCAGGGTCCTGCCAGCAGAGGGCGATGACTGAGGCTTCCTCAGATTCGACTCGCAAAAAGCAATTTTCGATATTACCTTTTTCCTACAGAGGTAGGCTCATGACGAAAATTCCTGGACCTCCGTCGTTCGACGGTCTCAAACGACGGATTGCCACCCACCGGGCAGAAGGCACGCCCCGGAAGAACGATCGTTTCGTCCGACAAACCTATTGCCTCAATCTCCTCGATGCCCGCGCCAAGGCGCGCGAATGGTTCGACGAATATCCTAAGGCAGCCTATTGGACGGAAGTCGAGAGCTGGCGCCAGCTGGAAGGCGACCAGATCGAATTCACGATGCGGCGGCTGCCGTCTGCCGATTGAACGGCTTTACTCGGCGGCGCCTTTCAGCCTGCTTTCGATAAGCAGCCCGCTTTCGTCGAGGATCGGGTGTGCGACCGAAACAATGTGGGCGTTGATGCGCTTCAGGTCGCGCAGCATGTCCAGATGCAATGAGCTTGTCTGCAGGCTGTCGGCGCGGCCATCGCGCAGGCGCTCCAGATGCCGTTCCGAGGACTGCTTCTCCATCCGGCGAACCTCGACCTTCACCTCCATCAGCTGCTTGGCGAGATTGAAGTCGCGGGTGACGAGGATCGTCTGGGCAATGCGCAGGTTGTCGATCGTCAGGTGGAAAAGCTTCTGCAGTTCCTCGTAGCCTTCCTGGGAGAACTTCAGTCCCAGCGAAACCTTCTTGGTCACCTGCGGCATCAGACCCTTCTCTATAATGTCGCCCATATGTTCGAGGTTGATCGCGTAGTCGATGATAACGATGGAACGGCGGCCGTCCTCTTCGCTCAGGCCACCATGCCCAAGCTTGGAAAGATAGATCTTCACCTCCTGCTGCAGGCTGTCGACCCGCTTTTCCAGCGACGGGATTTCCTTGAGTTTCGCCAGGTCATTGCTCTCGAAAGCGCTTGAGGCGCGCAGCAGCATCCGTTCGATCAGATCGCCGACGCCCAGCACCTCTCGTGTCGCGCTTGCGAGAGCGACAACAGGCGTCGAAAGTTCCTGCGCGTCGAGGTATCTCGGTCCGCTGTCCGGCTGCGTGTCGTCCGGCACCAATCTCAGCATCAGCCGCGAAAGGGGGCGCGAGAAGGGCCAGGCGAGGGCTGCAAGGATCAGGTTGAAGCCGAGATGGGCATCGACCGGCAGTTTTGCCGGCGTCAGCGGCAACGTTCCCAGCAACTCGGCGCCGTAGCCGGCGAGCGGCAATGCAATCAGGCAGCCGATTGCCCGCACAATCAAATTGCCGAGCGTGACACGCCTGGCGGCTGCCGGCCCGGCGAGCGAAGCTATCACAGGCGGAATGGCGCCGCCGAGATTGGCGCCGAGCACCAGCACGATGACCAGTCCGGCCGACAAGATGCCCGTTGAGGCGAGCGAGAGAATGAGGACGACGGCGGCTAGGCTCGACGACGAGATGAAGGCGATGCCGGCGGAAAAGGCCAGTGCGACCGGCCAGGCATTGTCCAGCAGGGCGATGAAGGCGCCAAGGGCCGGCGACTGCCGCATCGGTTCGGTGGCGCTGCTCAGCAGATGCAGCGACAGCAGCATCAGGCCGATGCCGATTAACGCCGTGCCGCCGCCCTGGCGTGACGACGAGCCGCTGCGATGGAGGATCGTTCCGGCAAGGATCACCAGAGGAGACAGCCACGCGATGCCGGTGGCGACGATCCAGGCGGTCACCGCGGTTCCGACATTGGCGCCGAGCAGGACGATTTGCGCCATGCGCGGCTTCACCAGTTCGCGCTCGACGAAGGAGGCGACCATCAGAGCCGTCGCGGTGGAGCTCTGCAGCGCGATCGTGGCGACGAAGCCGGACAGGAAAGAGCGCAAGCCACTGCGGGTGCCGGTCGCAAGGCCAGTGCGCAATCGGGCTCCAAACGCTCGGGAAACGCCGTCCTTCACCTGTGCCAGGCCAAACAGTAGCAGGGCTACCGCGCCGAACAGGTTGATCATGACGATCGTCGATTCCATTCTGCCGTTTCTTTTGTCTCTTACGCGAACAGGCGCCTTCCTGTTCGAATCTCTCTTTGCCAAGTAATTGAAAACATGGCTTTCTGGACATTTTTTTAATTGTCCGGCTAAAAACTATACGCCGCTCAGGAAAATTCACAACGCCGTTCGCGACATATTCCGAGGCTATGTCGGCATTTGCGTCACCGGGGCCGGAAATCAACCCCAGACGGTCTGCCGCATGGCCTCTCCGATAATCATCGCGGCCGAGACGGCAACATTGATAGAGCGTTGGCCTTCAACCATCGGAACAAGGATCCGGGCGTCGGCTGCCGCGTGCACATGATCTGGAACGCCGGCGCTCTCGCGGCCGAAAAGCAATATGTCGTCGGCACGGAATGCGAAGTCTGTATAGCGGCCGGACGACTTGGTGGATGCCAGCACCAGGCGTCGGCCGGTGCTCCTTCGCCAATCGTCGAAGCGATCCCAGTTGACATGGCGGGTGAGGGCGGCAGCCGCGATGTAGTCCATGCCGGCCCGCTTGAGATTGCGATCCGATATGTCAAAGCCTGCGGGCTCGATGATGTCGATGGCAAAACCGAGGCAGGCGGCAAGACGCAGGATGGTACCGGTATTACCCGGAATGTCAGGCTGATAAAGGGCTAGTCTGAGGTCTGCCATAGTGGAATGTCGTCTCTTCCGCTTTTTCGTCGAAAGACACCTATTGCAACTGTGATTTTGACGCAACAGGACGCATTTGGGCCGATAATTGTTCAATTTCCGGCCGGCCGGGGCTGGAAATTCAGCTTAATTCGCGTTAAGGATGCACATCTTTTAATCGCCAGAAGGGAGCGCCAAGATGGAAATATTGCCGCGTATGCGCTCTCGACGCGTGAACCCACGAGTGGCGATCTGGCACGCCTAGTGCCATTTCTTTCCTGAATTCCCATTTCTAATCCATTGCGCGGCTGTCGTGGCCTCGCCCCGTGAACGTCCGGTTCCCATATGAGCTCAAGCGCCGTTTTGCGCGAGCCGGGAGGCCGGAGCGATCAAGTTTCGGAGCATTTTCATGTTTGGCTGGTTCGAACAGCGACTCAATCCCTTCCCCAGCGAGGAGCCGATTGCTCCTCCGAAGGGCCTTTTTGCATTTTGCTGGCACTATACGAAGCCGGCAGCGCCGTGGCTTGCCATCATGGCGGTCCTGACGGCGCTGATTGCCGTCGGTGAGGTGGCGCTCTTCCAGTTCCTCGGTGACATCGTGGACTGGCTGACCAAGGCGGACAAGGCGACATTCCTTCAGACGGAGTGGCCGAGGCTGGCATGGATGGGAGCGTTGATCCTCATCGGCCTGCCGCTGGCGGCGGGACTGGATTCGCTCATCATGCATCAGGTGCTTCTCGGCAATTACCCGATGATCGCGCGCTGGCAGATGCACCGGTTCCTGCTGCGTCACAGCATGACCTTCTTCGCCAACGAGTTCGCCGGACGCGTTGCGACGAAAGTGATGCAGACGTCGCTTGCGGTTCGTGAAACGACGATGAAGATCCTCGATGTCTTCGTCTATGTCGTCACTTATTTCCTGTCGATGATCATCGTCATCGCGGCTGCCGACGTGCGGCTGATGGTGCCGATCCTCGTCTGGCTGGCCATCTATATCGGCATCGTTTCCTACTTCGTACCGCGGCTTCGCAAGATCGCGGCGCAACAGGCGGATGCACGCTCGATGATGACCGGGCGGGTGGTCGACAGCTACACGAATATCGCTACGGTCAAGCTGTTCTCGCATGCCGGCCGCGAGGAGACCTATGCACGTAGCGGTATGGAGGAATTCCTCGGAACCGTTCACGCGCAGATGCGCCGCGTCACGTTGTTTCACGTCGCTGTCTATATGAACAACTGCGTCGCGCTCTTCGTGGTGTCGGGCCTGTCCATCTGGTTCTGGCTGAACGGACAGATCTCCGTCGGCGCCATCGCCATCGCGATCGGTCTTGCCATGCGCGTCAACGGCATGTCGCAATGGATCATGTGGGAGGTCTCGGCGCTGTTCGAGAACATCGGCACGGTCTATGACGGCATGGAGATGATGACCAAGACGCACGACATCGTCGACAAGCCGGGCGCGCCGCAGCTGTCTGCGAAGAAGGGTGCAATCCACTACGAGCGCATCCGCTTCCATTATGGCAAGGGCAAAGGCGTCATCGACAATCTCTCTCTTGACATCAAGGCGGGCGAGAAAGTCGGTCTGGTCGGCCGCTCCGGCGCCGGCAAGACTACGTTGATGAACCTGCTGCTGCGCTTCTACGATCTGGAGGCTGGCCGCATCACCATCGATGGACAGGACATCTCGGCCGTGTCGCAGGAGAGCCTGCGTGAACTGATCGGCGTCGTGACGCAGGATACGTCCCTGCTGCACCGTTCGATCCGCGACAACATCGCCTATGGCCGCCCCGAGGCGACCGATGCTCAGGTGATCGAAGCGGCCAGGCGGGCCAACGCCTGGGAGTTCATCGAAGGGCTTGTCGACATGCAGGGTCGCAAGGGGCTCGACGCGCAGGTCGGCGAGCGTGGCGTGAAGCTCTCCGGCGGCCAGCGTCAGCGCGTCGCGATCGCCCGCGTCTTCTTGAAGGATGCGCCGATCCTGGTGCTCGACGAGGCGACATCGGCGCTCGATTCCGAGGTCGAAGCGGCGATCCAGGAAAACCTGTTTGCGCTGATGGAAGGCAAGACGGTGATTGCAATCGCGCACCGCCTGTCGACCCTGACCGAGATGGACCGCTTGATCGTGCTCGATAAGGGCAGGATCGTCGAAGCCGGTGCCCATGCCGCGCTTGTCGACCAAGGCGGCATCTATGCCGACCTCTGGAACCGGCAATCGGGCGGCTTCCTGGCCGACCATTCCGAAGAAGCGGAAGAGGCGGCCGAATAAGCCAGAAGCCCTCTCTGTGGATGCGGAGAGGGCTTCTCATTTGCGTTCATGGATGTCGGCTCAGAGGCTGTCTGCCCAGTCTTTCACGCGGTTCCCTTCGACAAGCATGCCGTTGGTCGAAGCAAGCGTACGCAAGGCGAACAGGCGCCGCTCTTCCTCACGATCGACCCACGCAGATATCGCCTCTGCGACAGCCTGATCGTAGGAAATATCCAACTGTTCAACGATTGCATCAAGTCGTTCCGCAAGGGGCAGCGGGATACTCGACATGAGTGCCTTTCTTGCTTGCATCGCGGCCATCTCCCGTAAAAATCCATTGTACCCCGAGATTGTGACGAGGTCAGTCTCATTCAACGGCGATGCCGTTGTTGTTACCGATTGTTACGAAAATATAAGGTTGCGCCCTGGGGCCGTTGCTTTCCCGCTCCGGCTATTAAGCCTATATCGCAAATATGCTGATAAAACGACTCTTTCGTGCTTTCGAAAACTGGATTAATCCCTTTGCGCCGCGGGAAAACATTCAACCACCGCGCTCCACGCTTGGATTCATCTGGTTCTATATTGGTCAAGCGAAGGCGCCGTTCGTGGCGATGCTGGTGCTCGGGGGCATGTCGGCGGCGATCGAGGCGGCCTTGTTCTGGTTCGTCGGGCGGCTCGTGGACATTCTCGCGACGATCACGCCGGCGGCAGGCTGGAGCGGTCTCCTGGCCGCGCACGGCGCCGAGTTGTTCAGCATGCTCGTTCTTATCGGCATTGTCCGCTTTGTCGTCGCGCTGTTGATCGCACTTGTCGATCAGCAGGTGATCACACCCGGTTTCTACAACCTGGCGCGCTGGCAATCCTACCTGCATGTTTCGCGGCAATCGCTCTCCTTCTTCCAAAGCGATTTTTCGGGTCGCGTCGTCACCAAGGTCTGGTCGGCCGGCCAGGCCACCGGCGACTTGGTGACGTCACTGATGGAGAGTGTCTGGTTCGTCGGCATCTATGCGGCGACGACGCTGGTGCTCGTCGCAGGGCTCGATTTCTCGCTTGCCGTCGTCGTGCTGTGCTGGCTGTGCGCCTTTGGCGTTCTGGCGCGTTATTTCGTGCCACGCATCCGGTTTCATTCCCGCGAAACAGCCGAAGCCGCCTCGATGATCAACGGGCGCATGGTGGACGCCTACAGCAATATCCAGACCCTCAAGCTATTTGCGCGCGATGAGGAAAGCGACCGCTATATGCGGCAAGGCTTCGACTTCTATCAGGAGACGGTGCTGCGGTTCACGCGCTTCATCACCGGCGTGCGCGCCTCGATGGCGCTGCTCTCGGGCATCATGATCGTCAGCATGGCGGCTCTCAGCGTTCACCTGTGGTTGGCCGGCCTCGTCAGTTCCGGTGCGGTGGCCTTCTCGCTGGCGCTCGTGCTGCGCCTGAACTTTCTTCTGGGCCGGTTGATGACCCAGTTCAACGGCATCATGCGCAACCTTGGCACGATCCAGAATGCCGCGGAGTTGATCTCGCAGCCGCTTGGACTGGTCGATCGCCCCGGTGCCAGTGATCTTGTCATCCGACAGCCTGGCATCCGCTTCGAGAACGTCTCTTTTCACTACGGCAGGCCAAATGGCGTCATCGACAACTTTTCGCTCACGATCGAGCCGGGCGAGAAGGTCGGCATCGTCGGGCGCTCCGGTGCGGGCAAGTCGACACTGGTGAACCTGCTGCTACGGCTCTACGACCTCGAAGGGGGGCAGATATTGGTCGACGGCCAGAATATCGCGGCGGTCAGGCAGGAGTCACTGCGCATGCAGATCGGGGTCGTCAGCCAGGATACGTCGCTGCTGCATCGCTCGGTCCGGGACAATATCCTGTTCGGCCGCCCGGATGCGGGGGAGGCGCGGCTGGTTGAGGCGGCACGGCGCGCAGAAGCGCTTGGCTTCATCGAGCGCCTGCAGGACCAAAATGGCCGCAAGGGCTTCGATGCACATGTCGGGGAACGTGGCGTGAAACTCTCCGGCGGTCAGCGCCAGCGCATTGCGATCGCACGCATCATGCTGAAGGATGCGCCGATCCTGGTTCTCGACGAAGCCACCTCGGCGCTCGATTCGGAGGTGGAAGAGGCAATCCAATCCAATCTGATCGGCCTCATGGAAGGCAAGACCGTGCTCGCCATTGCGCATCGGCTCTCGACCATTGCTGCCCTCGATAGATTGATCGTCGTCGACGAGGGGGGGATCATAGAAGAGGGGACGCACGAGACCCTGCTGAAGCGTGGCGGTCTCTATGGCGAACTCTGGGCGCGGCAATCAGGCGGGTTCCTCGCCACCGATTTCGACGTGTCGCAGTCTGCGTCAAGAGCTGAGGGCAAACTCGGCCATGAGGCCAAAGTGGTTTGATCCCATATTGTCCTCGATCCGTTCGACCGATTTCAGCCGCAGTGGCGCACGGGCGAGCACGTGATCGATACTGATACCGAAGTCACGCGCCTTGATTGGCCAGGTCGCCGGCTCCGGAAAGACGGTATGAAAGCCGCTCGTGCGCATAAAGCGCTGGATACGTGGGTCGAGGATCGCGGAATTGAAGTCTCCGGTGAGGACAAGCGGCGCATCGATAGCGACTGTCGCAGACGCCAGATCAACGAGTTCGTCCGCCTGGAAGTCATCGAAGTAAGGCTTGGCGAGATGGGCTACGAGAAAGCTGATCTTCGTTCCGTCGAAGTCGATGGCTGAATACGTCAGCCGATTTTGCCACAGCTTGCCAAGGCTGGCGACTTTCTTCTCGATGAACGGTCGCTTCGAGAGGACGAGCGTGTCGCACTGGTTGATCTCTTCGCCGCAGCCGATGTGATAGGGATATGTGCTGGACAGGCGTGCGATGTAAGGGCGAAGCGGAGCTGCCTCCAGGATGTTCACGACATCGGCATTCGAGGCGATGACGAAATCCGCAATTCGCCCAGCATTGGAGAAGTTCTCGTGTTCGATGTTGAAGGACATCACCCTGAAAAGCGGCGGCGTATTGGCACGCGCTGGAGTGGCGGCGAATTCCCTCAGCATGATAAAGCCATGCCCCAAGAGCATCACTGCGATGGTCAGAAGCAGATAGGCATACCAGTGCCGCTTGAGGAGCAGAAGGACCAGGCACCCTGCGATTGCGGCCAGGGCGAAATGAATCTGAAAGCTGTAGACGAAGGCGAGAAGCCAGACGTGTGTGATGTAGCGCAAAGACATCAGCGCCAGTAACAGGGAGAGGAGGACACTTCCTATGCAGTATAAAGTGTCTTTCATCGGCGGGCGCGGGAATAGGGAGAGGTTTGTGGGGCTCGCCTAGCACGAGGTTCGAATTGGTGCAATGCACAACTGTGGCAAGCATGTGATTGTCTTCGAAAATCATCTGAAAATTCCCGCGACATTGTGCCCACATGGCCTTGCCAAGGCTGGACATAATTTGCGATCAAGCTTAGAACGCGCCGGATTGGTGGGGAATCTATGGTCGAATTGTGTCGCGACAGATTCGCTACCGCGAGGGGAAGGCGGAGTTCCGCAAAAATTGCGTAGAGGATGGTTTAAGCCGTGAGCGAACACGAAACGACAAGCGAGATCACGGGCGAGCCTACTCGCCGTGATTTCCTTTATCTCACCACTGGTATGGCGGGCGCTGTCGGCGCCGTTTCGGTCGCTTGGCCGTTTATCGATCAGATGCGTCCGGATGCCTCGACGTTGGCTCTGGCATCCATCGAAGTCGACGTTTCCAGCCTCGAGCCTGGAATGTCGCTGACCGCCAAGTGGCGCGGCAAGCCGATCTTCATCCGCAACCGTACGCCCGAGGAAGTGAAGGCTGCCGATGAAGTTCCGCTCTCTGATCTGAAGGATCCGATTGCGCGCAACGCCAACCTGCCTTCGGACGCACAGGCGACCGGCGTTGACCGTTCCGCCGGCAAGGACAAGGAAAACTGGATCGTCATGATCGGCTCTTGCACGCATCTCGGCTGCATTCCGCTCGGCCAGGCCGGCGAATATAATGGTTGGTTCTGTCCCTGCCATGGCTCGGTCTACGATACGGCCGGCCGCATCCGCAAAGGCCCGGCGCCCACGAACCTGGCGATTCCGACCTATTCGTTTGTTTCCGATAAAGTAGTCAAGATCGGTTGAGGGGGACTGATTTATGAGTGGCCATTCCAGCTACGAGCCATCAACCGGCCTCGAGAAGTGGATCGATTCGCGCCTGCCTTTGCCGCGGATGGTCTACGATAGTTTCGTCGCATACCCGGTTCCGCGGAACCTGAACTATGCCTACACCTTCGGCGCCATGCTTGCGGTCATGCTCGTCGTGCAGATCCTCACCGGCGTCGTGCTCGCCATGCACTATGCCGCGGAAACGACGGTTGCCTTCAACTCCGTCGAAAAGATCATGCGTGACGTCAACCACGGCTGGCTGCTGCGCTACATGCACGCCAACGGCGCGTCCTTCTTCTTCGTTGCGGTCTATCTGCACATTGCCCGCGGTCTCTACTACGGCTCCTACAAGGCGCCGCGCGAGATCCTGTGGATCCTCGGCGTCCTCATCTACCTCCTGATGATGGCAACCGGCTTCATGGGCTACGTTCTGCCCTGGGGTCAGATGTCCTTCTGGGGCGCGACCGTTATCACCGGCTTCTTCTCGGCATTCCCGCTGGTCGGCGAGTGGATCCAGCAGTTCCTTCTCGGTGGTTTCGCCGTCGAGAACCCGACGCTGAACCGCTTCTTCTCGCTGCACTACCTGCTGCCCTTCGTCATTGCGGGCGTTGTCGTCCTGCATATCTGGGCGCTGCACGTGGTCGGCCAGACGAACCCGACCGGCGTCGAGGTCAAGACCAAGACGGACACCGTTCGCTTCACGCCATATGCAACCCTCAAGGATGCGCTCGGCGTTTCGATCTTCCTTTTGGTCTACGCCTACTTCGTCTTCTACATGCCGAATTTCCTCGGCCACCCGGACAACTACATCCCGGCTGATCCGTTGAAGACGCCCGCCCACATCGTTCCGGAATGGTACTTCCTGCCTTTCTACGCGATGCTGCGCTCGATCACCTTCAACATCGGACCGATCGACTCGAAGCTCGCAGGCGTTCTGATCATGTTCGGCGCGATCATCGTGCTGTTCTTCGTGCCCTGGCTCGATACCTCGAAGGTTCGCTCCGCTGCCTACCGCCCATGGTACAAGGTGTTCTTCTGGCTGTTCGTTGCCAATTCCATCGTTCTCGGTTGGCTCGGCTCGCGTCCTGCCGAGGGTACCTATGTGATCATGTCGCAGCTCGGCACTCTCTTCTACTTCGCCTTCTTCCTGGTGATCATGCCGGTTCTCGGCCTCGTCGAGACGCCGCGCCGCTTGCCAAATTCGATTACGGAAGCGGTTCTGGAAAAGCGCAACAAGGCGGCGGCTGCTGAGCCGGTCAGAGCCTGAGCGTGCGACGGGAAGGGAAGAGAAACATGAAAAAGCTTGTTACAAGCATTCTGTCGCTTGCTGTCGTTGCGGGTCTGAGCGGTGCGGCATTCGCCCAGGAAGCCGCCTCGGGCGGAGCCGAGCCGGCGCAACACGCCGAAAGCGAAACGCCGCACTATCCGCTGCTTCATCCGAAGCACGAACACTGGAGCTTCGCCGGGCCGGCCGGTCACTATGACAAGGGTCAGCTGCAGCGCGGTCTGAAGGTCTACGCCGAAGTCTGCGCGGCCTGTCACTCGATGAGCCTCGTGCCGTTCCGCACGCTTGGGGCTCTTGGCTACTCCGAGGCTCAGGTGAAGGCTTTTGCCGCCAACTACGAGGTTCAGGACGGTCCGAACGCCAGCGGTGACATGTTCACCCGCAAGGCTATTCCATCGGACTATTTCCCGTCGCCGTTCCCGAACCACGAGGCGGCGGCAGCGGCCAACAATGGCGCGGCTCCTCCGGATTTCTCGCTGATCGCCAAGGCGCGCGGCATTGAACGTGGTTTCCCGCAGTTCCTGATCGACATGATCCCGTTCGTCGGTGGTTATCAGGAAGGCGGTCCTGACTACATCTATTCGCTGCTGACCGGCTACGACGAGCAGCCGCCGGCAGGCGTACAGGTTGCCCAAGGCACGCATTACAACCCGTACTTCGCCGGCGCTGCCGCTCTCGCAATGCCGAAGCCGCTTTCCGACGGCCAGGTGACCTATGACGACGGCGCGCCGGCGACGGTCGATCAGTATGCCAAGGACGTCTCGGCTTTCCTGATGTGGGCTGCCGAGCCGCATCTCGAAGACCGCAAGCGCACCGGCTTCATGGTCATGGTCTTCCTGCTGATCTTCTCGGGACTGATCTACCTGACGAAGCGTTCGGTCTACGCGAACAAGGAACACTGAGAGCTTCGCTCCAGACTCTAGGGAAAGGCGGTCTTCGGGCCGCCTTTTTTGTTGGTTCCGACAGTGGCAATTGATAGGGTGCAGCCGAACTGAAGCCTTGCAGAATATGGATACTCCATGAGTGAAACGATTTCGGAGCTTGCAGCGAGCATCCGCTCCATCCCGGACTACCCAAAGCCCGGCATTATCTTCCGTGACATCACGACGCTTCTCGGCAACCCGCGCGCGTTCCGCCGTGCCGTCGACGAACTGGTGCAGCCCTATGCCGGCCTGAAGATCGACAAGATTGCCGGAACCGAAGCGCGGGGCTTCATTCTGGGCGGTGCAGTCGCGCATCAGCTTTCGGCCGGGTTCGTACCGATCCGCAAGAAGGGCAAGCTGCCTCGCGATACCGTGCGCGTCGCCTATAGCCTGGAGTATGGTGTCGACGAGATGGAGATGCATCGCGATGCCGTCCAGCCCGGCGAGAAGGTCATTCTCGTCGACGATCTGATCGCAACCGGCGGGACGGCAGTGGCCGCCACGCAGCTCCTGCGGCAGATGGGGGCGGAGGTCGTTTCCGCCTGCTTCGTCATCGACCTGCCGGACCTCGGCGGTCGCAGGAAGCTGGAAGAGCTTGGCGTCGACGTCCGTACCCTGGTGGAGTTCGCGGGCCACTAGGCCCGCGACTACTCGAATTCTATGACGGTGCTTTCGAACCGGATGACCGGGGTGCCGTCAGCGATCGTTCCCTCGCAGAGGATCGTGTTCAGCCGACGTCCCGGACGCGACGCCAGGGGGCGACTTGAAAGAAGCGTGACGAAGTAGGTCACTTCCTCGCCGGCGAAGACCGGCCGCAGCCACTGAAGCGCTTGGAATCCCGGGGAGGGGCCGAGTTTCGGCGGCCTGATGCCCTCACTCGCCAGTCGCGCGCACTCTGCATTCCAATAGGCGACGAAGGTCTTCATCCAAGCCGCGCAAGTGTGCCATCCCGAAGCGCAGAGACCGCCAAAGAGCGTAGCCTTTGCAGCTTCCGCGTCCAAGTGGAACAGTTGAGGGTCGAAGCGCTCGGCAAAGTGAACGATCCGTTCGGCCGTGAACACGTAGCTGCCGATTTCGGTCTTCTCGCCGCTGGCGTAGTGTTCCGTCATGATCATGCGGTCTTCTCCAGCGCTTCACGCAGGACGAACATGATCGAATTCTCGGCCAAGCAGACGCGTTCGCCTTTTTGATTCTCAACCTCGTGGCGGAACTTCACCATGCCGATGCCGGGCCTTGAGCGCAGCGCACGGGTCTCCATGACCGTCGAATGACCGGAAAGCGTGTCTCCGGCAAGGACCGGCTTTCGCCATTCCATGAAATCGACGCCGGGCGCACCTTGCGAAAACGAGTTGATGAGGAAGCTCTCCGCCATCATGCGCATGAACAGCGCCGACGTATGCCAGCCGGATGCCGCCAGGCCCCCGAGGATGCTGGCGCGACCGGCCGCCTCATCGAGATGCATCGGCTGCGGGTCGAACTCGCGGGCGAACTCGATGATCTCCGCTGCCGTTACCGGCCTCGGGCCGAGTGCAAAACGTCGCCCCGGCTGGAAATCTTCAAAGGCAAGTTTCTGATCGGACAAATTCTTCTTCCCCTCGTAGGCGTTTCCAAACGACTACAATACCATTCGACGCGACTCAACGATTCCCGGATTCCCGCGAGATTTTGAACATGCCAGAATTGAAATTGATCCTCGATGAGGCCACCCGAAAGGGTATCATTCCTCTCCATGCTGCCGAGCGGCTTTTGCCGTTTCTGATCGAACGCGGCGTGAAGGCGGATGGCCAGCCGGTGGAGCCTCGCGCGCAGCCAACGCCTTTTTCAGACACAGAGACGCCGAGCTTCGTGCGCGGCTTTCATGATGTGCTCATAACGATCGGCATCATCGTGGCGCTGGCAGGGCTGTGGGGCATCGCTTCGCTCTTTGCGGTGTTGCCGGCAATCGTCGTTCTTGCGGAGATCCTTGTTCGACGCCAGAGGCTGGCATTGCCTGCCGTCGTCCTGACGCTCACACTTGCGGTCTGGACTGCAATCGTGGCTGCGCGCTGGCTGGAAGACTCTGCCGTCATGGCGATTGGCGGCAACGTGGCACTGCAGTACACGCTCGCCTTTCCGGTTGTGCTCGGAGCCTTCTATCTGCTCTATCGCATCCCGCTTGCCCTTGCCCTGACGATCATGGGGGCGGCGGTGGTTGTTCTGCAGCTGGTTTTGCGCGCGCTCGGCTGGCTCACCGGCGATCCCCTCTTCGAGGTCAATCATCCCGTCTTGTTGTCGATCACCGCGATCGTATGCGCGCTCGGCCTTTTCGCACTCGCCATGAAATTCGATCTGCGCGACCCGCTTCGTCGTACAGTCAATTCCGATATTGCCTTCTGGCTTCATCTCGGCGCAGCACCGGCATTGCTCTACAGCATCATTTCGCTTGCCGGTCTCAGCGGCGGCACACTCGCTGCGCTGCAGACAGTATCGTTTCGTACGCCGGTGGTGGTTGCGACCGTCGTCGCGCTTATGCTGATCGGCCTGATCATCGACCGGCGCGCATTCGTGACGTCAGGATTGCTGTCGCTGGGCTTTGCGCTCTACGGCATCTTCCGTCAGGGGGACGCGCGTGTCGATACCTACATCTACATCACGCTTCTGACCGTCGGCGCGATCGTGCTCGTCATCGGCACCGGATGGATGCCACTTCGGCGCTTCGCCATGCGACAGCTGCCGGTTGCCATGCAGGAGAAACTGCCGCCGGCATAGGCGGCAGTCGCTCCGGTTGCGTCTCAGGTGTTGAAGCGGAAGTGAATGACGTCGCCGTCCTGGACGACATATTCCTTGCCTTCGTCGCGACCTTTGCCGGCTTCCTTGGCGCCGACTTCACCCTTGAAGTTGATGTAGTCGTCATAGGCGATGGTGAAGGCGCGGATGAAGCCGCGTTCGAAGTCGGTGTGGATCACGCCGGCGGCGGCAGGCGCCTTGGTGCCGCGCACGATCGTCCAGGCACGCGTTTCCTTGGGGCCGACGGTGAAATAGGTGATCAGGTCGAGCAGGTGGTAACCGGCGCGGATCAGTCGGTCGAGACCGGCTTCCTCGAGGCCGAGCGCCGAAAGGAACTCGGCTGCTTCCTCGTCGGGAAGTTGGGCCACTTCGGATTCGATCGCGGCCGAGATGACGACGCATTCGGCGCCCTGCTTCTCAGCCATGGCGGCCACGGCCTTGGTGTGCTCGTTGCCGGTCGAAGCGTCGGCTTCCGCGACGTTGCAAACGTAGAGCACCGGATGCGAGGTCAGGAGGTTGAGGCCCTTGAGGATCTCGATCTCCTCAAGCGCCAGCGTCTTGAGAAGCAGGCGTGCAGGCTTGCCCTCGTTCAGCAGCTTGATCACGGCTTCCATGACAGGGAGCTGCGTCAGCGAATCCTTGTCCTTGCTGGCGGCGCGCTTGCGGGTCTGCTCGACGCGGCGCTCAAGGCTCTCGAGGTCGGCGAGCATCAGCTCGGTCTCGATCGTGTCGGCATCGCCGACCGGGTTGATGCGGCCCTCGACGTGGGTGATATCGTCGTCTTCGAAGCAGCGCAGCACATGCACGACGGCATCGACTTCGCGGATATTGGCGAGGAACTTGTTGCCGAGGCCTTCACCCTTCGACGCTCCGCGCACCAGGCCGGCAATATCGACGAAGGAGATGCGGGTCGGGATGATTTCCTTGGAGCCGGCGACCGTTGCGAGCTTCTGCATGCGCGGATCGGGGACGGCGACTTCGCCGGTGTTCGGTTCGATCGTGCAGAAGGGATAGTTCGCCGCCTGCGCCTGCGCCGTCTTGGTGAGCGCGTTGAAGAGTGTCGATTTGCCGACATTCGGCAGACCGACGATACCGCATTTAAAGCCCATGGCCTGAAACCTGCTGTTCTTGAATTCGTTGGTGCTGGCTATGGGATAAAACGCGCCTTGCGGTCAAGCTCTTCGCGCAAGTCTCTTGCATTCTCAGGGGTTGAACGCCGCCTTTGCGGTGCAATATAGATATGGCGAACTGTTCTCGCCTTTCCATGTCATCAACGGGTGGGTTTCCGATGAGTGACAACGATATTGCCCTTAAACCGAAGACAAAGTCGAAACCGAAGCTGGATCGGCCGAAGCTCTATAAGGTCATTCTCTTCAATGACGACTACACGCCGCGTGAATTCGTGGTGATGATCCTCAAGGCTGTTTTCCGTATGAGCGAGGAGACTGGCTACCGCGTCATGATGACCGCGCACAAGCTCGGATCGAGCGTCGTTGTGGTCTGCGCGAAGGATATCGCCGAGACCAAGGTCAAGGAGGCGATGGACTATGCCAAGGACGCCGGCTTTCCTCTGATGTTGACGGCGGAGCCGGAGGAATAGTCGTCAGCGCCGGATCTGGTAGCCGGTCTTGTCCTGCGTGAAGCCGCAATTCTCGTAGAAACGTAGCGTTGCCGGATCCTTCGAGCCGGTCAGGAGCATCACCTTGTAGCAGCCGGCCTTAAAGGCGGCTTCGATGGCGCACTGGATCAACGCTCGTCCGTAGCCGCGTTGCCTGAAGCGAGCAGCAGTGACAACGTTCTCGATCAGAGCATAAGACGCGCCATTCCGGGTCAGATTAGGGACGATGACCAGCGTTACCGACGCCGCGGCAGCCTGACCCGCAACGCCGACGAAAATCGTCATGCCGGGCTGTGCGAGGATCGCTTGAAACCGTTCTTCGGCATGTGCGCGGTCCATGACTGGATCAGTTGGGTTGAGCTCATGGTAGAGGGCAAGCAGGCGCGGCAGATCACCAATCTCGGCAGCGCGCATGACGAGTTCGCCGGCAGACATGCTCAATCGCCCTTGTTGCCGAACATCTTCTTCAGCATTTCGGCCATTGGCCCAGTTGCAGGCAGCTTTGGCTGATTGTGATTGCGGGCCTGGTGGATATGGGACTTGGCCGCTGGCTTCTTCTCCAGCTTCGGCTTTTCCTCGTCGGCCTTTGCGCCAATCGCCAGCGCCAGCTTGTTCATCAGCTGAGAGTCTTCCTTGCGGACAAGCATGTCAGCGTTGTCGGCGAGGGCGTCAAGCAGTGGCTCAAGCCACGCCTGATCGGCCTTGGCGAAGTCGCCGAGGACGTGATGCTGCACGAGCTCTTTGACGCCGGGGTGTCCGATGCCAAGCCGCAGCCGGCGATAGTCCTTGCCGCAATGCGCGTCCAGCGACTTGATGCCGTTATGGCCTCCATGACCACCGCCCGTCTTGAGGCGCGCTTTGCCGGACGGCAGGTCGAGTTCGTCATAGATCGCGACGAGGTCGGCGGGCTGCAGTTTATAAAAGCGCATGGCTTCGCCGACGGCTTCACCTGAAACGTTCATGTAGGTCTGCGGCTTGATAAGCAGCACCTTCTCGCCCGCGATCTCGCCCTCGGCGATCTCAGCCTTAAACTTCTTCGACCAAGGCGGAAAATTATGGCGGCGATAGATCGCGTCGACGGCCATGAAGCCGATATTGTGGCGGTTTCCGACGTACTTGCCGCCGGGATTGCCGAGGCCCGCGATGATCAGCATGGCTCGTTCGTTCCTTGCAATGTGCCTTATGCGTTCACCACCGCGAAACGGCGTCAAAGTCAAGGCGCAGAGGCCATAACCGCAGAAAAATCAGTTTTCGGAGCTAAGGCCATACCTGGTGAAGATGGTTTTCTGCGTGCCATCGGCAATCAGATTGTCCAAGGCTTCCTGCATCCTGGCCAGCAGGTCGCTAGGGAAGTTCTTTTCGCAGGCTATCCCCATCGGCTGGGTGGAGAGCACCGTGACCTTCTCCAAAGGCTGCTCCGTCTTGAGTTTGGTGAAGTAGATCTCGGAGATCGGCATCATGTCGATGCGACCATTGAGCAGCTTGCGCAGTGTGGCGTTGAAGTCGGTGGCGACGTCGAGCTTGGTGAAACCGTTCTCCTTCAGCGTCGCCTCTGTATAATCTTCGCGCTGTGTTCCAATGGTATATTGCCTCGCTTCCTCAAGGTTCTTGGCTGTCACGCCTGACCCGGACCTGGTGATGAGGATGTTGCGATCGACCAGCAAGGGCTCGACCCACGTGAACATAGGGTCGCGCTTGGCGCTGTGAGCGGTCGTAAAGACGCAGCTCATAGGCGTGGTCTGGGCGAGATTATAGGCCCTGGCCCAAGGCATCATCGCGATCTTGTAGTCGATACCGGCGTCTTTCATCACCTTTTCGACTTGCTCGACCGAGGCGCCCTTGATTGTCTTTCCATCACGATAGCTGAAGGGAGGGTATTCCTCGGTGGCGAGTATAACGCCGGCTGCAATGGCTTTTGTGGAGGCGGAGATGCTCAAAAGAGTGACAAGCAGCAGCTTTTTCATCGTGTTGCCTTTCTGTGTTCAAGACG
Source organism: Rhizobium sp. BK538 (assembly GCF_014197575.1). NCBI lineage: Bacteria > Pseudomonadati > Pseudomonadota > Alphaproteobacteria > Hyphomicrobiales > Rhizobiaceae > Rhizobium > Rhizobium sp. BK538. Next base: position 190,230 of record NZ_JACIFT010000005.1, read on the forward strand.
CCCGCGCAATAAGCTGCTCAGTCGCAGACAGACGCTCGATCAGAGCCGCGGCTTGCTGCGGGCGATGGAACAGGTATCCCTGGCCGAAGTCGAGGCCCATTTCGTGCAAGGTCTGGCATTCGTCCTCGGTCTCGATGCCCTCGGCAATGACGATGCAGCCCATCTTGTGAGAGAGCGTGGTGATGCTTTCCACCAGCGTGCGGCTTTTCTCGCGAACGTCGTCGTTGGCGTCGTTGATCGACTGCGTGAAGGACTGGTCGATCTTGATGATGTCGACCGGGAAGCGGTTGAGATAGCTCAGCGACGAATAGCCCGTGCCGAAGTCGTCGAGGGCAATCCGGCAGCCGAAGCGGCGCATCTCGGCGACAACAGTGCGGATTTGTGGATTGTTGTGCATCAGCACCGCCTCTGTGATTTCCACGACGATGCGCTGAGGGCGGATGCCGTGGCGGCCGAGCAATGCGGCAAGCCGCGCGGGCAAAGCGGCTTCGAATTGCAGTGGCGAGAAGTTGATGGCGAGATAGCTGTCCTGCATGCCGGGGAGGCGGGAGATGACCGCAAGATGGGCGATCGCCTTTTCCATGATGACGTTGCCGACGCGCACGATCTTTGCGGTTTCCTCCGCGACATTGATGATTTTTGTCGGTGCCATCAGACCCTTTTGCGGATGGTTGAGGCGCATGAGGGCCTCGAAGCCGGCAACGCCGCGTCCGTTCAGGTTGACGATCGGCTGCAGGTAGGCGTCGAACCAATCATCGGCGAGGCCGGCTTCGATGCAGCTTTCGATTTCGGCGCGTGCCCTTGTGTGGTCCACCATGCTGGCGTCGAAGAGCTGCGCGCCGTTCTTGCCATCACGCTTCTTGGCATACATGGCCATGTCGGATTTCTGCAGCAGCTCGGCGGCGTTGGCGGCATGGCGTGGGTAAATGGCGATGCCAACGCTGGCACTCAGATGCAGGTCCGGGCCGAACGGCTCGATGAAGATGGAGGCGATCTGCTCAGCCATCGCGCTTGCCCTGCGGGCCGCATCCTTTGCCGGCAGAAGGATCGCGAATTCGTCACCACCGAGGCGGGCCGCCTGATCCGATGGCGCCAGATGCGTCTTCAACCGGTCAACAAACGCGCGGAGCGCCTTGTCGCCCTCGGCGTGGCCGAGATTGTCGTTGATCCACTTGAAGCGATCGAGATCGACGAACAGGCAGGCAAGTTCCTGGCCGACCGCATCCGCTTCACGGATCTTGGCGTCGAGCACCGACTCGAATCCCTGACGGTTCAGCAGGCCGGTCAGATGATCCCGGATCGCTTGCTGGTGGTTGCGCGCCTCGGATGCTTTCAGCTCTGTGACATCGGTCATCACCGATAGCGAAAGTCGGTCATACCCCGTCGTGGCTGCCGTCGATTCCAGGATGAGAACATCCATGAGGCGGCGGTCGGCGCATATGAACTTTACCGTCACGTCGACTGCGGCGCCGCCGTCGAGGTCGTTCTTGCGCTTCAGGAAGGCTTCGCGCGTATCTGATGTCACAAGGTCTGCGAACCTGCAGCCGATCACGCGCAGCCGGTCGTAGCCGGTCGCGACGAGCCAGTAGTCGCTAACAGCCGTTATGCGATCATCCTCATCGAGCGAGAACAGCATGGCCGGCGTCAGGTCGTAGATGTCGACAGCGCGGCGATGCGCGAGCTTCAGTTCGCGTTCCTCGCTTTCGAGCTTCGATTGCATTTCGTTGAAGCCGCGTGCCAGGCGGCCCATCTCGTCGTTTGACTGCCAGTTGACGTGATGCCGCGAGCCGAGCTGGCGGGTCGCCTCGACGGCTGCCGTAAGGCGCATCAGCGGCCGGATAATGAAGATGCGATTGCCGATCAGTGCCGCGCTGAAGACCGCAAGCACCGCGAAGATGAAGATCGACATGAAGACGACCTCTTCGTGCTTGAGGCCGGAGAACAAGCCAAGCGCCGGATAGAAGACGGAGATGCTGCCTAAATTCTTCGGGCCGTCGATGGTGTTGTATATGATCGCGCGCGATACCTGGACGAGATTGCCGTTGAACGATTTCGGTATTGTCGACTGCGTCACGTCGAGCTGACCGGATTGATCCCGGACCTGAACCTTGACGATGGCGCCCTGCGAAACGATCGTCGCGCTGATCTGGGTTACGCTGTCATCATCGAGGTCCCAGAGCGGCTTTGCGAGCGCCTGAGAATTGGCGACAAGAAGAACCGAGATATGGTCGCGTATTTCCTGGTCTGCGCGCTCGGACGAAAGAACGAGGAAAAGGACGAACAGTGGAGCAACGAACAGGAGCAAAGCCCCGCAAATGATTGCTAAAAAACGATTTTCAACGGAATTGTTCATTGTTCCGTTTGCCCCCAGCCGCACTTTGCGCTCACGGTTTTCTACGCCCGTCGGTCTTTAAAAACCTACCGGCATGCTTCCATGAAATGTATTAAATGTTGCTGAAACAGGCTCCTCGCGTGCAAATGAAAAGGCCCGCTTTCGCGAGAAAGCGGGCCTTATGCTTTACAAATTATGGAAGCGATCAGGCTTCGGCTTCGCCTTCTTCTTCGACCGTTTCGTCAACGCCGCCAGCCGGGGCGATGATCGTTGCGATCGTGAAGTCGCGGTCGGCGATAACCGGCGCTACACCCTTCGGCAGGGTGAGGTCGGAGATGTGGATGCTGTCGCCGATCTTCTTGCCGCTCAGGTCAACGTTGAAGAATTCCGGGATCGCATCGGCCGGGCACTGCACTTCGATTTCGTGACGAACGATGTTCAAAACGCCGCCAGCCTTGAGCCCCTGGGACTTTTCTTCGTTGACGAAGTGAACCGGGATTTCAACGGTAACCTGGGTGTTGCCGGAAACGCGCAGGAAGTCCACGTGCATCGTGAAGTCGCGGACCGGATCGAGCTGATAGTCCTTCGGCAGAACCTTGTACTTCTTGCCGTCGACTTCGATGGTCGCGATGGTGGTCATGAAGCCACCTGCGTGAATGCGCTTCGTCACCTCATTGGTGCTCAGAGCGATAGAAATGGGGGCCTGCTTGTCACCATAGATGACAGCGGGAATCAAACCGTTGCGGCGAAGTTCACGGGCGGACCCCTTACCAACCCGTTCGCGCGCCTCGGCCTTGAGCTCGTAGCTTTCGTGGCTCATGACTTTTCCTTCCGAGGTTATTTGGAGAGCCCCGCGGAGGCCAATGCTTGCCGCGGAACTGGAGGCGGGTTACCCCATCCTCATCCGCGTTGCCTCCAAGGGTGTCTGCGCGGACGCGTGCGCTATAGTATAGATGCGACGGAAAGGCAAGCTGGTGCCTTGCCAGGGACAGCAGCAACGATTTCGGACAAGCTGCTGGCGAGTGGTGTCGTTCGGGCGATTCCAGAAGTTGAAGCGGATTGCGAAAGCTTAACCATATAGCCGGATTTCGCGCGAGATTAAGGAATACAGAATGTCACGGCGGCTATGAAGGCCAAAACGTAACCTGGTCCCTTCGATGCCTCGTCTCCTTACCTGCATTGTTGCCGAACACAGCTGGCCGCATCTGATCTTCGCAACCGTTATCTGCCTGCTTGGGTCCTTGCTGACGGTGCGGCTTTTTTCGCGGGTTCGGCGCACGCAAGGACTGCAGAGATTCAATTGGCTTTTCCTGTCGGGCTTCGTAGGCGGTGCGACGATTTGGACGACCCATTTCATTGCCATGCTTGGGTTTCGCGCGCCGGCGCTCAGCGGTTATGAGCCCGATTTGACGCTGCTGTCGCTTTTCATCGGCATCGCCTCCACGATGATCGGCTTTACCGTGGCCTCGATGCGAAGCCGGGACGCGCTTGTCGAGGCCGGCGGCGCCATCGTTGGACTTGGCGTGGCAGCCATGCACTATGTCGGCATCGCCGGCTACAGGGTGGCCGGGGATATCCAGTGGAGCAGCGTCTATGTCATCTGCTCGCTGATTGCAGCGGCCGGGTTCGGCGCCTTCGTGACGAGCCGGGTTGCTCGCCCGACGACACGTTTCAGCCCGCTCGGCGCCGCCCTGCCGCTGATCCTTGCAATCGTTTCGACGCATTTCCTCGGCATGGCAGGCATGACGATCGTCCCCGACGCGACCGCGTCCGTTCCCCGCGAGATTCTCTCCGTCGGCGTGATGACCAGCCTAGTTGGCGCAGTCATGATCATCATCCTGCTTCTCGGCGCGTCCACCTACATCATCGACATGCAGTCGACGGAAGCGGCCGTGGCCCGCTACCGCCATCTGTCGCTTCACGATCCGCTGACGAACCTCGCAAACCGCTCGGCGCTGAACGAACATCTGGCGACCTCGACCAAAAACACCCATGAAATCGGCTGGAACGTCGCGGTCCTCTGCTTCGACCTTGATCGGTTCAAGGAAATCAACGACGTCCACGGTCATGCGGCTGGCGACGCCGTGCTCCGGGCGATCGGCGAGCGGCTGGCGAAGGTCATGCAGAAGGGACAGTTTGCAGCCCGCGTCGGCGGTGATGAATTCGTGGTCGTGATGCGCGATCACGCTGGCCGTTCGGAGGCCAGGAGCATAGCACAACACCTGCTCGACGAGATCGAGCGACCTGTGGAGTGGAACGGCCAATCGCTCAGCGTCGGATCCAGCATCGGCATTTCCAGTTTCCCGGACAGGGCGCGCACCGTCGATGACCTGCTTTCGCAGGCCGATGTCGCCATGTACCGCGCCAAGACGACGGTGGGAAGCAGCATCTGCTTCTACGATCCCTCGATGGACGAGGCAGCGCGGGAACGAAGTGCGCTGGCGATCGAGATGCGCGAAGGACTGAAGAAGGGTGAATTCGAACTGTTTTATCAACAACAGAACGATACCGTGACGCGCGAGGTGCTGGGTTTCGAAGCGCTGCTGCGCTGGAAGCATCCGACGCGCGGCTATATCTCGCCGGCGGAATTCATCCCGATCGCCGAGAAGACGGGGTTCATCATGGAACTCGGCGAATGGGTGCTGCGCAGTGCTTGCGTCGAAGCGGCCAGCTGGAAGAACCCGTTGAATATAGCGGTCAACGTGGCGGCCCAGCAGCTCGCCGATAGCCGTCTGCCGCAGATCGTGCATCAGGTCCTGATGGAAACGGGGCTGGTGGCAGCGCGGCTCGAGCTCGAGATTACGGAATCCGGCATCATTGCCGACCATGGGCATGCGCTGAATGCGATCCGGCGGCTCAAGGCGCTTGGCGTCAAGGTGGCAATGGACGACTACGGCACCGGTTACTCCTCGCTGTCGACGTTGCAGAGTTTCCCGTTCGACAAGATCAAGATCGATCGTGCCTTCGTCGATGGCGTCGTCACCAACAAACAGTCAGCTGCGATTGTCCGCTCGACGCTTATTCTAGCGCAGAGCCTTGATATTCCGGTTCTCGCCGAGGGCGTGGAACGAGAGGAGCATGTCGATTTCCTTCGCCGCGAAGGTTGCCTGCAGGTGCAGGGCTTCCTTTTCGGAAAGCCGATGCCGCGTCCCGACATCGAGGCCTTCGTCAATGCCGACAATACAGTCGCAGCAGATGGTCCGGCGCACGCCGCTAAGACCGACGCCGCGGCCTGACCGCGGCGCTGCAACACAGCTTGACATCCGCCGCCCGGAAACCTCACATGCTGGCAAAACGCAAGCGGCGGAGGAATTCAGGTATGCGGCTCAATCTCATTGCGGCAACGAGCACGATCGCGATCGCTCTGGCATCCGGAGCCTACGCCGCCGACATCAACCAGGCAGGGGCGAAACAGGTCGAAGAAAGCCTGACGAAGCTGCTGCCGAGGAGCGTGGCGAAAGACGGCTTCGTGACCGTGAATCCGGCAGGGACACGCTACGAGATCATCTATGATTTTGCGAAGCTCCTGAAGAAGATCGATTCGAGCGGATTTTCGATCACCGGCTTGGCGCCCTGGTCGATGTTCGCGACACCGCAGGATGCCGGCCTGTGGAGCGTCGAAGGGAACAATTCCCTCAATGTTTCCGGCAACTTCAAGGCGCCGGGACAGCCGAGAACGGATTTTACCTACGCCATCGATAGCTTCGCGTTCAGCGGCATTTTCGACCCGGCGATCAGCTATTTCCGCTCGGGTGACTTCTCCACGAAGGCGGTCAACTTTTCGTCGAAGGCCGAAGCCGAGGAGGTCCGTGCCAGCTTTGACGGCATGAAGTACAAGGTGACGTCGTCGGAGGGCGCCGCAGCTGGTACGACGAACTTTGCCACCAGCGGCTCCGCCACCGGATTCATCGAGACGATCAGCAGCCGTGAGGTGCCTCCGGTCGAAATTCGCGCCGACGCATTTGATTTTGCCGCGGCGGTGAACGGCCTGCCTGCGAACAAGGTTCGCGACATCATCATGTTCGCGATCGACCACGCTGATGAAAAGAAGCTTGCCACTGCGGACAGCGACAAGTTGAAGGCGATGCTTCGCGATGCGTTCCCGTTGCTCACGAGCTTCAACGAAACGATTGGCCTTAATAATCTAACGGTCTCGAGCGCTGCAGGGAACGGTGGTGCGAAGAACGTCGGCTACGAGGTCACGCTCGACGGTCCAGCCGATGCCACTCGTTTCGGCGTCGGTGTGACTGCGGAGCAGATCAGCTTTGCGAGCCCCATCGTTCCTGCGGCCTATTCGGCTTTCGTGCCACAGGAATTGCAGCTGCAGTTCGCCATTTCCGACATGGATTTCGCGGCCTTCGGCGACGAGTTTCTCAAAGTTGATTTCACCGGCGGCGCCGTATCGCAGGACAGCGGCAAGAAGGCGGCCGAGCGGCTCTTCAAGGGCGGCGAGCTGGTGATGGATTTCCCGAAGATCAGCGCGGTCTCAAGTGTTTACGATGCCGAGATTTCCGGAAAAATTCGGGGACGGATCGACTCGTCCAAAGACTATTCCATGGACGCGACGGTTCTGGCCCGTGACCTCGACAAGACGATCGCCGCCGTTCAGGAGCTTGCAAAGACCAATGCCGATCTCAATCAGGTTTCGTTTGGCTTGATGATGGCCAAGGGTTTTGCAAAGACGGATCCCGATGGACGCCAGCGCTGGGATATCAGTGTTGCGCGAAACGGATCCGTCACGATCAACGGCCAGGTCGTCAAGGGCGCGGACTGAGCTCTAGGCACGGATGGCTCTTGCGGGTCACCCCAGGCAGGTTCATGCTGTCTTCTAGCGTCGGCTCCAGGTGAGGGGCGGTACGCGTCCGAGAGGCAGGCCGATGAATTGTGCCGCCTGTGGTTTTGCGATCGAAAGCAGTTTTGCGTTCTGCCCCAAGTGCGGCGCAAGACAACCTGTAGTATGCGTCGCCTGCGGTGAGGCCTGCCAGCCCGGTTTTGCCTTTTGCCCGAAGTGCGGAACGGCCGTTGGTCGGCCTGAGAGCCCCACGGCTCCAGCAGAGGTGCCGCGGCCCCTCACGCCTGTGTCGTCACTCGACGATGTCGCCGACCGACGGCCGCTGACCGTTTTGTTTGCTGATCTTTGTGGCTTCACTGCTCTTAGCGAGAGAACCGACCCCGAACTGATGCGCTCGCTGCAAAACGAGCTGTTCGAAGAATTGACGCACGCGGTGGAAGCTTACGGTGGCTTTGTCGACAAGTTCGTCGGCGACGCGCTGCTTGCTCTGTTCGGTGCGCCTTCGGCGCACGAGGATGATCCCGATCGTGCGCTTTGCGCAGCGCTCGACATGATTGCAGGCGCTGACCGTCTTGGCGCCAAATGGCTGAATCTGGCTGGTGGTGACCCGCTGCAGCTGCATGTCGGCATCAACACCGGACCGGTGGTCAGCGGCGGCTTTGGGGCGGCGGCAGCGCGTTCCTATTCGGTGACCGGCGACACGGTGAACACCGCTCAACGACTGCAAACCATGGCAGGCCCGGGCGAGATTCTGGTCGGGCCGGTGACCTGGCGCCTGACGCGGCATGCGTTTGCCTTCGAAAATCTCGGCTCTCTGGCGCTTCGCGGGAAGGCGGGCAATGTGCAGGTGCATCGTCTCATCGGGCAGATGGAGACGCCCCATGCAGCGCGCGGACTAGAGAGCCTGGGACTACACGCCGAACTCATCGGGCGTGATGCGGAACTGTCGCGGATGTCCGATTGTTTGGATTCTGCCTGTGGCGGAAATGCGCAGCTTGTCCAGCTCATCGGCGAGGCCGGTATCGGCAAGTCAAGGCTGGTCAAGGAGTTCCTCGCGACCGTGGCTGAGGGAGAGCGATTTCGTCACGTTGTTGTGCGCCGCGCCGTCTGTTCGCCACTCGGCGAGCAGTCCTACGGCACGCTCGCATCCGTACTGCGCAGCGCTTACGGGATAGCCGAGCGGGAAACGGCAGCCCGGACTGCGGAACTGCTGGCATCAGGATTGATCGACCTCGGCTTTAGCGAGAGCGAGGTCGCCGGTCTGACACCGCTCTTATCTTACGTCCTTGGCCTGGGAGATCCCGATGGAGCGCTGCGCCATGTCGAGCCGGAGCAGCTACGGCGGCAGATCTTTTACGCAACGCGCACGCTCTTCGAGCGGCGCCTGGCGCTCAGTCCGCTGTTGCTTGTCGTCGAGGATCTTCACTGGGCGGATGCTGCTTCCATCGAGGCGCTTCGCTTCGTGCTGGACAGGCTGGAGCGAACGCGCCTGATGATGCTGACGACAGGGCGGTCGGTTGCTGAAGGCAAGGGCCTGGAGTCGAGCCGGATCAACCGTACGCTCATGCGGCTCGCGCCGCTCTCTGTTGGGGACGGCGAGGCACTGCTGGCCCAGCTATTCGGCATAGACAGTTCGGTGCCTGCAAAAACGCGCTCACGAATTCTCGCGAGAGCGGGCGGCAATCCGCTGTTCATCGAGGAGATCGTCCGGGCCTTGATCGAGACGGGCGTGCTGCACTTTGAGGACGGATGTTGGAGTGTCGCCAGCGCTGAAATGGGAACCGAGATACCGATGAGCCTGCAGGCGATGCTGCTTGCGCGCGTTGACCGTCTGCCGCCCGAAATCAAGCGCTTGGCGCAGGAAGCCGCTGTCATCGGTCCGCGCTTCGATCTCGCGCTACTTCGCGCCGTCGCATCCGATACAGCGCGCGTTGAGCATGGGTTGGACTATCTCTGCCAGGCTGAGATCGTGGAGGAGACGCCCGGCGCTGCTGCGACCAAGGCAACGTCCTATCGCTTTCCACAACAGCTATTGCACGATGCCATCTATAGCAATCTCTTGCTACAGCGTCGCAAGCAGTTGCACGCGCGCATCGGCGCTGCGATCAAGCGGATCCATCATGGGACACCAGATCGGCTTGAGGACATTGCACAGCTCGGCCGTCACTACTGCCGGGCGGGCGAGACGAGCGAGGGTGTGCAATATCTCATGGCGGCGGGCGATCTGGCCCGCAAGATTTACGCCAATGACGATGCGATGCGTCTCTACCGCGAAGCGCTCGGGGCGATTTCGGAAGATCCGCAGGCCAGTTCGCAATTGCTTGCCCTTTCTGAGCGGTTCGCCGATCTATGCGGCCCGGCGGGAGAGCGGGACATAGCACGTGAACACTACGGGCGCGTACTGGCGACCTTAAGGAAGGCTGGGGATCGGCCTGGTGCGGCACGGATCCTGCGAAAGCTTGGCCGTCTCAATCTCGCCGCCGGCAGAAGCGATCTTGCCGATGCCGACTATGCCCAGGCAGCTTCGCTGCTCGGCGAGAGCAATGCGCCGATTGAGCTTGCCCATCTTCTTCAGGAGCGGGGGCATCTTGCTTTCCGAATGGGCGATCAAAGCGCGGCAGCACGCTGGGCCGATGATGCGCTATCCTGCCTCGACACAGCGGCGATCGATGGGGCAGGTTCGGCTGCCTCGGAATCCGCGCAGGTGCGCGCGGAGGCGCTCAATACCAAGGGTGTGGCATTGGCGCGGCTGGGGCGGCACCGCGAGGCCGTGCGCGAGGTCGAGCGAAGCCTGGAGGTCGCCGAGGCGGCCGGCTTGTTGAGCGCTGCGTGCCGCGCCTATTCCAATCTGGGAGTGCTCTACACGATCGTCGATCCGGCGCGCGCCATCGATGTGTGCCGCCAAGGCCTGGAGGTCGCCACGCGGATTTCCGATCTCGGCTTTCAGGCTCGTCTCTTTGCCAATCTCGCTGTCGCTTGCTGCACCTTCACGGACAACTGCGCCAAGGAGGGAGTTCCGGCGGCGGAGAGGGCGATCGAGATCGACCGGGCGCTGGACCAACGCGATCATCTGGCGGTGCCGCTCATCGTGCTCGGACAGATCCATCAATGTCACGGCAAACCGGATCTCGCCTGGAACTATTATGAGGAAGCGCTTCAGCTCGCGCGCGAAATCGGCGAACCGCAGCTCCTGTTTCCATGCTATGATGGGCTTGCGACGTTGAACCTTGAAAAGGACGACATGGCCGAGGCCGAGCGATACTTTTCACTCGCCCAGGATGTTTGCGTCAGGCATGGGCTGGATCCCGACGCACTGGTCGTACTGCCCTTCCTGGATTGATTCAATGCCGGCAGGTAAAGTGCTGAGTTTTCGCAATTTTGTTCTTCTGCTCGGCCTTCGGCCGATGCGCAAGCGAGGGAGGGTGTCATGCCCGAAAGTCAAAGCGAAAGACCGCTGCAGCCCGGAGACCGCGCGCCAAACGTCGTTCTCGATGCGATCACGCGTCAGGGCAAAATTTCGATCGATGACTTCCGCGGGCAGAAGCCCGTGCTGATCGGTCTGTTTCGCGGGCTCCACTGTCCGTTCTGCCGGCGGCAAATCGCCTCGATGGCGAGCCTTGCCGGCGATCTCCAGCAAAAGGGCGTCGAGAGCCTGACGATCGTCAACACCCCCATCGATCGGGCGCGCCTCTATTTCCGTTATCACCCCTTGCCCAATCTGGTGGCGGCGTCCGATCCTGATCGAATATCGCATCGTGCCTTCGGGCTTCCGAATCTCGAATTCACACAATCGGAGACAGTATGGCCTTACAAGGTCAGCCTCGACACGCTCACCTCGATGCGCGTCAACATGCCCGATCTGCCTGAGCCGATGGCTCCGATGGCGGCTGTCGAATACCTCGACAATGCCGATGGCTACGAATTCACCGACGATGACAAGCGCATGATCGCAACGGGCGAGGGCCAATTGGTCGGCGAATTCCTGCTCGACCGTGATGGCGTCATCAGATGGTGTTTCACGGAGGTCGCCGACGAGGGGCGTCATATGTTCGGCGTACCGGCGCCCGAAGAAGTCATGTCGGCAGCATCGAACTTTGCCGCTTAACGCGCGCCGCGAGCTTTCAGGTCCGCTTGTCACGCCTTAGTCCATCTCGTGAGATGCGCTTCGGCTCCCGCGCACACAAAAGCCGCCCGTCAGGGTTGCTGCTTCACCGCCGGCACGTCCCCTGGCTTATGATGCGGAAACCGCCATTGCCAGCTTCGCAGGCGTTCGGGAAGGTCCGCATCTGCGGTCCACGCTGGCCGCAGACCGGCCGGTATTCGCGGGTGCAGATGCCACCGGGTCGCGGCGGTGCGGGAGGCTGCGGGCGGATTGTTATGCCGGGCTGTCGGCGGCACTGGCCGCGGCTGATGACCGTGAAGTTGGCGGCGCGGGCCTGGCACGCGTTGGAGAATGTCTGGACACGCGCTCCACGCTGGCCGCAGACCGGAGCATATTCCATGGTGCACATCTGCGGCCCGGCCGGGCGAAGAGGAGGCGGTAGACGCGGACGCGAATAACTGGGCCCGACGTCGACCGTGCAGGCGCAAAGAAGCGGGATGAGTGCAAGCAGAGCGAGCTGTCGCAGCGACAGGAATCCGGCGAGCGTCATTATTCTTCCCCTCACAGCTGGATTTCTTTCTAAATCCTAGCGCAAGTTGCATTTTCGGAGAAGTTCAAACCTCAGCGGTCGTTCAGAATTTTGTAGCGGTTCAGTCGAATAGGCTGGAGACCGACTCTTCCTGGCTGGTTCGGTTGATGGCTTCGCCGATCAGGCTTGCCGTGCTCACGACGCGGATGTTGTGGGCCGACTGGACAGCGGTCGTCGGCTGGATGGAGTCAGTGATGACAAGTTCGCGCAGCTTCGAAGAGGTGATGCGGGTAACCGCGCCGCCGGAAAGAACGCCGTGGGTGATATAGGCGGTGACGCTTGCAGCGCCCTGGGCAAGAAGCGCATCGGCGGCATTGCAGAGCGTGCCGCCGGAATCGACGATGTCGTCGATCAGCAGGCAGTCCTTGCCTTCAACTTCGCCGATGATGTTCATGACTTCGGATTCACCCGGGCGGTCGCGGCGCTTGTCCACGATCGCCAGCAGACAGTCGAGGCGTTTGGCGAGCGCGCGGGCACGAACGACGCCGCCGACGTCCGGCGAAACGACCATGACGTTGCTGATGTCGTGTTTCGCCTTGATATCGCGGGTCAGGACCGGGATAGCGTAGAGGTTGTCCGTCGGAATATCGAAGAAGCCCTGAATCTGGCCCGCATGCAAATCGAGAGTCAGCACACGATCGGCGCCGGCTTCCGTAATGAGGTTCGCCACGAGCTTGGCCGAGATCGGCGTACGCCCCGAGGCGCGGCGATCCTGACGGGCATAGCCGAAATAGGGAAGGACGGCGGTGATACGGCGCGCGGACGAGCGGCGCATCGCATCGATCATGATAAGCAGTTCCATGAGATGATCGTTCGTCGGGAAAGACGTCGACTGAACGACGAACACGTCCTCGCCGCGGACGTTTTCCTGGACTTCGACGAAGATCTCCTGGTCGGCAAATCTTCTGACGCTGGCTTTGCCCAAGGGCACATTGAGATAGTTGCAGATCGCTTCGGCGAGATGCCGGTTCGAATTGCCTGCGAAAACCTTCATCTTGGTCCGCCTATTACCTGCTGATAGCCGCGCTTTTTAGTCAGCTTGCTCCTGAATGCAAGGGCTAACGCGTCATCTCGGCTCATATTTCAAAAAAAGCTTGTGGCTTAACCGCCACGAGCGTCGCGCCACGTTGAGAATTCGGTGATGGTTTTCGAGGCGATTTGCTGCATGACCGAGGCGGGAACGCCGGCCCAGGGATCCTGCGCTTGCGAGGGCACGCTTTCCTGTCCCTGGATACGGTGCAGGCGTGCACCCCCGCCATCGAGAATGTCCCAGACGTAGACCACGGTCACCTTGCCGCTGTCGGAAAAGGCGGAGAGATATCCTTTCAGAATGTAGGCGCTGGAGCTGTCGTTCGAGCTTTTGATCGAAAACCCGTGCGAGCGCGCCTCGGCTCCGAGTTGACGCGAAAGCGGCGTGACGGCTTGAACCGGTGCGCCGATGATCGGCAGGAAGCGGACGGTCGTGGCGCGTGTCGAAGGCAAGCTGGCATTCAGCATGGCAGTCTGGGTCTGCTGCCGTGGCGGCTCACGCGGGGGCGTTTCCACCATGTCTTCTTCTTCGGCCTGGGCGTTGGACACCGGCTCAGGCAGCGCCTCGGCTTTTATCGCAGCGGAGGCGGCGGACGAGCGCGTGTCGCCTTCGAGCGCCATAGCCTGGGCTTCCATCGTGGTCGGCGGTGCGCCGGAACCCTGCCGATAGCCCGTCTGGCTGTAGGCAGGGTGATATCCGTTCGATCGCTGTTCGGAGGCAAAAGCCTGCTGGCGTGGCGGCGATCCTGCCATGCGTTCCACGTCGCCCTGCGTTACCGGCGATGAACGCATGCTTGCGGAGGAGTCGCCGATGTCGACCAGGGGGACTAGGGCGTCGGTCGTGTTGCAGGCGGATAGGACAAAGCAGGCAAGGAGCATTGGCGCAGTCGCAACTCGCTTCATCCTTCGTTACATCCTTCCCAGTGCCGCACCCCGTGCACTTTATGAAGGCCGGCGCCGGCATGTGTCAATTCCGGATTCTTGCCCGCAATGGTTTGCGTCCTGATCGGCCTCTAGTGGATAAACGGGATTTCAGCCGAAAGCCGCTTACACTTTTGGGATCCCGCTCTAGACGCTGATGAAGTCCAGAGAGTGACGGGAAAGCGCGCGCGGCGCATCGTCAGTCGTCAGGTAGGTCTGTCCGAGGGTCATTGCCGTTCCCGTGTCGGAGTCCATGATGATCATGTGCACGAAGAGCGACATGTTCGGCTCGATCGGCTGCTGATTGCCGACATGGAACATCTGATGCTCCATCCAGGACGGCGAGAAACGGGCGCCCAGCGAGTAGCCGCAGGCATTGAGACGGTGGCGGGAAAGGCCGCGCTCATCCATGATTTTCGCATGCATATCGAACACGTCCCCGAAGGTGTGGCCCGGCTTCAACACCGTTTCGATCGCCTGGATCGTCTCGAAGCAGGCATTGTAGAGTTCACGGTGGCGATAGGTCGGTTCACCGATGACGATGGTCCGCATCATTGCCGCATGGTAGTGCGCGTAGGCGCCGGCCCATTCGAGTGTCAACTGATCGTTCGGATCGAGTTTGCGGCGACCGGCCTTGTAGCGGCAGAGCAGGGCGTCCTCGGCGGAGCCAATGATGAATTCGTTCGCGGGGTAGTCGCCGCCACCGGCAAAGACGGCGCCCTGCATCGCGGCCAGAATGTCCGCTTCGTCCGTACCGGGCTTGGTCAGCGCGAGTGCCGCATCGAGTGCATCGTCGGCCAAAACAGCAGCACGTTCGACATATGCGACTTCGGCCGGGCTCTTAATCAGCCTCAGGCGGCTGACGAGATAGGAAGCGTCGACAATCTGTCCGAACGACGTCAACTGCGCATCGAGCATCCGGGCAACGCGGCCGGTCATGCCATGCGTATCGTATTCGACGCCGATCCTGGCACCGAGCAGGTCCATCTCGACCAGCAGGTTCTTGAGATCGACGGTCGGGTCGGCATTCACGCGGTCGACCCAGATCTGGACATTTTCCAGGATAGAAGTGTGCTTGGCCTGGCGCAGGTCGGCGGAGCGCGTGATCAGCGCCATCGTCCCGTCGGCCTTGACGACAAGGGTCTGGAAGAAGCAGTAGCCGAAGGTGTCGTAGCCGGTCAGCCAGTACATGCTTTCCTGCGCGAAAAGCAGCAGGGCATCCAGCTTTTCTTCCCGCATCTTATCGGTCAGACGCGCAAGTCGGACGGCGAATTCGGGTCTGTCGAAGTGCAAGGCCATGCCGCTCAAGTCTCCCTGATTGCGATTGCAGAAATCTGCCGGCCGTAATCCGGCTCCTTATTATGTGTGGTCCGGCGATAAGAGAAGAAACGCTCGGCGTCGGGATAAGTGCAAAGGCCCAGGCTTTCCGCCCGCACACCCGCGGCGCGAAGCCGATCGACTGTCAGCGCCTGCAGGTCGAACATCGCGTGCCCGGGCTTTTCAGAAACCACGAAATAACGCTCGTAGGATGGATCCTGTGTGACAAAGCGCTCCACGAATTCCGGGCCGACCTCGTAGCTCGCCTGGCTGATCGATGGCCCGAGACAGGTAACGATTGCCTCCCGCTTCGCGCCAAGTCGGACCATGGCGTCGATCGTGTTTTCCAGCACACCGGTAAGGGCGCCTTTCCAACCGGCATGCGCGGCGCCGATCACACCAATCTCCGGGTCGGCGAACAGGATTGGTCCGCAATCGGCTGCCAGCACACCAAGCGCTATTCCGGGGGTTGCCGTTACCATCGCATCCGCTGCAGGACGGGAGCCATCATAGTCTTTGTCGACGATCACCACATCAGGGGAGTGGACCTGGTGCACGGTAGCAAGACGCTCGACGGGCAACTCAAACCAGCTTGCCACGCGGCGACGGTTTTCCTGAACCTTCTCGCGCTCGTCGTTCGAGCCGAGGCCAACGTTCAGGCCGCGATAGATGCCGTTTGAAACGCCGCCTTGCCGGGTGAAATAGCCGTGGAGAATCGCGTCACCGGTTGCCTCTTTCAGCAGCGCGCTTTGGATCGGTGCCGGAGATGCTGCTTGTGTCATTAAAACTTCCAAGATTGCTTGAATTGCTTACGCGCCATTTCGCATGGCAAAGCCTTGTCGATTGCCGCGGATGTTGGCCCAGCAGCGCTCGGGCTGTCAATCCACTGAACGGAAGGGCATCAAATCCAGGGCCGGGTGCGAGACCGCCAAGACCTTGAAGAGTTCGCCCATGCGCCCTTCACCTTCGCCGGCCAGCCGATCGACTGCCGTTTGGATAATTTGCCGCGTATGTGCTTCGCGATCCCGGCCAAGAGCGGCGGCGCGGTCGAGAATGCCGAGGCCGACAAGAAAATCGCCTTGGCGAAGCATGCCGTTGACGTAGACGCCGGCTGAAGTCGCGGCCTGTGCCAGCGCCTGGAAATCGACGTGGCTCGTCAGGTCCGCTTCGCCCGGATGCGCCAGCGGCGGGTCATACTCATGCATGCGCACCGCCTGTAGCGTATCGCCGTAGCCGCTCACGAGATGCCCGTAGTCGATGGCGACAGCCGTGCCGCCACATTCCTTCAGCCGATCGCAGATCGCGAGCATCACTGACTGGCGTGCCGGCGAGACTTCAAACACCGTTCCCGGGAGCACGTCCTCTTCCGGCCAGGGGAGAAGGCTTGGATCGACCCCTGCCACGCCGGCACCGAACGTCAGTTCGCCCGCTGCGTCGACGCCGACCATACGTTCACGAAAGCCCGCCGGCGTCTTCACGAACTGACGGATCGGAATGGCATCGAACAACTCATTTGCCGCGACGAGCGAAAATCCCGGCGGCACTTCATCGAAACCCTGATGCCAGCTGACCTTGTCGCCATAGGCCGCCAGCGTCTCCTGCTGGATGTCGCGCAAGCGTGCGCTGGTTTCGACGAGGTGCACCGTCATGTCCTCAAAGAGGGGCGGCGCGATACGGGAAATGACACGCAGCATATCCGACATCATGGTGCCGCGGCCGGGGCCGATCTCGACGAGGCGTACGCCTGCGGGTGTTCCGTGCCGCTGCCAGGCGTGTACGACGAAGACGCCGATCATCTCGCCAAAGAGCTGGCTGACCTCGGGCGCCGTCACGAAATCTCCCGAGCGCCCGAACGGCTCGCGCGTCCTGTAGTAGCCGTGTTCCGGATCGGCGAGGCACAGCGAGAAAAAGTCCGTGACGCTGATCGGGCCGTTCGCCTGAATGATAGCCTTGATCTTCTCACCGAGCGCGGTGCTCATGGATCCCCCTCCTGTCCAGCCGCGGTCAGTGCTGCAGAGCAGCCTGACGGCGGGCTCGAAGCATGGCCCAGATTCCCAGCAGAACCATCGGCGTGGAAAGCACCATGCCCATGGTGAGCCAATCGGTACCCAGCAGGTAGCCCAGCTGGGCATCCGGTTCGCGGAAGAATTCAACGAAGATGCGAGAGAGCGCATAGCCGCAGGCAAAGACGCCGGTGACGAAACCGGGAACCTTCAGAGCGCGGAAGCTGTAGATCAGAAGGGCGAGAACCAGGAGCAGCACGACGCCCTCCAGGCCTGCCTCATAAAGCTGGCTGGGGTGGCGAACAAAGTCGCCGCCGGGGCAATAGCCGTTGGTCTTCTCGATGTATTGGTTGCAGAAAACCATGCCCCAAGGCGCGTCCGTCAAGCGGCCCCACAGTTCGCCATTGATGAAGTTCGCGATGCGGCCGCAAAACAGGCCGATCGGGACGACTGCCGAGACGACATCGAACAGGCTCCAGATCGGTATGCCGTTGCGACGTGCGAAGATGATCATCGCGATGACAGTGCCCGTCAGTCCGCCATGGAACGACATCCCGCCGTTCCATATCTGGATGGCCCGGATTGGGCTCTCGATCACCGACGGAAGATCATAAAAGAGGATGTAGCCGATGCGGCCGCCGACAACGATGCCGAGCGCGACCCAGATGATGAAATCGTCGAGTTGCACCTTGGTGATCGGTGAAACATCGCCCCCCCACAGCTTGTTGTTACCGGCGATCTGACGCGCATAATACCAGCCGAGCATGATGCCGGCGACATAAGCAAGTCCGTACCAGTGAATTGAGAGTGGACCGAGCGAAAAGGCGATCGGGTCGATCTCGGGGAAGGGCATGATCGCCATGAGATTGGCTACTGTCGGCAAGGTTTTCCCATTCGCTGGCGTGAGCCCTATGGAGTGACCGGTCGGACGTCAACGCGCTTCAGTTCAAGGCGTCCTTTTTCTGAAGGCGCGCCAAGCTCGATGTGGGCGGAAGATGGCGCTGGGATCAAGAGCGGTCAAGTCGATTGTTGGCGATCGGAAGCCTACGAGCAGGCTTATCCAGAGCAAAGCGCTTGCATCCTTGGTGGCGAAGCCCTACCTCATTCTTGAGGGGCTAAAGAGGCCCTAAGTGGTATGTTGCAAAGGGAGAAAACCGCCATGACGACTGGAGCAAACCGCATCATGGACGAGTTCGCCAAGCTGATGACGGATGCCGCCGGCGCGGCCCAGGGTGTACGCAAGGAAATCGAGACAGCCTTCAATGCGCAGGCGGAGCGATGGCTCAATACGCTCGATATCGTCAAGCGCGAGGAATTCGAGGTCGTACGCGAAATGGCGATCAAGGCACGCGATGAAAACGACGCCCTGCTTGCCCGCATCGCGGCGCTTGAAGAAAAGCTTGCCGCCAAAGGCAAGTAATTCCCGTTGTGACACAGGCCGTGGTGTGGCCTTTATGAGACACGCCGCGGCTGCGACCTAAAAACCAGGTGCCGTTATCCACCTGTGGACACTGCCAAAAAGATCAATGGGCAGAGTCAGTTAAACCCTCCTTCTGAATCTAAAACCGAAAAGCTTTCCACAGTGCCGTTCCCTAAAACGGCTGTGAGGGGCTGGCGTGTCGCCTAGCCCGTTATACACTGATTTTAAATGATGATTCGAAGCGGTTGGTAAGCTCCAGGCAGGTTTGACTGCGTTAAGTCTGGTAGCGGTTCAACGGTCATCAGGGTTGGTGGTTCCGGCTGTTGCGTGTGTTCTCCTTGTGTCTCGTTGACGAAGTTGGTTCGCATTCACTCCGGTCAAGAAGGTGCTGCATGAGCCTCATGGAATTGGAAGTCGAGCGTCAGTCGAACCCGGTCGATATGATCGAGTACGTCGCCGCCAATAACGACTGGTCTTTCGAGCGGTCGGGCGATGACGAGATTGCGATGACGGTTGAAGGGAAGTGGACCGACTACCACGTTTCCTTTTCCTGGATGGAAGAGTTCGAGGCGCTGCACCTGGGCTGCGCCTTCGACGTCAAGGTTCCCGAACAGCGTGTCAACGAAGTCACCAAGCTTCTGGCCGCGATCAACGGTCAGGTACTGATGGGACACTTCGATCTTTGGCGCCAGGAAGACGTCATCATCTTCCGCCAATCGCTGCTGCTCGCCGGTGGTGCCGAGCCGACCAATCGGCAGGTCGAGGTTCTGCTTGCTAGTGCGCTCGACACCTGCGAGGCGTATTATCAGGCCTTCCAATTCGTGATCTGGTCCGGCATGGAGGCGAACCGCGCGATGGAAGCGGTTCTCTTCGAAACGGTCGGCGAGGCGTAAATGTCATCCGCATCTTCAGGTCCTGTCGTTCTCATCGGTGCCGGCAACATGGGGGGCGCAATGCTCTCCGGCTGGCTGAAGAGCGGCGTGGCCGGTTCCTGCATCGTGGTTGTCGATCCCGGTCCGTCTGACCAGATGATGAAGACCATCAACGATGCCGGCGTGACCCACGTTACCTCCGCTCCGGCCGGATTGACGGCAGGTGTCCTGTTCCTCGCGGTCAAGCCGCAGGTGATGGAAGCCGTGCTGCCGCCGGTGAAGGGCACGATCGGGCCCGAGACGGTGGTCGTTTCCGTCGCAGCCGGCAAGACGCTCTCGTTCCTTGAGGGGCATCTCGGCGCGGCTGCGATGGTGCGCGCCATGCCGAATACGCCGGCCATGGTCGGTCGCGGCGTCACGGGCGCCTTCGCCAATACGCGCGTCACGGCTGCGCAGCGCGAGCACGTCCATTCTCTCTTGCAAGTATCCGGTCCCGTCGAGTGGGTTCCAACCGAAGCCGATATTGATGCTGTCACGGCGCTGTCGGGAAGCGGACCGGCCTATGTGTTCTATCTCGTCGAGTGTATGGCAGAGGCAGGCCGTAAACTTGGCTTGCAGGCGGACCTTGCCATGCGCCTTGCACGGGAAACTGTCGCGGGGGCTGGTGAGCTTTTGCACCAGTCCCCCGACGACGCCTCACGCCTGCGCCAGAACGTGACCTCGCCGGGCGGCACGACGGCGGCTGCGTTGTCCGTTCTCATGGCCGAGGATGCGATGCAGCCGCTTTTCGACAAGGCCCTTGCCGCAGCACGCAAGCGCGCCGAAGAGCTTGCCGGCTGAGGACATCCGAACATGGCTGACGAAATCACCTATGCCGACTTCGAACGTGTCGACATCCGCGTCGGTACGATTGTCGAAGTGAGCCCGTTCCCGGAAGCACGGAAGCCGGCCTTCAAGCTGTTGATCGACTTCGGGGCGGAAATCGGCCTCAAGAAATCATCGGCCCAGATCACCGTTCACTATACGCCCGAGAGCCTGATCGGTCGGCAGGTTCTCGGTGTGGTCAACTTTCCGCCGCGGCAGATCGGCCCGGTCCGCTCAGAAGTCCTGACGCTCGGCTTCGAGGACGAAGCCGGCGCCATCGTTCTTGCGGCAACCGATAAGCCAGTGCCGAACGGCAAGAAGCTGATGTGATCAGTGGATCTCGCGCGACAGTGGGTCGCTCAGCGAGAAAGCATGGAATACGGCTTCAAAACCGGCGCGTTGGGGCGAGCAGAATGCCGGACCGACGGCAACCTCCACAAATGCCGGATCAAACCAAGCAAGCCGCGCCATGCGCCAGTCCTCCATGCGGTCTGTTCTGTATTGAACGAACAGAGCATCGCCAGTTCGCGTTACGCGCACGCCCATGCGGTCGAATGCCTGGTCGAGCCGAAAGGCTGACCAGTCGGAGTTGCGGTTGGTGACGACGACGCTCAAGTGCATTGCTCCATCGGTATATTCGATCCCGCATTTCATCCAATGCGTCGCGTCGGCCCGAACCATCATGCCGGCCTGGTCGTAGAGCTCCTCATAGCGTGCGGAGAAGGATACGTCGGCCGTGAAGTCGCCCTGCCGCGGCTGATGCAGGAAATGCGCGTCGTCGCGGTGAAAGCCGTAGTAGGTTCCTTGCCAGAAGTCCGTCTTCGGTCCGGACCAGACATGCAGGTCGCCGTTGCGCTCTTCGGAGCGAGGCGGCGGGTTCAGCCATGTCATTGGCGCCGTATCGATCGTCATCTGTTTTTCACGCGGGTAGGCGCACGGTCGCCCGCAGACCGCCCAGAGGGCTGTCGCCGAGCGTGACGTTGCCGCCGTGGCTTCGGGCGATGTCGCGGGCAATGGCAAGGCCGAGGCCGGTGCCCGAGGCATCGAGATTGCGCGCTTCATCGAGCCGGAAGAATGGCTTGAAGACATCCTCGCGGTTTTTCTCGGGAATACCCGGACCATCGTCGTCAAAGGTGATCGTCAGCCACTTGGCGCTGTGTTTGGCGTTGACGTCGAGGGTGCTGGCGTAGCGGCGAGCATTCGAGGCGAGGTTCGTCACAAGGCGCGTGAAGGCGTTTGGACGCACCGCAATACCGTCCTCGCCCTCTATGGAGTATTTGAGTGTCTTGCCCTCGTGAAGTTCGAAATCGGTCTCAAGCTTTGCAAAGAGGTCGCTGAGCTTCACTTCGCCGACGTCTTCTTCGACTTCGCTTCGTGCAAAAGCCATGTAGGCCTCGAGCATCGACTGCATGTCGTTGATGTCGTCGTTCAGGCCGTGCAGGTCGGGATTGTCGCCGGCCAGCGCCAATTGCAGCTTGAAGCGGGTCAGGATCGTGCGCAGATCGTGGCTCACTCCGGTCAGCATCGCGGTGCGCTGCTCCATCTGCCGCTCGATGCGCTCGCGCATCAGAATGAAGGCAAGGCCCGCGCGGCGAACCTCGTCTGCACCGCGCGGGTGGAAGTTGTCAGCCTTCTGACCCTTGCCGAAGCTTTCTGCTGCGTTTGCGAGCGCGAGGATCGGTCGGATCTGTCCCCGCAGGAAGAGGATCGATATGCCGATCAGCACCAGCGAAGCGCCGACCATCCAGACGATGAAGATGTGGGTGTTGGAGGCGTAGGTCGAGCTGCGTCTTGCCAGCACGCGAAGGATCTTGTCTTCGAGCTTGATGCGGATCTCGACGAGATTGGAATCGCCCAATGTGTCGATCCAGAACGGGCGTTTGACCTGGTCGCTGATCTCGTCGCTCAGGATGCCATCAAGGATTGAGAAAAAGGGCTTGGTTCGTGGCGGCGGAAGATCGCCGTCCGGCTCGATCGAGATCTGCAGGCCCAGCTGGTCGCGTGCTATGTGAGTGACCTCGCTGTAATCCGTATCCTGCGGGTAGGTCTCGATGATCTGGATGACCGCGGCGATGTCGCGTGTGACCGCAGCAGAGAGGCGCTGCGTCACCATCTGCCAGTGGCGTTCCATGAACAAGGCCGCGACAACGGACTGGAGCAGCAACATCGGGATGATGATGATGAGAAGCGAGCGGACGTAGAGGCCGGTCGGCAGATAGAGCCGTAATCTGCGGATCATCCACCGCCATCCGCGGGTGGGCGAACGGTCTTCGCGCCGAAGAGAGTCGAATGTCACCATTTGGTCGCTGGTCCCGGGGTTGCGACTGTCAATCGATGCTCAATCGGTATCCTATACCACGAACCGTCTGCAGCCAGACCGGATTTGCGGGATCGTCCTCGATCTTGCGTCGCAGGCGATTGATCTGCACATCGATGGTGCGCTCGCCGACATCGACATCGTTGCCGATAAGCTCATGCCGCGGAATCGTGTCGCCGGCGCGCTTGGCAAACAGCAGCATGATTTCCTGCTCGCGATCCGTCAACCGGACGACTTCGGAGGCCTTCTTCAGCTCCTTGCGCGTCAGCGAGAAGGTATATGGTCCGAACATCACCTGTTCGATCTTCGGCGCATCGTTCGAGACATTGCGGCGCAGGATGTTGTTGACGCGCAGCACCAGTTCGCGCGGATCAAAGGGCTTGGCCAGATAATCGTCGGCGCCCGCCTCCAGTCCGGCGATGCGGCTGCCCGATTCCGCCAGTGCCGTTAGCATGATAATCGGCACGTTCTTGATCGTGCGCAGGCCCCTGGTCACGTCGATCCCGGAATCGCCCGGCATCATGACGTCCATGATGATGAGGTCGAAATCCAGTCCGGCGAGCTTGCGTTGCGCCTCAGCACCGTCTGCGGCCACCGTCACCCTGAACCCGTTCTCGGTCAAATAGCGGTTGAGCAGAGCGCGGATACGCGTGTCGTCATCCACAACAAGCAAGTGCGCAGCGTCGTCCGAAATCACTGTCTTTGTCGCCATTCAGTCTGCTTTCGCGTTTTGTCTGTTACGCATACCCCTCAGGAAGGCCTTTATGCCCTCCCGTACCTCCGGAGAAGCCCCGTCGAATGCTCTCTCAATACGGCGCGATTGCGGCTCTGCCAGAGCAAGGGCCAGCTCGCGCCCCATCTTGGTAGGATAGAGCTTGCGCTGCCGCCTGTCTTCAGGCCCCGCAATCTGACGAATATACCCCGAATCGATGAGTTGTTTGAGCACTCTTGCGAGACTCTGCTTGGTAATCTTCAATGTATCCAGCAGATCGGCAACCGTCATGCCGGGGTTGCGGTTAACGAAATGAACGACGCGGTGGTGCGCCCGGCCGAAACCGATCTCCGCAAGAATGGCGTCAGGATCGGAAACGAAGTCACGATAGGAAAAGAACAGAAGCTCGATGATCTCGAAATCGATGGTTTCCGTGTCTTCCATCGGCATTTTCAGCGGTTCGGGCTTGCCCGCCTTCGGGCTCGTCTGGCGTGCCAATTTGGCATTTCCTTTCTTGTTGCGCACCTCGGGGCAAGCTTTCGTAAAAATATGTCAGCATTGTTGACGTATCTCTGCGCCGTTGCTAGCTTCCCTAAGCGTTGCGAAGCGGGAAGAGGACGCCATTTCCACTGGAAATTTGGCCCGACTTCGCAAACTTCACTACAATGCGTAATTTTCCCCTGCGTGAGTGGATAAAACGTATTGGGGACAACAATCAACAGCAATGGCGTGCGGGCGCCGGAGGAGTGCGAAATGGCTTCAGTTCCCTTTGATCAAATGGATGGCGAAATCTGGTTCAACGGGGCGTTCGTGCCGTGGAAAGACGCAAAGATCCACGTGCTGACCCATGGGCTCCACTACGCAAGCGCGGTGTTCGAAGGTGAGCGCGCCTATGGTGGCCGGGTCTTCAAGCTGACGGAACATAACCAGCGCCTGCACACGTCGGCCGAGATTCTCGGCTTCAAGGTACCATACTCGGTTTCTGAGCTGGATGCGGCGACGATCGAGCTCCTGAAGCGCCAGGGCTTTTCCGATGCCTATGTCCGCCCAATTGCCTGGCGCGGCAGCGAGATGATGGGTGTGTCCGCGCAAGCAAGCCGGATCAATGTCGCGATCGCCATTTGGCAGTGGGGGAGCTACTTCAATCCGGCCGAGAAGCTGAAGGGCATCCGGCTCGATATTGCCGAGTATCGCCGGCCCGATCCGAAGACAGCGCCTTGCGCATCGAAGGCCGCCGGTCTCTACATGATCTGCACGATTTCAAAGCATGCGGCCGAAGCCAAGGGGTATGCCGATGCCATGATGCTCGATTATCGTGGCCAGGTGGCGGAAGCGACCGGGGCAAACATCTTCTTCGTCAAGGATGATGTCATCCACACACCAACGCCGGATTGCTTCCTGAACGGCATTACGCGACAGACGGTGATCGAACTCGCGAAGCGTCGCGGGATCGAGGTGATCGAGCGCGCCATCATGCCGGAGGAGCTTCCGGGTTTCAGCGAGTGCTTCTTGACGGGCTCTGCGGCAGAGGTGACGCCGGTCTCGGAAATCGGTCCACATAAATTCACGCCGGCCACGATCAGCGAAACGCTGATGAACGACTACATGAAAGAGGTATATCCAGCCGCTGCAGCGGCCGAGTGATCTTGACCAGCAGGAACGGCCGAGTTCCTCGCGAGCTCGGCCGTTTTTCGATGCGCTGTCTACCTCGCGCGAGCGACTACCGCGCCGACGATCGTCGACAGGATGCCGCCGCCGATCAAGCCGCCTATGCCGTCAGCAATGAGGCCGGTCATTGCGGCTTCTCCACCGACCATGCTGAGCAGCATGCCGCCGCCGATGCCGCCGATTGCGCCGGCGATCGTCCGGGCAACGGTATTGATCGCAACCTGCTTCAGTGCGCCGCTCGCAACATTGCCGCCGACGGCACCTGCTATCACTTGTGTGATGATAGGCAATAAGGCTTCCACGATTTCCCTCCTTTGCGTTTCCTCAAAACGCCGCTGCCGGCTGCGCGGTCCGAAAGGATAGCCAGCCATACAGGCGATCCGACGTCCGACTGGGAGCAGGGATATCGTCTGAATTTCAGTATTTTATCATGGTTGAATGTAAAGTGGAATGGAGAGCAACCCATGCGTGAAAGTTTTCCACGCTGCCGTCAAAGAAAAGGCGCGCGAAGGCGCCTTTTCCATGTTGTGCATCATGGTCAGTTGTAGACATAAACGATGCGACGAGTACCGGGGTCCACAAGAACCGGCCGATCGTTGATGCGGACATATCGATACTGATAGTCCGGAATCTCCCGGAACGTCACGTTATCCGGCACCGCTGCACCGACAACGACATCTCCGCGGAGGCGCACGGTCTGGGCCGGATTGGTTTGAACATAGGTCGTAACAGTTTCAGGCGGGCTGATCGCTTCGACGGAACCAACCGGGCCCAGCAATTCGTCACCTGGTGCCGGATCGGCAGGCGCGACACTCGCCGTTGTCTCATAGGTCACGACGGGAACGCCGAGATCGGCTTGGTGCTGTTCGACGATGACGCTGTTGCCAGCTTGTTCAACCTGTAGATACTGTGCATAGACCCAGCCACGGACGCCGTTGACGTCAACACGGCACCAACGGCTTCCCTGGATGCAGCCATCCAGCATGGCCTGCGAGCCGCGTGTCACCATACCGATGGAAGGATACTGCGGGCCGGGGCCGGCACGAACGTTCAGATCGTTGATGGCCGTGGCAACCATGTCCGCCTGGGCAAGACCGGCGCTTCCCACGACGATCGCGCCGGCCAGGAACAGATTTCGCTTCAAGGTCATCTCGTTTCTCCTTGTCTTGTACAGGCAGGTAACGTTTTGGTTGATGACGATGTTCCCGCGCGCCCAGTCTCGCCGGTAAACGATTGTATCAATGTGTTAAATTCGAACGGAACCGATGCCGACACCTGGGCCCAGATAAACCTGGGCCCAGGTGTCGACGGTCTTTGCCTGACGCTGCGTTCGATAAATCCCGGGCTGTGCACGGCGCGGTTTCGGACTATAGGGACACAGGACATAGAGAAGCGAGGCACTCATGGGCATGCTCCAGGCCGGCATTATTCCGGTGACACCCTTTCAGCAGAACTGCACGATCCTCTTCGATCCTGAGACGAAGGAGGGCGTCGTGGTCGATCCGGGCGGGGATGTGCCGGCGATCCTTGATGCCATCAAGTCGAACGGTTTCAGTATCAAGGAAATCTGGCTGACGCACGGCCATCTTGACCACGCCGGCGGTGCGAAGGAGCTCAAGGAGGCTCTAGGTATTGATATCGTCGGCCCGCATGAGGATGATCTTCCTCTGCTGCAGCGGATCGAGACGCAGGCGCAGAAATATGGTCTGCCGCCGGGCATGCAGAACGTCGTTCCCGACCGCTGGCTGAAGGACGGTGATAAGGTTTCCTTCGGCACTCACGAGTTCGAAGTCTATCACACGCCGGGCCACGCGCCGGGCCATGTCATTTATGTCAATCGCGCGCAGAACTTTGCCCATCTGGGCGACGTGCTGTTCAACGGCTCGATCGGTCGGACGGATTTGCCGGGGGGGAACCACCAGCAACTGCTCGATTCGATCCGCGACAAGGTTTTGCCGCTGGGCGATGACGTCGGCTTCATTTGCGGGCACGGGCCGGGCAGCCGCATTGGTGATGAGCGACGCAGCAACCCGTTCCTGCAGGGGATCTGACCGACAAAATGAAAGCGCCGCTGAAAGCGGCGCTTCGTGTTCCATCATATCGTGCGACGATCAGCCAGCTGTGCAGAAGTGGCTGCGACCGTCGTAGCCGATGTAGGTGCCGCTACGCGGGTCGAAGGACTGGTAGCGATAGGAGCAATAGCGCTCCCACTGCGGGGTCCAGGGCTCGACGTCGGCACGATAATAGCGAGCCGGGGGCGCGCGATAGACCGGAGCGGCGTCGTATTCCGGCTCATAGGGGGGATCGATGTAGCGCGGCTCATCATAACGCGGGGCGCTGGCGATGGCAGAACCAACGATAAGACCTGTTGCCAAGCCTACGGCACCGCCGACGAGGGCGTCGTCGTTGTGGTGGTGGCGATGCCAATCACCGGCGGACGCAACGCTGATCGATGATACGGTGAGGGCAGCAGCAGTTGCCGTCATGAGGAGCGTTTTCGCAAGCCTGTTCATTTGTCTTTCCCTGTTTCAACCGATTCCGGTTCTGCACCTTGATGATGGCAAGGTAAGGGCCGCGATGTGAATGCAGGCTGAATAACAAAACCCGGCATCGCTGCCGGGCTTCAACTCGAATTGACAGCGTTGGCTGGAGGCTCAGCCTGCAATCTGCAGGTTGACAGCCTTGGGGCCCTTGCCGCGCCGATCCGGCTCCGTGTCGAAGCTAACCTTCTGATTCTCCGTCAGTCCGGCCAAGCCAGAAGCCTGAACGGCAGAAATGTGCACAAAGATGTCGGCGCCGCCCTTGTCCGGCTTGATAAAGCCAAAACCTTTGTCGGTATTGAAGAATTTTACAGTGCCAGTCTCGGCCATGCGTCAGGTCCTTTTATCTCTGCCCGCCATCCACACGGGCAGCATCACTGATATTGCCTCCTTGCGGAGACGTTAGCAGGCAATCATTGAAATGTGAGAAAAAGGTCCCCTCTAGCTCAACCAGATTCGCCACGGAACTGACGCCCGCGTTGTTGCAACTGGTTGACCGGAATATTAGCGTCTCCGGCGCGCACATTCCTAAGGACTTCCCATGCTCGCAAAATGCCCGAACACGGTGAGAGTGCTGCGATTATTAAATTTTGGCAAGCAAAAGTTTTTTAACGCCTCTGTGCCGATACGCCTCTTTGAACGGCATTTTCGCGCGTCTAGAGCAAAAATTTGGTCGTCAGCCGCCGCAGATCAACGCTTTATATCGTTGGCAATATAGTTTGGGAGCAGATTTTGCCAAAAATGCAACAATAACGCGACTACGCAAGAGCTAAAGTTTTTTTCTTTTCTGGGCATTCAACCCAAATTTGGGCTCGGTTTCAGTCTGTCCGAAGCACGGCGGCGTGCCATTTCGGGCACCACTTCAACCAGAAGCATAGCGGTAAACATCAACGCGCAGCCGGCGTAGCCGAGCGGTGGCATGGTTTCGCCCAGCATCAGGGCGCCGAGCGAGGCGCCGAAGAGCGCTTCAGAAGACAGGAAGATCGCTGCCTGCGACGGGGTCGTGTAGCGTTGGCCGATGATCTGCAGCGAAAAGGCGACACCCGAGGAGAAGAGGCCGACATACAGGATCTCGGGGGCCGCCGCCCATACCGCCTCCCAGCTGATCGGTTCCGCGACGATGGCAACGGCGAGCGCACAGGCCCCGGCCACGGCAAACTGGGCGGTCGAGAGTGCAAGCGGACGACCGGTTTCGGATACCGTAGTGCCTGCCAGAGTGATCTGCCCGGCCCAGAAGACAGCGCAAACGACCGTCAACAGATCGCCGGTCGTCAAGGCCGAGAGCTGTCCGCCCGACAACAAGTAGATGCCGGATACGGCCATGATCGCACCGGGCCAGATGACCCAGTGCGGAGAGCGGCGGAGGAAGACGACGGCGATCAAGGGGACGATCACGACATAGAGCCCGGTAATGAAACTCGAATTCGTCACCGTCGTCGTCTGCAGGCCGATCTGCTGCGTTGCGGCGCCGCCAAACAGCGCAAGACCCGTCAGCACATAGAGCTTGAGATGGCGCGGCGCGGTCTTGACCGCCGCCTTGCGTGCCTCGAGCAGCATGAAAGGCAGAACCGCCACTGCAGCAATCATGAAGCGCAGGCCAATGAACCAGAACGGACCGATCGCCTTCATTGCCGTTGACTGCGCGACAAAGCCGCCGCCCCAGATGGCAGCTGCAAGCAATAGAAGGAGGTTCGCCTGAATGCGCGTCATTTCGTCCTCTGGGCGGGAGCGGGAGAGTATGGCCGAGCGTTAACAGTTGCCTTTCGTTTGAGCAAGGGTGAAGAATGTCGCCACCGCGTTAGCGCCTGAAGGCAAACGGATGACAACGAAAGCGGTTTCATCGCCTGACGAAGAGGCTGCGCCGTCACCGCGCGGACATGATGCGCCGGCGGGGTATTCCGGCAGTTTACTGACGCGAAAGCTAGGCCTGAGGGAAGGGCAGGCGGCACTGTTGATCGGCGTGCCCGAGATCACCGAGATACAAGGTTTTGATCACTTCTCCTCTGTCGAGACCGCTTTGCCATCAATGATCGAGCGTCGCTTCGACTATGGCCACGTTTTTGAAACGCGCCGGCCAGTTCTTGAAGACATGGCACCGGCTCTGTCGGGCGTCCTTAAACCGGACGGGATGCTGTGGATTTCCTGGCCCAAGAAAGCGGCACGGGTGCCGACGACAATCACCGAAGACGTCCTAAGATCGATTTTCCAGCCGTTGGGACTGGTTGACGTCAAAGTTTGCGCCATAGACGAAACATGGTCCGGCCTGAAGTTCGTGATTCGAAAGGAACTGCGCGCCGGTCTTTAGGCTTCGCATCAATCATTGTTGGCCGGCGCTCGCGACACTCTGAGCAAGGCACCATCATCTTCATCCGTGAGGATCAGCAGGGCGCCGTCCGGTGCAATGACCACGTCGCGCATGCGGCCATAGGAGCCGTCGAATATCCGCTCCTCGGCGACAAAGGCTCCGCCATCATCGCGCTGCATACGCGAAAGTAGCTGAAACTTCAGCGCGGCAACGAGAAAGTTGCCGTCCCATTCGGGGAACATCTTGCCGCGATAAATGGCCAGCGCTCCCGGCGCTATGGAAGGGTCCCAATAATAAAGAGGTTGTTCAAGTCCTTCCTTGGCCGTGCCTTCGCCGATCTCGGCGCCGGAATAATCGCGGCCATAGGTGATGATCGGCCAGCCGTAGTTCTTGCCGGGTTCGATGTCGTTGATCTCATCACCGCCACGGGCACCGTGCTCAGCCGTATAGAGCTTGCCGTCGGCGGCATCGAAGGCGATGCCTTGCGGATTGCGATGGCCTTTCGACCATATTTGCGGAAGCGCCTTTTCGCCGTCCTTGAAAGGGTTGTCATCAGGAATGCTACCATCAGCGCTGATGTGAATGATGGAGCCGGCGTCGTCCTTCCAGTCCTGGGAGCGATCCCTGTCGCCGCGATCGCCGATGCTAATGAAAAGCGAGCCGTCCTTGGCGAAGGCGATGCGAGAGCCGTACTGGATGTTGCCGCTGGTAAAACGCTTCATCGCAAAGATGGATTTGACGTCCTCGAGGCTCGTTCCGTCTTTTGACAGCGTAGCGCTGAAGACCTCGGTGCCGGAGCCACCCTTGGCCCTTGTCGCAGCGGTGAGGAATATCCTGCGGCTCATTCCAAAATCAGGCGCGAGCGCAACGTCCATCAGGCCTCCTTGGCCGCGGGCATTGACATCAGGGACGCCGGCGATGGGGGCGGAGAGCTTGCCGTTGCGGATGATGCGCAGCCGTCCCGGTCGTTCGGTGACAAGATAGGAGCCGCCAGGAAGAACCTCTACGGCCCAAGGATGCTCGAGCCCGGTCGCAATTGTATCGACTTGCACCTCAACCGTTTTCGTCTTGACGATATCGGCAGACAGGCCGGGGGAGGCGGCCAAGGCCGCTGTTGCGAGAAGAAATCCGAATTGAAGCCTTGCAAGTGTCCTCATGGTCCGTCCCGTCGTCTGTCCAGATCAACGTGGTGCGTCGGACACCTGCTTCAAGCTCATTCGCGCTGGGATAACGGCTTTGTGTTTGCCGCTGGCACGGTGCCGATTGGCTGCGGATCGACGAGTTCCGCTTCGACGATGTAGCGCAGTGGGCCGCGTTCCGTCGCGCCGAAAGGCCAGCAGGTCGCGAGCACGAGATGGCGGCCTTGCGCTGTCGGATCAATGCCGCTTTGATCCCATGGCACGATGCGGCCTTCGCCCGCCTTGAAGGTCAAAACCTTGCCATCGCGACGTGTGACCTCGATTTCGTCGCCTGCTTCGACGTCCTTCAGCCAACGGAAATGCGTGTCGCGATGGGCGGCGATGACGGAGGTGCCCTCATCGCCGGGTTGGGGCGTATTGGCGAGCCAGGCGGGGCCGAAGGCCAGAGCCTCGCCGGAGGCGCCGGACAGGACGATCGCATGCTTGCCGAGGCGAGGCGCGGTCACTTCCGCCTCGGTCGTGAAATCCGCCCAGGGCCAAGGCTTGGTGTCTTCGCCGCGAAGTTCGGCGGCAAAGGCCCGCTTCAGGAGAAGCTGCGACAGTTCCGCCTTGGCCTTGATGTAGAGCCCGTCGGCCACCAGTGCCGTTCCGTACAGCGCGAGGGCGGCGATGCTCACAACAATGGCCTTCTCGACGACGCAGAGACGGGGCAGGAGCGAGCGGCTTTCCTGCGCCGTCGCAGTATCGTAAGCGGTCGCCGCCGCCGTCGCCATGGCGAGCTCGAGGTAGGTCGGAAGTGGGCCGAACTCCTCCGCTTCGTGGTTGCGAACTGCGGCTCGCGAGCTCACTGGCGTCATTGCCTGTCCCCTGCGAAGACGCCGCGCACGCGCCGGCGCCAAATGGCAAACCCGCTTGCCGCGATCAGTGCGGCAAAAAGCATGACGATGCCGCGGACGATCTGCTCGTCTGCACGCGTTGCGGTTTGCGGCAGCTTTACCGACGCGGACTTCTGGGCAATCAGCCCGGCTGCCTTCGCCGTAGGTGCGGCAGCCATGCGCGATGCCGCCAGCTGCGCAAACTCCTGCCGGGGCGTCGCCATCGCATGATCGGGCGGGCTGGTCGGGGCCGGGGCTTCCTCACCGAAGACCTTCTCGAAATCCCAGCCATCAGGCAGGTTAAGCGGCAGCTTTGCCGAGCCGACGGGCTCGCCTGCAGGACGCGATGGTGTGACGTCGACCGCGACGAGGCTCGTTACACGCGAGACGAGGTGGTGGGCGAGCGCCACCGTCAAGATGTCCCTGTCGAGCGAAGCGCGGTCCTCCCGTTCGTAGCCGCGGGCTTCGAGGTCGTCGATCTTGCGCCGCGCCCAGAGCTTGGAAATGCCCTGGCCATCGGCGGCGTTGGCGATATCCACGTCGACGCGCCAGGGCTGGATGCCGGTCTTGCCTATGATCTGCAGCTTGCCGGTGGGTTTTTCTTCCGCCAGTTCCGCGGTCAGGACGACCGGCTCGCCGGTATAGAGGTCAGGCATCGGGTTCGGGGTGATGTCCTTGGCCTTTATA
Organism: Rhizobium sp. BK538; assembly: GCF_014197575.1. Classification (NCBI taxonomy): domain Bacteria; kingdom Pseudomonadati; phylum Pseudomonadota; class Alphaproteobacteria; order Hyphomicrobiales; family Rhizobiaceae; genus Rhizobium; species Rhizobium sp. BK538. The sequence goes on from NZ_JACIFT010000005.1 coordinate 222,714, forward strand.
CCTTCGAAGGTTGCCGTAATATCGGTCATTGCCGGGTTCTGAAGCTTCGCGAAAAGCTCTCCCATGCGGGTCGCGACCTGCTCGGCGGAGCCGATCTGGGTGAAGGTACCGCGGCCCATCTCGGCGGCTTTGGTCATGAAATAGGAGTTTGGCGCCGAGCCGATGCCGACTGTGAAGACGCGGGCCTCGCCACGGTTTTGGCTGATCTCGCCAAACAACTGCTGTTCATTGCCGATTGCGCCGTCTGTCAGGAACACGACCTGGCGAAGCGCGCCGTTGGCGACAGGCCCCTGGTTGCGCAGCGCATCCTGTAGCGCCGGCAGCATTTCGGTACCGCCGTCTGCGGTCAGTCCGCGGACATAGGCGATGGCCTTCTCGCGATTGTCGGGTGAGGCGGCAACGAGGCCGTTGAAATAGTCGGTCATCGTATCGTCGAAGCGGATGACGTTGAAGCGGTCGTCGGGGTTGAGCTTCGAGATCGCAAGCGCCAGGCTTTCCTTCGCCTGCGCGATCGACGGGCCGGACATGGAACCGGAATTGTCGAGGACGAAGACGACTTCGCGCTTGGCTGTCGGCGACGATGTATCGGGCGTTGCCGGCGGTGTGACGAAGGCAAGCAGGTAGGTCTTGCCGTTGATGACCTCGCGGAAAAGTCCGGCACTTGGCGTTTTGCCAGGCGCGGCCTTCCAGGTGAGTTCGAAGTCCTTGTCGGCCGGAACGCTCTCTCCCCTAATCGAGATCGTGCGGCTCTGGTCGCCGTCCTGCTTGATGTCGACGTCATGGAAGGAGGATTTCACGTCGCCGAGCGGAAAGCCGGCCTTGAGATTGACGGTGAGCGCGACGGGGTTGATCTTCGCGTTCTCGCGCGGATCGAGAACCGGCGCCTCGATTTTCTCGCGATTTTCCACCGGGTCGGTCGGGACCGCGAAGCCGGCACCATTGTTGAATTCCACGGTCTGGACGATCGGCGCCGGATTGTAGCGGGGGGCGACGACCATAGGGAAGCGCAGCGAGAACTCGCCGCCGGACTGGTGGACGGCCTGCTGGTATTCGATCTGCACGACAATCGTTTCGCCGGGGCCGATGTTGGCGACCTGGTTGGTGAAGATGTTGGATCGCTGCTGCTCGAGAAGAGCGGCCTTCTTGCCTTCCGCCTTTGCCTGTTCGTAGATTTCGCGCGCTTCCTGGCGCGGCTTGATCTGACCCTCGATGAAGCGCTCGCCGATCTGCATCTTCAGCACGTCGACAGCGGAGTTTTCCGGGAGCGGAAAGACATACGTACCCTCAACCCAGCCCTTGCTCGGGTTCTGGAATCGTTGGGTGACCCTGACGCGGGCGATGGGGCCGGAGACGTCCATCTGGACGTCGGTCTTCAGGCGTGGTGCCTCGATAAAGAAGCCGGGCTCCTTAGCGGGAAAAAGGAGGGAGCCGCTGTTGACGTCGTTCGGTCGAACGAGACCGGCGAGTTGCTCGACCTTTTGCTGGCTTTCTTCGGCGTAAACCGTCGTGACGAGCCCGAATGTCATAACTATCGACGCGGCGAAAGCCACGAATGCAACCAGCAATGAGATGGATACGCGACTGGCGCGAAGGCGCCTTATGACAAACTCGTCTTCCACAAACATGGTATGCCCTCAATAACCAATGTCGGATGCACCAAGATGCGGCTTCGATCTCGGCGCGCTCGCGACCGAATTGCGGCATGCCGCGGCATTTGTTGCGGCCAATTCGTGGCAAAGCCTGAAAAAGGCGAAGTTTTTGATTTCAGGGCGTAAATCGGACCCTCTTCAGAAATCGATTCAAGTGCTTCGCAAAATTGTTCATCGGGCCGAGTGGGTGATGTCGCGAATTGACAATCGTATGAGCCAACTGATCACGAAGAATCATTGGCACCATCACGCCTTTGCGCTTGAAATGCCTGCTCACATTGGACATAGAGCTTAGCGCAGAATTCCGGTCCCGGCTTTCTGCCCAAATCAACCGTATAGGACCGATATCATGGCCTTTCTTGCCGATGCTCTTTCCCGTGTGAAGCCTTCAGCCACCATCGCCGTTTCCCAGAAAGCGCGCGAGCTGAAAGCGAAAGGACGCGATGTGATTGGCCTCGGCGCCGGCGAGCCGGATTTCGATACGCCAGATAATATCAAGAAGGCGGCCATCGACGCGATCAACCGCGGCGAGACAAAGTACACTCCGGTTTCCGGTATCCCTGAACTGCGCAAGGCGATTGCCGCGAAGTTCAAGCGCGAGAACGGCCTGGAATACTCCTGGGAGCAGACGATCGTCGGCACCGGCGGCAAGCAGATCCTCTTCAATGCCTTCATGGCGACGCTGAACCCGGGCGATGAAGTCGTCATCCCGGCGCCGTACTGGGTGTCCTACCCGGAAATGGTGTCGCTGTGCGGCGGCACCCCTGTCATCGTTTCGGCGACGCAGGAAAACAACTTCAAGCTGCAGGCGGGCGATCTCGACAAGGCGATCACGCCGAAGACGAAGTGGTTCGTCTTCAACTCACCGTCCAACCCGTCGGGTGCTGCCTACACGCATGCCGAACTCAAGGCACTGACGGACGTGCTGCTGAAGCATCCGCATGTCTGGGTGCTGACCGACGACATGTACGAGCATCTGACCTATGGCGACTTCAAGTTCGTCACGCCTGTCGAAGTCGAGCCGAAGCTCTACGATCGCACGCTGACGATGAACGGCGTCTCCAAGGCCTACGCGATGACCGGCTGGCGTATCGGCTATGCGGCAGGTCCGATCCAGCTCATCAAGGCGATGGACATGATCCAGGGGCAGCAGACCTCGGGTGCGACGTCGATCGCGCAGTGGGCTGCCGTCGAAGCGCTGAACGGCACGCAGGATTTCATCCCTCAGAACAAGAAGATCTTCGAAGGCCGCCGCGACCTCGTCGTGTCGATGCTGAACCAGGCCAAGGGCATCACGTGCCCGTCGCCGGAAGGCGCGTTCTACGTCTATCCGTCCTGCGCCGGCCTCATCGGCAAGATCGCACCCTCTGGCAAGGTTATCGAGACGGACGAGGACTTCGTGTCCGAGTTGCTTGAAAGCGAAGGTGTAGCCGTCGTTCACGGCTCGGCTTTCGGCCTTGGCCCGAACTTCCGCATCTCCTATGCGACCTCGGAAGCGCTGCTTGAGGAAGCCTGCAAGCGCATCCAGCGCTTCTGCGGCGCCTGCAAGTAAGCAATTCAGGAACGAATGCGAAATCCCGCCGGAAACGGCGGGTTTTTTGTTGGTCGGACGTTGCCAACCGGCTGAGATGAAAAGTCTACCGAATTCCCGGCGAGAAGTGCCATGTTCCTACCCAGTACCGCAAGGCAAGGGCGGGTCCGCTGGGATCGCTTCAAATGTGCGACAAGTGTCCCCTGGTCATTCCTTGATCGGCGTTGCATGGGAAGATTGCCCGGCCCGAGCGTGCGCTTCTTGCTCAAGGCGCATCGCTCTCAGTCGAGCGGTCTTCTCATTTCTGGCGGTAGCAACGGCATCGATTTTCAATGCTTCCTGCGTGCGCGACAACATCTGTGTCTGCGTCAATCCGAACGCAGCTTCTGCGCGTTGGCGGCTTTTGCTCCATGGCTCATGCATACGATAGTCCTCGTTGTAGGGTTGGTTTTCGGTACGGGCTTTGGTGTAGGAAAAAGCAAACTGCGATCGATCTGCTACTTGAAATCCGACAGTTTCAGGACGATCGAATTCTCTCGTTTAGAGCCATAGACGCGTTTGGCGACATCTAGAATTTGGGTTCGAAGCCCGTCAAATCCCGCGAGATAGTCGCGTTCCGATGTCGCTGCCGGGCAAGGTCCCTTCGTCAGCACGTCAATATCCATCGAGAAACGAATCTCGAACATACCATCATGGCCGAGGAAGCGGATGCGCCTGGCGGTTTCGTCATAGCTTCTGGCGCGGTTGGGAAATGCGATTGCCATAATGCTCCTCTCGTTTCTCTACTGGAATGCGTTGTCGAATGGCCGCCGCTCGGTCTTTAATCGCCCGGTTGTACTGGCATCCTTGGCCAAGGCAGTTTCAATTTCCTGCGAAGACACACTCAATCGCTGCCTGGTGCCGTTATCCGTTGCAATCGCCGGTATTTCGAGATGGGTATCGGTTCTCCTGAAGGCGGAGAATGATAGGCCTTCGATCTCTTCTTCGTCGACAATCAGCCGATAGGTCCCCGCTTCCAACGGGACTACCAGTGAGCTCAGAACGAAGGGGTGAGCAAACGTTATTTCCGTTTCTCTGGTGCGCTCTGCCATGGTGACCTCGAATGAAAGGGCCCTCGGTAATGAATTGTGGGTTCAGAACGGCTGCTCCTACCAAAGGATACCCCGGAACGTGACGTAGGCGATGAATGCCAGACTGATTGCCGGCGTCGACTTGATAAGAAAATCGACATAGCGGAAGCGCAGAGCTTCCCGCATCACATTTTCCATGAACTGTATGCTGGAGGCGGAAGACATGCAGTCCTCCTTTGTTGGGGCTGGAACGCTTCTGATCGTCCGCACCCGGCAGCGCCCGTTTCAGATGCTGCCGATGCCTTAGACATGGTGTGCACATATACGAATTGCAAGGTGCGATCTCCTAGCCGCAGCGACGCAACGATCGGACAGGTTCCACAAAATCAAAGTCCCAATGCCGACAGCATCAGGAACGTCGCGAAGAGGATGAAATGCGTCATGCCTTCGATGGCATTGGTTTCACCGTCGTTGAGGTTGATGGCTGCCGCGATCAGGGTGATCGCCACCATGACAGTCTGGACCGGTGTCATGGCCATGATGAAGGGTTGACCGGTATAAAGCGCGATCGCCTCCATCACCGGAACCGTGAGGATGACAGTCGATAGTGAAGCACCCATGGCGATATTGACGGTCGCCTGCATGCGGTTGCGCAGCGCTGCACGCAGCGCCGTCAGGATTTCGGGCGCCGCGGAAATCGCTGCGACGACGATGGCGGTCAGGGCAACGGGAGCGCCGGTGTCCCGCAGGCCCTGCGTCATGAAGGTGGCCATGAACTCCGCAAGCAGGCCGATGATGACAACGCCGATCAAGATCGTGACAATCGAGGCGGCCGCGGAATCCTCGGTCGAGTGCTCTTGCGGATCGGTCTTCTTCCGATCGCTGCGGGGATAGGCATAGCTGAAGAAGTAGCTATGCTGACCGACCTGCATACGCAGGAAGAGGCCGTAGAGGGCGACCATAGCCAGGATGGTGAAGGCGGAGTAGTAGTGCCACTTATCCGCCGGCACGAATTCTGGAACGATCATCGAGATGCCCATGGCAGTGAGGATCATAACGCCATAGGTCTTTCCCGAGTTGTCATTGTATGGCTGCTCTCCGTGTTTCAAGCCACCGAGCAGGGCGGCGAGGCCAAGGATGCCGTTGATGTCGAGCATCAGGGCCGCATAGATCGTGTCGCGAACGAGCGTGGGGGAGCTTTCGCCACTCATCATGATCGCGAGGATGATCACTTCCACGGCAACGGCCGACAGCGTCAGGATCATCGTGCCATAGGGATCGCCAACCTTGATTGCCAGGATCTCCGCATGATGGGCGACGCGAACCGAGGCAACGACGATGGTGGCGACAAGCGCTGCGGCCGCGATGAGCGATATGCCGCGGCCCATCTCAAGAACCGCATGCTCTGACATGTACGCGAAAGCGGCGACGACCATCGCCAATACCAAGAACATTTCGTCTTTCAGTCGCGGCACAGTTTTCACGGAAAGCTCCGATCTTGATTCATCCGGAAAGTCTAAAGCGATGATTTTGCATGACAAGCAAGCACGCGCAGAGGTGCGTTTGCAGTCTTGAGAATTTAATGGAATACTAACGCATCGGTCAGCCGGAAGCATATCGCGGCGCCCACTCGTCTCTTGCAATGCGGCCCGCGCAGAACTGGATGCAATCCGGTCAGTGTTCGGGCGCGAACAAGAAGAGGAGTGAAATGCATGGTCAAGGTGGTCTACGAGGTCGTTCCTCACGACGGGGGCTGGGCCTACCGGTTGGGCAATGTCTATTCCGAAGCATTTCCCACACACTCCGAAGCGCTCGAAGCAGCCCGCATCGTTGCGGCCGAACAGCAGGTTGGCGGTGATTCCGCGGAGATCAGCTGGCAGGATGATAAGGGCAAATGGCATGAGGAGTATGCCGAAGGCGGGGACCGGCCGGAGACCGAGGTTGTCGACGGCACCTGGAAAAGCCATTCCAGCGAAGCCTCGCCCCGCGCATGAGCGCACGGTTCATCATTCATGCGATGATCAGCCCGGGCGTTTGCGCGCCGTTCCGCTCACGTAATTCATCAGGCCGTCTACCAGCGCGTCGAATGTGACGCGGTAGCGGCGCGCCGTTTTGATCCCCTCATGCATGACGACCCAGGTGTCGAGAGGTATCCGGAAAAGCTCCGACAGGACCGGCAACAGATCCGGATCTCGTGCTGCAAGGCCCGTCTGGCAGATCCCAATCCCCAGGCCGGCGCGAATTGCCGAGATCTGCGAAAGCGGGTTATCACTTTTAAAAGCGAAGGCGAGCCCGTCCGGCAATGGAAAGCGCGCCATCATGGTCCGGATATAGGCCGTTTGCCGGTCGAAGCCGACAAGGCGGTGTCCTGCGAGGTCAGCGATCTCCTCCGGCATGCCATGTTGCTCGATATAGCGACGATGGGCGTGAAAGCCGAGCGGTATTTCTCCGATGCGGCGGACGATGAGCTGATCCTGGGCCGGCTCGGCCATCCGCACGGCGATATCCGCCTCCCGGTTGAGAAGATCCTCGATGGCGTCAGACGCCGAGAGCTCGATGCTGAGTTCAGGATGGGCCGCCACCAGTGGTGCGAGGATAGGCGGCAAGACCTCGACGCCGATGACCTCGCTGGCGCTTATCCGGACAGTGCCAGCGACCCGCTCTCGATGTCCCGATGCCGTTCGCAGCAGGGCGGCGGATGTCGCCGCGAGCGTTTCCGCGTAGGGCTTCAATTCCAGGGCCGCATCGGTCGGCAATAGACCGTTCGGTGAGCGGACGAAGAGCTGCGAGCCGATTGCGTCCTCCAGCGCGTCGATGTGCCGCCCGACCGTCGGCTGCGTCAGGCCCAGTTCACGGGCCGCCGCCGAAAGCGATCCTTGCTCCAGGACGGCCAACAGCGTTCGGTAGAAATGCCAGTCCGGTTCTCTGTTCATGCATTTATGTATATCTGCGCAACGAATTTCGTCAATTTTGTTTGTGTTGGCACATAGGCATGATCGGCTTCAGTCGAAATTGACGGAGACCATCATGACGGGACAAAACGGACGGGTTGCTCTGGTGCTTGGTGCAACAGGCGGGATCGGAGGCGAGGTCGCACGGAAGCTCGCCGCACGCGGCTGGCAGGTGAGGGCGCTCAATCGGGATGCCGCAAAGGCGCGCGCGAGAGCGTCGAATTTCGAGTGGATCCAAGGCGATGCGATGAACGCCATCGATCTGATGACGGCGGCCCAAGGTGCCAGCCTTATCATCCACGCCGTCAATCCGCCGGGCTACCGCGACTGGGAAAAGCTCGTTCTCCCGATGCTCGACAACACCATTGCAGCCGCACGTTCGGTCGGTGCGCGCATCCTTCTGCCGGGCACCGTCTATAATTTCGGACCGGATTCATTTCCGGTCCTTCGGGAAAACAGCCCGCAACATCCCGTGACGAAGAAGGGAGCGATCCGCGTCGAAATGGAAAGGCGACTGGAGGTTGCCTCGCGAACCGGCGTGCGGGTCATCATTGTCCGTGCTGGCGATTTTTTCGGACCGGGGGCTGCCAGTAGCTGGTTCTCACAAGGCATGGTCACGCCGGGAAAGCTGCTGACCACCGTCAAGAATCCGGCGCGCTGCGGCGTCGGGCACCAATGGGCCTATCTGCCTGATGTTGCAGAAACGATGGTGCGTCTCATCGAATGTGGTGACCGCCTGCCATCCTTTGCCGTCTATCACATGGACGGCTTTTGGGATGCCGATGGTTGTCAGATGGTGGCTGCTATCAAACGGGTGGCCGGCGCCACCATAAAGACGCAGGCCTTTCCCTGGTGGATCGTGCCGCTGGCCGCTCCGTTCGTCACGTTCATGCGTGAGCTGAAGGAGATGCGCTACCTCTGGCGGGAGCCGCTGCGGATGTCGAATGAACGATTGATCACCGAGCTCGGCAGCGAGCCCCATACGCCGATCGACGAAGCTGTTCGCGCGTCGTTGGTCTCGCTCGGCTGTCTGCGGAGCGCTGGGCAGGAGGGCGAGGCACGCGTTTCGGTACAGGCCGTTCATTAGCACCTGTTTAAGGTTGCGTCTGCATCTGTGTTCGGCTCATCAATGAGAAGAACGCACCTGCGAAGGTGCGTAAGGCCAAGGAGGCGTAGCGCCCATGTCTCTTCTGATCGATCTCTGGCGTGCGACACCAAGATCCGAGCAGCGGCGCACTGGGCGAACGGCGCGCCTAGTCCCGCTGTAATTCAGCTAGCGCGATGCGCGCCACAGCGAGTGGACTTTCGGCCAGTGCCGTCGATCCATCGCTGAGAAACCAGGCGGCTGACAGGCCCGAATAGGCTGCAATCCATTGGAGCAGTCGTTTCGGCTCAAGACCAGCCTCGGAGGCGACAAGTCGAAGCTGCCTCTGCAGACGAGCGGGGGTGCTTATGGTCTGAAGGTCCTCGTTGGCGAAGATATTGGCGTAATCAAAGCCGCGTTCGCCGATCAAGCCTTTTGGATCAATCGCCAACCAGCCGTACTGTTCGAAATCGAGGATGTTGCTGTGGTGAATGTCGCCGTGCAGGACGACGGGATCGCGCGGATCGGAAAGCAGTGTTCTGGCAATCAGGTTGCACTGACCCAGTATGTCGCCATGAACTTCTGCCGCCGAGGCAAGGTCGCGAAACCAGCGGGTAAGCGGAATGAGCTCCGGCCGTGGCTTTTCGCGTGGGGTGTGAAGCTTTGCGACTGTGCTGCAAATAATGCGGGTTGCCGCATCGTCCGCGCCGTCTATCGCCATTGCCAGAAGCGAGCGATGGCCCATCGCGCGCTCGAGCAGAACGGCCTCGCTGTCGTGCGCGTAGACCCTTGCCGCGCCGATGCCGCCCCACCATTGCATCAGGGCGCCACCGGTCCGCTCAACCTCGTCCTTTGATATTTTCAGCATCGCAGGTCTGCCGTCCGACAGAACGGGCAGGAGATGGCTGGAATGGGTGATGATCGGTTCGCCGTCGATAGTCAGTCGCCAGCGCTTGATGTGCGATTCGAACATGGTGACATGCTAGCCAGGCGCTGAAAAAAGAAAATCCCGCCAGATGGCGGGATCTCCGTTGGTAAGTGTAGGCTCAGGCGGCTTTTTCTTGCGTTGGATAGTCTACGTATCCGGTAGCACCGCCACCATAAAGCGTTGCCTGGTCAAGGCCGGCAAGCGGCGTGTTGTCCTTGAGGCGCTGAACGAGGTCCGGATTGGAGATGAACGGTTTGCCGAACGCAACGAGGTCGGCGCGGCCGCTTTCCACGGCGTCGATCGCCATGTCGCGGTCATAGCCGTTATTGACCATCCAGTTCGCCATGCCGCCAGCCTTCTCGTAAGCGTTGCGGAGCGCCTTGTAGTCGAAGGGCTTGTCGCCTTGCTGATAGTTGCGATCACCGCCGGTCGCACCCTCGACGACGTGGATGTAGGTGAGGTCATACTTTGCCAGACCTTTGACCACATACGTGAAGATCGATTGTGCATCCGGGTCGGAGGAATCGTTTGCCGGCGTCACGGGTGAAATGCGGATGCCGGTGCGCCGGGCGCCGATCTCGGCCGTGATCGCATCAACGACTTCAAAGAGGAAGCGTGCGCGGTTCTCGACCGAGCCACCGTAGTGATCCGTCCGGTCGTTGATACCGGAGCGCAGGAACTGGTCAATCAGATAACCATTTGCAGCGTGGATCTCGACGCCGTCGAAGCCGGCTTCAATCGCCGCGCGCGCGGCCTTCCGATAGTCTTCAACGATGCCTGGGATTTCCGAAGTTTCGAGGGCGCGCGGTTCGGACGTCGGCACGAAGCTTCCTGTGCCGTCCGGGTTGACGAGATAGGTCTTGGATTTTGCGGCCGTATTCGTCGAGGAGACTGGCTTGCCGCCGTCCGGCTGCAGCGTCGTGTGCGAGATACGGCCGACATGCCACATCTGAACGACAATCCTGCTGCCCGCCGCATGCACGGCATCGGTCACACGCTTCCAGCCCTCGATCGCTTCCTTGGAATAGAGGCCGGGAACATCTGCGTAACCCTGGCCCTGATGCGTAATGGCCGTTGCCTCAGTGACGATCAGCCCTGCCCCTGACCGCTGGCGGTAGTATTCGACGTTGAGGTCGTTCGGAACGGCGCCCGGCGAGCGGTTACGCGTAAGCGGCGCCATCACGATGTGGTTCTTGATGGCAATATCGCCAACCGTTGTCGGTTCGAAAAGCTTGCTCATGGGAGTCCTTTCTTAGGTGCTGGAAAATCACTCGGCCGTGGCGGACGCGCCTACCGTTCGACGGAGGGATAGGGGAGGGTGGTTGTAACGCGCCCGATCAACGGGGGCGCGCGAGTGGTGCGAGTTGCGCTAGAGCCCGTGTTGGAAAGCGGTCCGGTCGTTCTGCGTTCAACGTACCAAGCATGAGCGCGCTCAGGCAGTGCATCGCAAAGGCGAGCGGGCACCTACAGATCCTTCGAGAGTTGCTTCAAGAAAGCCGCGATGGTCTCCTCGTTGCGTTTGTAGAAGATCCACTGGCCGATGCGTCTTGTCGTCACGAGGCCGGCGCGGCTCAAGGTCCCTAGATGTGCCGAGACGGTCGACTGCGAAAGGCCGCAGCGCTCGAACTGGCTTGCGCATATGCCCATCTCAAGCGGGTGTTCCTGCGAGGAAAAATGCTCCTCGGGGTTCTTCAACCAGCTCAGGATCTCCATCCGTGTCGGGTGGGCTATCGCCTTCAGGATTTCGTCTTTTTCCATCGCCGCTCATCGAATTATAAATCGTCCTTAGGCGATATATGGATTTGTCATTCTCGATATGCAAGTCACGACGGCGTGAATTGTTGCATGTCCCGGCCTGGCTAAATTTTGGGCAAAAAAAGAGGGCCACCGAAAGATCGGGGCCCTTTAAAGGTGTGAAGGTCAATAAACCTCCAGAGGGGAACAGCTAACGCGGTGGCACTGGGAGAGAAGCCACGAAATGCATCAGCTGAGTGGGATATGATGCTTTGAGAGGCAGATTTCAATGCATGTTTGCGCATGCCTGCTATGCGTTGCACAATTTTCTGCTGCAGTGCGAAAAAATCGGGCAAAAAAAGAGGGCCACCGAAAGATCGGGGCCCTTGTAGGTGTGAAGGTCAAAACCTCCAGAGGGGAACAGCTAATGCGGTGGAACTGGGAGGAAAAGCCACCGTGTGCATCAGCTGTAAGCGATATGGTGTTTTAATAAGCAGACGGCAACCCCAATTTATGCATGCCAGACATGCATGCATTGCACGGCTTGTATTTCTGGGCCAAACAACTAGAAGTTCCAGTTGCGCGCCTTGCTGACAATGAAGTCGCGGAATGCCTTCAGCTTCGCCGCATTCTTCATCTCGTCGGGATAGCAAAAGTAGGTGTCGAACGACGGCACGTCTGCGTTGATCGGCAGCTGGATGAGGCCAGGGTCGCGTCCGACGATGTAGTCGGGCATGCAGGCGATGCCCATTCCGAGCAGGCAGGCGCGCTTGATCGAGGTCTGGCTGTTGATCTGCAGGTGCGGGATGCGCTTGTTGTCCGACGAGCGTCCGGCGACTTCCAGCCAGTTGACGTCAAGCAGGTAGCTCGGTGCGGGTTCGCCGAATGTGATGATGCGATGGTTGTCGAGGTCTTCGACCGTCTGTGGCTCGCCATGGCGGTTGATGTAGGAGGGGGCCGCATAGACGTGCATGTGAACGGTGAACAGCTTGCGCTGGATCAGATCGGATTGAACCGGTTGCCGCAGGCGGATGGCGCAATCGGCGTAGCGCATGTTGACATCCACTTCCTCGTTGTCGAGGATCAGTTGGATCTGGACGTCCGGATAGAGCTGCATGAACTCCTGGATCTTGTCCGTCAGCCACCCCTGGCCGAGACCGACCGTGGTGGTGACGCGCAGTTTACCGGTCGGCGTTTCCGTCGTTTCGGTCAGCTGCATCTTCACCGTTTCCAGCTTCAGCAGCACGTCGTGAGCGGTCCGATAGAGCAGTTCACCCTGTTCCGTCAGGATCAGGCCGCGCGCATGGCGGTGGAAAAGCTTGGTGCCGACATCCTGCTCGAGCGCGCTGACCTGACGGCTGATCGCGGACTGGGACAGGTGCAGTTTATCCGCCGCATGCGTGAATGAACCCGCTTCGGCAGCTGCGTGAAAGATACGCAGCTTGTCCCAATCCAATGGCATTCCCCCACCCCTCATAGCCGATCCTACTCCGCGGCAACGGCGACGGGCATATGGCCCGTCAGATATCGTTCGGCTTCGAGAGCTGCCATGCATCCCAGACCGGCGGCGGTAATCGCCTGGCGGAACGTATCGTCGGTCACGTCACCGGCGGCATAAACCCCCTCCAGGCTGGTTGCCGTCGAATCCGGCGCGGTCCAGAGATAGCCGTTGTCCTTCAGCTTCAGTTTACCCTTGAAAAGCTCGGTCGCCGGCGCGTGGCCGATCGCAACAAAGACGCCGTCAACAGCGACCTCGGCAATCGCACCGGTGCGCGTGTCACGCAGGCGGGCGCCTGTAACGGACGGCGGCATCGGCGGCTTGGCCGGCGTGCCGGTGATCTCGGCAACCTCGGTGTTCCAGAGCACTTTGATATTCTCCTTCGAGAACAGACGTTCCTGCAGGATTTTTTCCGAACGGAAGCTGTCGCGACGATGCACGACCGTCACCGACTTCGCGATGTTGGAGAGATAGAGGGCCTCCTCGACGGCGCTGTTGCCACCGCCAACGACGATCACATCCTTGTTTCGGTAGAAGAAGCCGTCGCAGGTCGCACAGGCCGAGACGCCGAAGCCCTGGAAATGCTGCTCGCTTTCGATGCCCAGCCACTTCGCCTTGGCGCCGGTTGCGATGATCAGCGTATCGGCCGTCCAGACCTGGCCGCTATCCGTGCGCGCCACGAACGGGCGCTGGTTCATTTCGACTTCGGTGACGATGTCGTTGACGATTTCTGCGCCGACATGCTTGGCCTGCTGCAGCATCTGGTCCATCAGCCATGGCCCCTGGATGGGATCGGCAAAGCCTGGATAATTCTCCACGTCAGTCGTGATCATCAGCTGTCCGCCTTGCTCCATCCCGGCGATCAGCACAGGCTTCAGCATTGCACGGGCTGCATAGACGGCAGCCGTGTAGCCGGCAGGGCCGGAGCCGATAATGAGCACCTTGGTATGGCGGGCGGACATGGGCATTTCCTTTCGACTGTCGGGAGCGGCGGCTAAAAAGCGAATAGGGCCGTTTCCATTCGCCATTTATGAACGTCCAGTGCTTTTATTCAAGGGCAGCCTTGCGTTACCAACAAGGCTTTGTCGACACACTGTGTAACAATCCATCGCTTAGGTGAAACTTTCTTGCGTATTGCGCCGCTTTATATAGAAGCTGGCAGCCACGAATTAAAGGAAGGACAGGATCGTGCTTCGCGCCGAACTCGATGCCATCGACATAAAGATATTGCGTGAGCTGCAGGCGGACGGCCGCATGACCAATGTCGAGCTTGCCGACCGCGTCGGCATTTCGGCGCCACCTTGCCTGCGCCGCGTGCGAAAGCTCGAAGAGACTGGCGTCATCGAAGGCTACCATGCGATGCTGAATAGCCCGAAGCTCGGCTTCGATCTTGTCGCCTTCTGCATGGTCGGCCTCAAGCATCAGTCGGAAGCCAATCTCAAGGCGTTCGCGGCCGCGACGGCGCAGTGGCCGCTGGTTCGTCAGGCCTGGATGGTTTCCGGAGACAGCGACTTCCTCCTGCATTGTGTTGCAGAGAACCTCACAGGGTTCCAGGACTTCGTCATCGAGGTGCTGACGGCGAACGAGCACGTGGATACGGTGCGCACGATGCTGACGATCCGGCAGGTCAAACGCGTGGGTCTGGTCGAAGTCTGAGCGGCCAACGAGCAAGCGATGCTCTATGAATGGAACGGCTTATGCCTTAAGGAAGGCGCTTTGCTAGCCGTTCGTCGCGGATGAAGATACGAAGATCATTCCATGACCAAATTGCCCATTTCCGCGTTCATCATTTGCCTGAACGAAGAAACGTATCTCGGCAATTGCATCGAGAGTCTGGATAGGTGCGCGGAGATTGTTGTGGTCGATTCCGGTTCGACGGATGGCACGGTCGCTCTGTTGCAGTCTTACATCGACAAGGGATGGCCGATCCGGCTGTTTCACGAGAAGTGGCGTGGTTATGCCGGGCAGAAGCAATTCGCGCTCGATCGGTGCACTCAGCCATGGCGCTTGAATGTCGATGCTGATGAGCGGCTCGATGCGTCCCTGCGAAAGCTTCTGCCGGAGCTGATTGCCGCTTCAGAGGATATTGTCGGATGGCGCGTGGCGCGTCGTCCCTACCTCATCGGTTACGGATACACGCCTGAATATGTTCACGAGAGAAAGAATCTACGGCTCATCCGCAAGGGCAGAGGTGCCTATGATCTCGCGCAAGCCGTTCATGAAGGTATCGTGCCGACCGGGCGTGTGGAGGATGCGAAGACAGGCAGCCTCCTTCACTACAGGCCACTGGTCATTGATGAACAAATCCTGAAAGAAAACAAATACTCGACCCTGAAGGCTGACCAGCACTTCGGCCTGGGCGAGAAGACGACGTTCGTCAGGCTTCTTTTCAGTCCGCCAATTTATTTCCTACGGCTGTATTTCCACAACGGTTTATGGCGCTGTGGGCCGTCGGGCTTTATCGAGGCTATGACCGGCGCTGTGTACGCCTTTCTCACCCAGGCGAAGCTGTATCAACGTCAGGTTGCAGAGGGGCGCCCAAGCTTTGATGACGCAGGAAGACATTAAGGTCCAATCGCGATGAAGGTGATGCATATTCATTTCGGCAAGGAGGGCGGAGCGGAGCGCTTCTTTGTCAACCTCGTCAATGCGCTCCACGACCGCGGGATCGAGCAGCGCGCGCTCATTCGGCCCGATCGCAGTTGGCGCAAGGACATAGAAAAATGCGGCGAGGTTTACGAGGGTACATTCCGGCGCATTTCGCTCTCGCGTTTTGTCTTGTCGGCGCGCATGCGCGCCATCCTGAATGAATTTCAGCCTGATGTGATCATGTCGTGGCAATTGCGCGCGAGCCGCTTCATGCCGCGCTACAAGAGCGCCCGGCGCATTTCGCGGCTTGGAGACTATCCAGAACACCTCGGCTACTATCGCAACTCCGAAACGCTCGTCTGCATCACGCCTGATATTGCCAGGCGAGTCCGCGAACTTGGTTGGACGCGTGGCGTCGAGGTGATTGCCAACTTTACGCGTTCGGCTCCCAGTGAGCCGATCGCCAGGCAAGCGCTGCAGACGCCCGCGGACGCTTTCGTTGTGATCGGCATGGGACGCTTCGTAAAGCGGAAGGGCTTCGACGTTCTTATAAAGGCGATTGCAAGAACGCAGGGCGCGTTCCTGTGGTTGTTGGGCGACGGACCGGAGCGGGAGAACCTTGAAAAACTCACCGACGATCTCGGCCTGCGAGACCGCGTGCGGTTTGCTGGGTGGCAGACCAACGCCTATGCCTATCTTGCCTCCGCGGATGTCTTTACGGTCACCTCGCTTCACGAACCGCTTGGCAATGTGTGCCTCGAGGGCTGGGGGGCAGGGAAACCGACCATCGGCTCTCGCGCCGAGGGGCCGAGCTGGGTGATGACCGATGGCAAGGATGCGTTGATGGTCGATTGCGGCGACGTCGAGGGGCTTGCCGGTGCGATCACGCGTATTCGCGACGAGCCGGCCTTGCGCACCTCGTTGATCGAAGGCGGCCAAGACACGCTCATGAACCGGTTCTCCGAGGATGCGATCACGCAAGCCTACATCCGCTTGTTTGAAACCGGGAAAAGCGAACCGTGAAGGTGATGCATTTTCATTTTGGCAAGGATGGGGGAGCCGAGCGGTTCTTCGTGCATCTTGTCAATGCTTTGGCCCGGCGTAATGTCGAGCAGAGCGCAATCATCCGTCCCAACCGGGTATGGCGCAAGGACATGCCGGCCTCGGTCCGGATATCCGAAAGCAACTTCCGCAATCTCTCCCTTGATCGAATCCTCTTGCCGCTGAGAGTTGCAATCAATGCCCGGTTGGCAAGACCGGATGCGATCATGGCCTGGGCACCTCGCGCGAGCGAGCTGATGCCCAACTACAAAGGATGCATCAAGATCTCCAGGCTCGGGGACTATCCGACCAATCTGAGGTACTTCAAAAATTCCGACATTCTCGTGTGCAATACGCCCGGCATCGCCGAACATGTGCGCGAGCTGGGTTGGACGCGGGGCGTAGAGGTGATCTCGAACTTCACGAGCACCGGACAGGTTGCCCCGATCGAGCGTGCAGCGTTCAACACACCAGCGGATGCGCCTGTTGTGATGTCGATGGGCCGTTTTGTGCCGCGCAAGGAGTTTGCGCTGCTGACGGCGGCGGTTGCGAAGATTCCCGGCGTCTATTTGTGGCTCGCCGGCGAAGGCGAGGAGATGGAGAACGTCAAGAAGGTCGCGGCGGATCTTGGTGTGACGGACAGGGTGCGGTTTCTCGGTTGGCAGAAGGATACGCGGCCTTTCGTAGCGGCTGCCGATATTTTTGTCATGCCATCAAACCACGAGCCGCTTGGCAATGTCATTCTGGAGGCATGGGCGCAGAGCAAGCCGGTCGTTTCCAGCCGCTCCGAAGGCCCCTCGTGGTTCATGCGGGATGGCGACAACGGGCTGCTGGTTGAAATCGGCGATACCGATGGTTTTGCGCAAGCCATCGAGCGGCTGATCAACGACCCGGCCCTTGCTGAAAAGGTTACCGCGGGCGGTCGCGAGACGCTGATGAAGCAGTTCTCCGAAGACGCGGTTGCCAATGCCTATCTTGAGCTCTTCAAGCGCAAACCTGATGCTGTCGCCTACACCGACCGGTAGACGGCGCTGAGCTTGCGCGCTTCCCCTTCAATACTGAAGGCATTCATCACATGGGTGCGCGCGCGAACCGATGCGAGCTGTCGGCGGCTTTCGTCGTCCATGAAGAGACCGCAAGATTGAACCATTGCATCGAGATCGTCGCGCGGGACAATGGCGCCGGTTTCCTTGTCGCCGGTCACTAGCAATTCCGCAAACGCACCGACGTCAGTGGCGACAACGGGGACAGCGCTTGCCATTGCTTCGAGCGGCGTCAGGCCAAAACCTTCCCAACGCTGCGGAGCGATGAAGAGATCGAGCGTACGATACCAGTCGTTGATATTGGTGTGCTCACCGACAAAGAGAATGCGATCGGTCAAGCTGGCGGCAGCGACGCGCGCCTTCAGTTCCTTCTCGAACTCGACGTGCTGGGCGGTTGCGCGCCCGGCAATAATGGCGATCCAGTCCGGTCGAGTTGGCAGCAGGCGGATCATGCCATCGACGAAAAGGTCCGTGCCCTTTTGGTGGCGAACCCGGCCAAAGCAGCCGGCGATCTTCATCGTCGCGTTGAGACCAAGCATCTGTTTGGCTATTGCCTTGTCATCTGCCGGAGAGAAGCGAGCCGTGTCTATTCCGTGCAGAACAACGGTGTTCGGCACTTCGAGATAGTCGGCCGTTTTGCCGCTTGTTGCGATCACGGCGTCCATTTTCGAAATCAGCCATTTCGTCCAGCCCGAGTGGCGGCGCTGAGAAGCCGAGGTGAAGACGATCTTCAACGGCATGCGCAAGACATCGCGCATCAAAATGGCCGGAAACATCTCGATGTTGCGGCGAGCGTGCCATATGCGGAAAGGCAGGCCGCGGGGCGTACGCCAAAGCTTCGGCAGATCACGAAAGCGAATGTGCGGCAAAGATGCCGGAAGACCCGGTCCGAGAGCCGCAATCTTCTCGCCGAGTGCACGCTGGACCGGGATCAACTGAATGATGGTCGAGGTGACGCCGGAGAGCCGTTTCTTGAAGTTCGGCGCAATAATCTCGACGTCACTGACATTGACGATAGCCGGTTGGCCGCGACCTTCCACGGGTTAATCAGCCCCAAGAAATGGAAAGAACTTCGTAAGCCTTGGAGCCGCCGGGTGCATTGACCTCGATAGAGTCGCCGACTTCCTTGCCGATCAGCGCACGCGCGATCGGAGAGGAAATCGAAATGCGGCCGGCCTTAACATCGGCTTCCTGGTCGCCGACGATCTGGTAAGTCTTTTCTTCTTCCGTGTCCTCGTCGACGAGCTTCACCTTGGCGCCAAACTTAATCTTGTCGCCAGACATCTTGGACAGATCGATGACTTCGGCACGTGCGGTCAGGTCTTCAAGCTCGCTGATGCGGCCTTCGTTGTGGCTTTGCGCTTCCTTTGCTGCATGGTATTCAGCGTTCTCGGAAAGGTCGCCGTGGGCGCGCGCCTCTGCGATCGCTTCGATGATTCGCGGGCGCTCTTCCTGCTGACGCCAGCGCAGCTCTTCCTGCAGCTTGACGAAACCACCCTGTGTCATCGGTACCTTATCAACCATTTTTCTGTCCTTCACTCCCTGCGTCTACTTAGCTGCAGACACAAAAGAAAACAGGTCCCGAAGGGGAACTTCGGAACCGTGCAACAATCCTAGTTACTCGGCTTATAGCAGATCGCTACCGGCGATTTCCATAAAATTCGTATTCACTGGCAGCAGCCGGTCCGCCCGCACATCCTGATAAGGAGGCAAGAGGCGGATCAAGCATGGCGGATCGCAGACGGGGATTCTAGCCGCTAGGGAACGAAATGAGGGTTCGCGGGCAGGTTCGGTGGATCGTAGGAGCTTGCATCCTTCCGCTCTTTGACCGAGATATGGATCAGCGCATCGTCCGGAATGAAACGCCGGTCGCTCAAAGGGAAATAGATCGCACTCCGGCTGCCGTGTTTGCGCCAGGAGTTTTCCGGTACGCGCCGCGGGATATACTCAAGGATTTTCCACCCGACGCTCATGGAATCATGGAGGGGAACGGTGGCGTCCAGCGGCACATATTTCTTCCCGCTTTTTCCAAGCACGATGTCGTTGACGGTGCGGCTGCGATAGAGGAGCCCGGCGGGCTTCGTTTCCTTGATCATCCAGGCGAGGGGTATTTTGACCGCTCCGCTCTGTGCTTCCGGATAGCCGCCGCCGATATCGCCATGCACGCCGGCAAACCACACTTCCTCGAAGTTCTGCTTTGCCGGCACCTTTGGGCGGAATGGGCGCCCCCAATATTCTTGATCCGGCATCCAGAGATCCGGCTGGAACATCGTTCGCCGTTCATCGATCGCGACGGCGTGGCGCACCCACTCGACGCTCGGATTTTTGCGGGTGAAAGGGTGGGTCTTGAATTGCGGATGCCATTTGCCGGCCTCGATCACCGACGCGACTGTGTCGAAAAGGCCCAGCAGCTTGATCGGCGGGCGGTCGTTTCTGAGGGTGCGCTCATAGAGACGCATGGCAGCGAAGGCCGACGGGGCATCCTCGCCGCCATCTTCTGCCGCGCCGCCAAGCTGCTCCTCCTGCGCGGGAATCCCTTTATAAGTCCTGTAGGCATAGTCGAGCAAATTGAGATGATACCGGCTCGTCAGGCCGAAGGCATGGATGAAGCCCGCCAGGACGCGCGCCGAATAGGCACCGCGGCTGAAGCCGAAGATGTAGATGCGGTCGCGATCCGGATGTCGCCCATCGGCGTCAGGCGGGCCGCGATCGTAGTTCTCCACCAGGAAGCGGTAGGCTTCCTTGACGTTCTGATCGAGACCCCAACCGGTCGCGAGCCCGAAAATCTCGTAGGATTTGCGAAGCAGTCTCGACCAGGCATTGGTCGCGCCGAACGTGCCGATGCCCGGATCGTAGTAGACGATCTGCTCGTCCGAGCGTTTCAAGGTGCCAAATAGTCTGAGGACGTTGGTCCGGTCGGCGGAAATCTCGTTCGACGTGCCGTCAAACAGAATGACAACGTTCTTTGCCATGAACCGCTCCGGATGCGCCGCCGCAAAGGTAGCATCCGGGCGGTTTTACCGCAACTTTCGGTCGTTTTAGCTTAAAAGTAGCTCTGCAGCGGACGAACTTCCAGGTTGCCGGCCCGCAGTGCCTTGATCGCCTGCGCGGCGGCCTCGGCTCCGGCCATCGTCGTGTAGTAGGGCACCTTCTGCATGAGGGTTGCTCGGCGCAGCGACTTCGAGTCGGAGATTGCCTTGTTGCCGTCGGTCGTGTTGATCACGAGCTGGACCTGGCGGTTGCGGATTGCGTCTTCGATGTGTGGGCGCCCTTCCAGGACCTTGTTGATTTTCGTGGAGTCGATGCCGTTTTCAGCCAGAAACCGCTGCGTGCCGCCGGTTGCGAGAACCTTGAAGCCTTCGCCGACGAGAACGCGGATGGCCGGCAGGACGCGCGGCTTGTCCTCGTCGCGGACGGAAACGAAGACAGTGCCTTCACGTGGCAGTTCGACACCGGCACCGAGCTGCGACTTGGCGAAGGCCAGTGCGAAATCGGTGTCGAGACCGATGACTTCGCCGGTCGAGCGCATTTCCGGGCCGAGCAGGGTGTCGACACCCGGGAAGCGGGCGAACGGGAAGACGGCTTCCTTGACGGCGATGTGCTTCAGCGTGCGTGGATCCGGCTTTTCGCCGTAAGCGGCAAAGGTCGCGTCGAGCTTCTCGCCAGCCATGACACGGGCGGCGATCTTGGCGATCGGCGCGCCGATGGTCTTGGCGACGAAGGGCACGGTGCGCGAGGCGCGCGGGTTCACTTCAAGCACGTAGACGGTGCTGTCCTTGATGGCGAACTGCACGTTCATCAGGCCACCGACGTTCAGAGCCTTTGCCATCGCCTTGGCCTGGCGCTCCAGCTCGTCGATCAGTTCCTTCGAGAGAGAACGCGGCGGCAGCGAGCAGGCGCTATCGCCGGAGTGAATGCCGGCCTCCTCGATATGCTCCATGATGCCGGCGACGTAGACGTCGTCGCCATCGCAGAGGCAGTCTACGTCGACTTCGATGGCGTTGGTTAGGTAGCTGTCAAAGAGCAGTGGGTTTTTGCCAAGCAGCGTGTTGATCTGGCCGGTCTTGTCGTTCGGGTAGCGCTGCTTGATATCCTCAGGCACCAGCTCCGGAACGGTGTCGAGTAGGTAGCTCTGCAGCTGGCTCTCGGCGTGGATGATCTGCATGGCGCGGCCGCCGAGAACATAGGATGGACGCACGACCAGCGGGAAGCCGATCTCGGCGGCGACGAGGCGGGCCTGCTCGACCGAATAGGCAATGCCGTTGTTCGGCTGGTTGAGGTCGAGCTTCATCAGGAGTTTCTGGAAGCGGTCGCGGTCTTCGGCAAGGTCGATCATATCAGGCGCGGTGCCGAGGATCGGGATGCCGTTCTTCTCGAGTGCTTCGGCAAGCTTCAACGGTGTCTGGCCGCCGAACTGAACGATGACGCCGACGACTTCGCCCTTTTCCTGCTCCGCGCGCAGGATTTCGATGACGTCTTCGGCCGTCAGCGGCTCGAAATAGAGGCGATCGGAGGTGTCGTAGTCGGTCGAGACCGTTTCCGGGTTGCAGTTGATCATGATCGCTTCGTAGCCGGCATCCTTCAGCGCGAAGGCGGCATGGCAGCAGCAATAGTCGAATTCGATGCCCTGGCCGATGCGGTTCGGACCGCCGCCGAGGATGACGACCTTCTTGCGGTCGGAAACCTGGGCTTCGGAGCGCGCTGCGCCGACGAAGGGGGTCTCGTAAGTCGAGTACATGTACGCGGTCGGCGAAGCGAACTCGGCAGCGCAGGTGTCGATGCGCTTGAAGACCGGACGGACGTTCAGGCGGTTGCGCAGCTCGGCGACTTCCTTCGGGCGCTTGCCGGTCAGCGTTGCGAGGCGGGCGTCGGAGAAGCCCATCGCCTTCAGGGTGCGCAGGTTAGCAGCGTCGGTCGGCAGGCCATGCTCGCGGATACGCGCTTCCATGTCGACGATCGCCTTGAACTGGGCGATGAACCAGGGGTCGATCTTCGAGCCTTCGTGCACTTCTTGCGGGCTCATGCCCGTGCGCAGCGCCTGGGCAACCATGCGCAGGCGATCCGGCGTTGGCGTACCGATGGCGGCGCGAATGGCGTTCTGGCTGGATTCACCTTCCTCGACATCCGGAATTTCGATCTCGTCGAGGCCGGTCAGGCCGGTTTCGAGACCGCGGAGCGCCTTCTGCAGCGATTCGGCGAAGGTGCGGCCGATCGCCATGACTTCGCCGACGGACTTCATCGCTGTCGTGAGCACAGGCGAGGCGCCCGGGAATTTCTCGAAAGCAAAGCGTGGGATCTTGGTAACGACGTAGTCGATCGACGGCTCGAACGAGGCCGGCGTCGCGCCCCCTGTGATGTCGTTTTCCAGTTCGTCCAGCGTGTAGCCGATCGCGAGCTTGGCGGCGACCTTGGCGATCGGGAAGCCGGTCGCCTTCGAGGCCAGCGCCGACGAGCGCGAGACGCGCGGGTTCATTTCGATGACGACGAGGCGGCCGTCCTTCGGGTTGACGGCGAACTGCACGTTCGAACCGCCGGTCTCGACGCCGATCTCGCGCAGCACCGCGATCGAGGCGTTGCGCATGATCTGGTATTCCTTGTCCGTCAGCGTCAGTGCGGGCGCGACAGTGATGGAGTCGCCGGTGTGAACGCCCATCGGATCGATGTTCTCGATCGAGCAGATGATGATGCAGTTGTCCGCCTTGTCGCGGACGACCTCCATTTCATACTCTTTCCAGCCGAGCACGGATTCTTCGATCAGCACTTCAGTGGTCGGCGAAGCATCGAGGCCGCCAGAGACGATCTCGAAGAATTCCGAGCGGTTGTAGGCAATGCCACCGCCGGTTCCGCCAAGCGTAAAGGAGGGGCGGATGATGGCTGGCAGGCCGACGTGATCGAGCGCCTGGGCGGCGATCGCCATTGCGTGACTCATGTAGCGCTGCTTACGGTCACTTTCGCCGAGGTTCCAGTGGTTCTCCAGTTCGTCCAGTGCCTTGTCGAGGTCAGTGCCGGAGAGGCTTGCCTTCAGCTTGTTACGCTCGGCCTCATGCGTCTTGCGATCGGTATCCTTGATATCGGTGGCGTTCGCCAGCATCGAGCGCGGCGTTTCCAGGCCGATGCGGGCCATGGCCTCGCGGAAGAGCGCGCGGTCTTCGGCCATATCGATTGCAGCGGGCTTCGCGCCGATCATCTCGACATTGTAGCGGTCAAGGACGCCCATGCGCTTCAGCGACAGCGCTGTGTTGAGTGCCGTTTGGCCGCCCATGGTCGGCAGCAGCGCGTCCGGGCGCTCCTTGGCGATGATCTTGGCGACAACTTCAGGAGTGATCGGCTCGACGTAGGTGGCATCGGCGAGGCCCGGGTCGGTCATGATCGTTGCCGGATTGGAGTTGACGAGGATGACGCGGTAGCCTTCCTCCTTCAGCGCCTTGCAGGCCTGGGTGCCGGAGTAGTCGAATTCGCAAGCCTGGCCAATGACGATCGGTCCCGCGCCGATGATGAGGATCGATTTGATATCTTGGCGCTTGGGCATCGTCTTTTTCCGTTTCCTAGCTGCGCAGAAAGCCGGCCAGGGTGGGAGGCACCGGCCGGGTCGCGCATGTGATGGTCTTTTCAGGCTAGAAGCGGCTTATAGGCAAATGTATTTGCAAACGGAACCCCATAAATTGCGGAATCGACAGGAATTGGCGGAGCTTGTGAAGGTCTAGTCAATGTCCGGTACGACAAGCGTCCTGATCTCGCCCAGGCGGGCGGGACTGGAGATTGCTTCTACGGCGTCATTGAAGCCGATCCGGCGGGAGATCAGCGGCTCGACCTTGATGGTCCCCGATGCGATGAACTCGGCCGCGCGCTGGTGAGTGAACGGGTTGAGGAAGGAGTTCACCAGCTTGATCTCGCGGAAGAGGAGGTCGAAGGGCTCGACCTCAATCTTCATGCCCCGGGGCATGACGCCGAGGATGACGACGGTGCCGCCGCGCCGCGCAAGGCGGGGCGCCTGCTCGATCGTTTCGGCAACGCCCGCGCATTCGATGACGACGTCGGCGCCGCCCGGCAACAAACCGTCTGCCGCGATCAAGCGTGCCACGATATCGCCGCTTAAGGGATCCGCACTCGCGGTCGCTCCGAGCTTTTCGGCAAGCGTCCGCTTCTCCTCGGTGCGGGTAACAAGCACAACCTTGGTCGCTCCTGCCAGTCGGGCCAACTGCACGATGAGCAAGCCGATCACACCGCCGCCGAGGACGACGACCGAGGCGCCTGTTCGGATTTCGGCAAGGTCTACGCCGTGGATGCAGCAGGAAAGGGGTTCGCAGAAGGCGCCGTGGAGGGGATCCAGTGCCGAGGGCAGTTCGAAGGCCTGCTGCTGCGGAATGCAGACATATTCGGCAAAACCGCCGTCGCGATGGATGCCGATCGCCTGCAGGTTATGGCACAGATTGACGCGACCGCGCCGACATTCGGGGCAGCGGCCGCAGGCAATGTTCGGATCACCGGTCACGCGCATGCCTGCACGAAAGCCGCTCACACCGTCGCCCACCTTTTCGATGATGCCAGCAAACTCGTGGCCGAGCGTAACGGGTGGCTTGGAAGGAAACTCTCCAAGGAACAGGTGGCGGTCGGTGCCGCAAATGCCGCAGGCCTCCGTGCGAACAAGCAATTCGCCAACACCCGGTTCGGGACGCTCTACCTCGCGCAGGGCCAGCTTTCCCGTCGCTTCGAGCCGTACCGCCTTCATCGTTCGTCTCTCCTCCTCAGACTTCTTCGTGCAAGGAGGCCTGAATGGAGAGGTCTCGTCAAGCGGGTGCCGCGTGTCGCGCTTGGTAAGCATTTATTTGCCCTGCATTTGCGAAAATATCGTCGGGCCGACCTTTTTAGCGGTGCCGGTTCGTGAAAATTAATAAAGAGCGTGCTTTCTATTTATCGTTGCAAACCAGGAGGGCGGTTTGCTTGCAGGGGCGTCTTGAATTGACAATGTCTCAGCGTGATAAAAGGCCTGCGAGCCAGAGAACGTGGACTTTGGAGGTGCTATCGCACCTTAAGGTCCGGATGACGGCGGACCTTTGGCTTTATCTCGCCGTAGCAGTCTATTTCGTGATTGGTGTCGTGTTGCTGATCGCCGACGGCCACGCCGAGATGATGTCTTTCGGGCTGTATTTCGACCAATGGACCTATCTGTTCCTGTTCTTGATGCCTTTGATGGCGATCGTCTTCGACTATGCATGGATTTTCTTTCGCTTCGACGATAGGCGATCGCTGGCTGTGCGAAGAGCATTTTCGCCTCAGCGTTTGGCCCATCTCTTCTCGGGCATGGCGTTGCTGATGGCGCTGATGATTTTTCAAGGCACGTTCACATCGATCAAGAATCTATTGCCGATCATTCGGGGCGGCTTTCTCTACGATCAATGGCTCGCGAATCTCGATGCCCTGCTGTCGTTCGGCCGCGATCCCTGGAAGGTCCTGCTCTCGATCGCTGGCCACGACGCCATCATCAAGATCGTGGATTGGAATTACAGCGTATTGTGGTTCGTGGTCTGCTTCGGAACGCTCTTTTACGTGGCAACCTCGCCGCGAGCGGCGTCGATGCGTGTCCGCTATATCAGCATGTTCATGCTCGTCTGGGTGGTCTGCGGAAATATTCTTGCCGGCATCTTCATATCGGCCGGGCCTGTCTTTTATGGCGCGGTGACCGGTGATGAGCGGCGCTTTGCGGAGCTGGCCACTTTTCTGGCCTTGCCCGATGGTCCTACAGCCGCCAATCTGTTTCAAAGCTATCTTTGGTCGCTTCACGCGCACAGCACGTCCGGGTTCGGCTCGGGCATTTCGGCCTTTCCCAGCGTACATGTGGGGCTGATTGCCTTGAACGCATTCTTCGCGGCGGAGGTCTCACGCAAGCTGGGTATCATCGCCTTTTGTTACACCGCATTCGTAATGGCGAGCTCCGTCTATCTCGGCTGGCACTACGCAGTCGACGGCTATGCTTCGTTGCTTGTCGTTGGGGTCGGCCATTTTGCTCTTAGACGTCTGCTTGATCGCAAGCCAGGATTGGTCGCAACCGCGCTTCACGGTGCGGTCGCAACCGCTTGATTGTTTGAATATCGAAGGCCGTTCCACTGTCGTCGGCGGCCAAGGCGCTCTCCCGGGTAGCTGGAATTTCCCAACCGCCGAGATATATACATAGCGACCGAAGGTTTAGCCCGGGGGAACCGTCATGGAATGGAAAGGCCGGCGTCAGTCCGACAACATCGAGGATCGTCGTGGCGATCCTTCCATGGGCGGATTGGGCAGAGGAGGAGGCTTCAGTTTTCCATCCGGCGGCGGCATGGGTCGGCGTGGCGGCGGGCTGAGCATCGGCACCATCATCTTCCTCGTCGTCATCTATCTTGTCCTCAAGGCCATGGGCATCGACCTGCTGCAGATCATGGATGGCGGCATGACAACAGGCGGACCGGGCTACGAGCAGAGCGAATCGGGAAGCCAGACGCCCGCCAATGATGAAATGACGGCATTCGTTCGTACAGTGCTTGCCGAGACTGAAGACACCTGGAATGGGATCTTCCAGTCTCAGGGGCGTCAGTATGAGGAGCCTCGCCTCGTTCTCTTCTCCGGACAGACGCAGTCTAAATGCGGTTTTGCCTCGGCGGCGACCGGGCCTTTCTACTGCCCGAGCGACCACAAGGTCTACCTCGACACGGCCTTCTTCAACCAGCTAAGCCGCCAGTTCGGTGCCTCCGGCGATTTTGCCGAAGCCTATGTGGTGGCCCACGAGGTCGGCCATCATGTTCAGAATTTGCTCGGCATCCTGCCGAAATTCAATCAAGCGCGCCAGCGCATGAGTGAGGCGGACGCCAACAAGATGTCGGTTCGCGTCGAACTGCAAGCCGACTGCTTTGCCGGCATCTGGGGCAAATTCACCGAGCAGAAGGGTATTCTCGAGGCCGGCGATCTGGAGGAGGCGTTGAACGCAGCCCAGCAGATCGGCGACGACACGTTACAGAAGCGCAGCCAGGGCTATGTGGTGCCGGAAAGCTTCAACCACGGCACCTCGGAGCAGCGGGCCCGATGGTTCAAGCGCGGCTTCGACAGCGGGCAGTTGTCCGCGTGCGATACGTTCTCAGGGCCGATCTGAAACAGCCTCTTTTGAGCTGGCCGCCGCTCGGGGGGCATTCGTCGATTTCGTCAGACGCGAGCAGTGCAAAGGCCGCACAGGTCTGCCTTTGTTCCGGTTCTCGATCAACAGAAGTCGTGAGCCTATCAAAAGATTTGAGATGTTCACGGATTGTTTCGCTCATGTACGTGAGCTATGTAACATATCCGGCGACGAGATCGTCTTTTCAGAAAAAAACCTACTGTAGAGATGTCTGATGCTCGATCCGAAATTTGTTCGTCGCGGCCTCTTCCTCGTCTTCATGATCCTGTTTCTCGACGTGATCGGGATTGCGATCATCATGCCGGTGTTGCCGGCCTATCTCGAGCAATTGACCGGCGGGTCCGTGAGCGACGCAGCTCTCGATGGCGGCTGGCTGCTTGTTGTCTACGCAGTCATGCAGTTCCTGTTCGCGCCATTTCTCGGCAATCTCAGCGACCGCTTCGGACGGCGTCCCATCCTGCTTCTGTCGGTGCTGACGTTTGCGATCGACAACTTCATCTGTGCGGTGGCGACGAGCTTCTGGATGCTCTTCATTGGTCGCGCGCTGGCTGGCCTCAGCGGCGGCAGCTTTGCGACCTGTTCGGCCTACATCGCTGATATTAGCAATGATGACAATCGCGCTAAAAATTTCGGCTTGATCGGCATTGCGTTCGGCGTCGGTTTCACGATCGGGCCTGTCATCGGCGGCTTCCTCGGAGAGTTCGGCCCCCGGGTGCCGTTTCTCGGGGCTGCGGCTCTTTCGTTCGCAAATTTCGTTGCCGCCTATTTCATGCTTCCCGAGACCTTGGAGGCAAGGCATCGTCGGACGTTTGAATGGAAGCGTGCCAATCCGCTCGGTGCGCTGAAGCAGATGCGCAGCTATTCCGGTATCGGGCCGATCTGTGCGGTCATGTTCCTTTTCTGGCTGGCGCATGCCGTCTATCCGGCTGTCTGGTCCTTCGTGTCGACCTACCGCTATGGCTGGAGTGAAGGCCAGATTGGGCTCTCGCTCGGCATTTACGGCATTGGCGCCGCCTTCGTCATGGGCGTCATCCTGCCGAAAATCGTGCCCGTGCTCGGCGAGTGGAAGACAGCCGTCCTCGGCTTGTCTTTTTCCGTCGTTGGACTGACGGGCTACGCCTTCGCCTGGGAGGGCTGGATGGTTTACACGGTGATCGTGCTGACTGTGATGGAGAACGTCGCTGATCCGCCGCTACGAAGCATAGCAGCCGGCAAAGTGCCGCCGTCGGCGCAAGGTGAGCTGCAAGGGGCGCTTACAAGCCTCAGCAGCATCACCACGATTGTCGGACCGCTGATCTTTACGCAGCTGTTCGGCTACTTCACGAGGCCAGAAGCGCCGGTGCCGTTTGCCGGAGCGCCGTATCTGCTGTCGGCGATCATCATCCTGATCGCGGCCATCGTGTTTTTGGCGAAGGTGCGTACGGTCAGGGCCGCAGACGTCGTCGGGCAGCCAGCCGAATGAGCCATCAGAATTCGTGATGCGATGATGAATTTTTCATCATTTGCATAGTTTTGAGTAGTTCTTTGCGGGGCTTTGATCTAAGCCGTCTTGATGTTTTGCCGCAACTTGCGGCCGTTGCCGATTCAATCACAGGAAAAGTGTCATGGACACGCCGATCGACGCGCGCAAGCTTGCGCCGAAAACCGATAACCATTGGGCTGCGCATTTCCGCGCCACGCTGGCGCTCGGAATCCCGCTGATCGGCGCGCAGTTGGCTCAGCTCGGCATCCATACGACCGACGTGATGATCGTGGGGCGCCTCGGCGCTGAAAATCTTGCCGCAATGGTGCTTTCGGCGCAGTTCCTGTTCACGATCCTCGTCTTCGGCTCGGGTTTCGCCATCGCGGTCATACCGATGGTTGCGCAGGCCTACGGCAGGGGCGACGTCGTCAGCGTGCGCCGGTCGCTGCGCATGGGTCTTTGGGTCGTGCTCGCCTATTGGGTGATCATGCTGCCGGCGTTCTTCAACTCCGAGCGGATACTGCTCGCCGCCGGGCAGAAGCCCGAAGTGGCGGCACTGGCGCATGGCTACATCCTGATCGGTCAGTTCGGTGTGTTGCCGGGCCTGCTCTACAACGTCATGCGCTCGCTCGTCAGTGCGATCGGCAGAGCGGCGGTCGTTCTCAACGTGACGATCGCGATGCTGGTGCTGAATGCCTTCTTCGCCTATGCGCTGGTGCTTGGCCATTTCGGCTTTCCGGCAATGGGCCTTGAAGGAGCAGCGATCGTTTCGGTCGCCGTGCAGACTGCCGGCTTCCTGTTTATCGTTGCCTATGTGCAGAGCAGGCAGGACACGCGACGCTACGAGATTTTCGTGCGGTTCTGGCGTCCCGACTGGAAGGCATTCTGGGAGGTCGCGCGTCTCGGTCTGCCGATCAGCGTGACGCTCCTCGCCGAGGTAAGCCTCTTTACGGTTGCCTCGTTGCTGATGGGGCATATTGGAACGATCGAGCTTGCGGCCCATGGTATCGCGCTGCAATGGGCTTCGATCGCCTTCATGATCCCGCTCGGCTTGTCGCAGGCGGCAACCGTTCGGGTTGGTGTGGCGCACGGGCAGGGCGACTACACCGCCGTCGTTCGAGCCTCGATCGCAGTGGTCGTCATCGCCTGCCTGATCGCCAGTGCCGGTGGCATCCTGTTTGCTGCCGCTCCTGAGTTCCTGGGAAGCTGGTTCCTCGATACGAAGCTGCCGGAGGCGCCGCAGGTGCTTGCCTATGCCGGGCCGCTGATCGTCGTAGCAGGGCTCTTTCAGTTGGTCGATGGCCTCCAGGCAATCGCCAATGGCCTGCTGCGTGGGCTGAAGGATGCACGCGTGCCGATGATCCTAGCACTGATTGCCTATTGGCCGATCGGCTTCTTCCTTGCCTGGGCCTTTGCGTTCCCGCTTGGCTTCGGCGGTATCGGCATCTGGTTCGGCTTTTTGGTCGGGCTTGCGGCGGCAGCCGTGATGCTTTGCGGACGCTTCTACCTGCTTCTGCGCAGCGAGAAGGATATGGCCGGCGCCTAGCCGGCCAATTCGGATCAAGCCGCGATCGGCTTATAATTGGCGATGTCGGCACGAATGCCGAGCCGTTCGAATAGCGCTTGCGGATCGAAGTTTCGCGCACGGTGGGCGGCCTGCACGACGGCCCTTACCCGGTCGATCACCTCCGCACTTTCCCATTGTGCGATCGTCACGAAGTTGAACTCGCCTGGTCCTGAAACCTGCTCCAGCACCTGATGGCTGATGAAGCCTTCTTGCGCCTGCAAGACTTCGTGCGTTTTCAGCACGTTCATCAGGAACTCCTCGCGCGCTGCCTCCGGAACAGCAAACTTGTCGATCCGGTAAAACGCTCCGTTCATCCTTGTCTCCTTTGCCTGGATGTCACGAGGCGGGTGTAATTCCTCAAGTTAAGTTGAGGTCAATAGGCCAAAACAAAAAGACCCGCTCGGTAGCGGGCATTCAAACCGCGCGAGATGGACGGTCGCTCGGCGAGCCTCCTCTCACCCTCAGGCGCGGCTGCCGCTGCTAGTAGTTATACATCGACATCGGATCATTGATGCAGGCGTAGTCCAGGAGACACTGTCGCCCGGTGCGGTCCCGCAAACTGGCAGTACTCAGCTTGTCTCCAGGCCCGCATTGGGCCGGCGGATAGCGGAAGTTGCGGCCCCCGAAGCCGAGGCGCACATAAACCTTCTTAGATTGGCGGATAATCTGCGCAAGCTGAGCGCAGCTGTAATCCTTTGCATCGACCTTCACGGGCCCGGCGGCAAGAGATACCGTCGGGAGCAAGCACGCAACTGCTAGGATTAAGCATCTCATGGCTGCCTCCCTGACCGAAGGTCAGTAAATCAGCACTCTCGACACTATTCAAACGGATATCGCGTGGCCGCAGCCATCGTTGAGCGCAACAGCTCAACAAAGAAAAAGCCCGCTCGGAAGCGGGCTCTCGAATTGCTGGAACGGCTGTGTCTCAGCGCTCGGCGAGGGCTTCCTCGCCCTTCTTCGCACGCACCAGATTGATGAAGCGGCGGAAGAGGTAGTGGCTGTCCTGCGGCCCCGGGGAGGCTTCCGGGTGATGCTGCACCGAGAAGATCGGCTTGCCGGCGACGCGTAGCCCGCAGTTGGTGCCGTCGAAGAGGGAAACGTGAGTCTCCTCAATACCCTGTGGCAGAGACTTCGTGTCGACCGCGAAGCCGTGGTTCATCGAGACGATCTCGACCTTGCCTGTGGTGTGGTCCTTCACCGGATGGTTGGCGCCGTGATGGCCCTGATGCATCTTCTCGGTCTTGGCGCCGAGGGCGAGGCCCAGCATCTGATGGCCGAGGCAGATACCGAAGACCGGGATGTCGGTCTTGATCAGTTTCTGGATGACGGGAACGGCGTATTCGCCTGTCGCAGCCGGGTCACCCGGGCCGTTCGACAGGAAAATGCCGTCCGGCTGCATGGCCAGCACGTCCTCGGCGCTCGTCGTTGCCGGCATCACCGTGACCTTGCAGTCGAGGCCGGCAAAGAGGCGCAGGATGTTGCGCTTGACGCCATAGTCGAGGCAGACGACGTGATACTTGGCATTTTCGGAGGCGAGCTCGCCGTAGCCCTCGTTCCAGATCCAAGGGGTCTGCGCCCATTGCGAGGATTGGCCGGAAGAGGCGATCTTGGCGAGGTCGAGACCTTCGAGGCCGCTCCAGGCCTTGGCTTCCGCCTTCAGCGTCTCCACGTCGAACACACCGTTCGGGTCGTGGGCGATGACGGCGTTCGGCGAGCCGTTCTCGCGGATCCAGGCCGTCAGCGCGCGGGTGTCGACGCCGCAGAGGCCGATGATGCCGCGGGCCTTCAGCCAGGCATCGAGATGCTTGGCAGCGCGGTAGTTGGACGGCTCGGTGATGTCGGCCTTGAAGATGACGCCGACGGCGCCGTGGCGTGCCGCGGGCGTCAGGTCTTCGATGTCTTCGTCGTTGGTGCCGATGTTGCCGATATGCGGGAAAGTGAAGGTGACGATTTGGCCGAGGTAGGAGGGATCGGTGAGGATTTCCTCGTATCCGGTCAGCGCTGTGTTGAAGACCACTTCGGCCTGGACCTTGCCGGTCGCGCCGATGCCCTTGCCTTCGATGACGGTTCCGTCTGCGAGAACGAGCAGGGCGGTCGGCTTTTCGGTTGTCCAGGGTGCAGTTGCGGTCATCTTCATCCCGTTTCCGGCAGCCATACGTCCTTGGGCAACGTTGGCCGGCCATTTGGTTCGCAAGCATATGCGCGCGGCAAGGCACGCGCTCTCAGGCCTGATCACGAATTTTTGGTGCAGGTGGCGGTAAATAGCCACGCTATTGCGCGAGGTCAATCTTTGTACCGCACATTCTGCCGGTTTTCTCGCGCTTTCTGCCGCCTGTTTCCGCAATTTATTTGATCCCATGCATTCGCGTGGTTTATGAAGCGGCATTCAAACAGGAGTGATTACAATGTTGCGCGATCAACTCGCCGCCGCCCTCAAGGATGCCATGAAGTCCAAGAACGCCGAACGGCTTTCGACCGTTCGCCTGATCCAGGCAGCGATCAAGGACCGGGATATCGCCAATCGCGGCGCCGGAAAGGAAGAGGCTGGTGACGACGAGATTTTGCAGATCCTCGCCAAGATGGTGAAGCAGCGCGACGAATCGGCGAAGATCTATGAGGAGAACGCGCGTCCCGAACTGGCCGCGAAGGAGCGTGCCGAGATTGGCGTGCTTCAGGACTTCCTGCCGAAGCAGCTTTCGGACGCCGAAGTGCGCAGCAACATCGCCGCGATCATCGCTGAGATCGGTGCGGCGGGCCCGAAGGATATGGGCAAGGTGATGGCCGTTCTGAAGGAGCGCTATGCCGGCCAGATGGACTTCTCCAAGGCATCCGGCGCCGTCAAGGAACAGCTGAACTGATCAGCGCAGGCTCGCCGTCTTCCTGGCGGCGGGCCCTAGGACCGCCTCTGCGGCGGCATCGACAACCGCGAATTTTGCCGCCTGATATCCCCAATATTCCATGACAAAAGCGCGCGATATCCAAGTGTCGCCCTTATAGGGCGGCTGGGTCCAGCCCACGCTTCCCATTTCGGACGCCTGCGTCAGCAGGCGCTTCAGATGCGTGTTGGAGATCATGAACTGGTCACGGATTTCCTTGAGCGACAGCGGCCCGATGTAGGCCCGCTCCGAGCTGCGATCGAAGGTGTCGATGCGGCTCATGAGGTAGTCCATGATCAGGCCGCCGGAATTGGCCCAGTTGAACAGACTGTATGTTGCGCCGGGGTCGCGCACGGCGTCGCTATCGATGATCGCCTTGGAAATCAGCGGCTGTATCTTGGAGAAGGCTGCCGGGTCGGCGTTGATTCGGTCCAGCCGATTGCTGCCGTCCAGACTGTCGAGAATGAAAAGATGCGTGGCGAGCCACCTGAAAAAGTGCTCGTGGGCAGTTTCCGTCGGCTCCAACAGGCGCGTGCGCTTGTCGCTGGTACTCTCGACCGGGCGAAGGAACCGGTATGCAAGCATTTCCTGGATAAAGGCTGCGGCGGTGTTGCGGCTGGCAATCTTGTTGGCCACGACGAAGGCGATGAAACGGCCGGAATAGAGGCCGAGTTTCGGTTCGCCAGGGTAGCCGAAATGAAGGGCGAAGCCGGCATGGGCCATCAGCCAGCGCTGTTGCGCGGCAAAGATCGATGCGATGCGCGGGCTCTCGCGATAGATCGACAGCATTTCGCGGGCGCAATGCAGCACGGCCACGAAGAAGGCGTCGCTTTCTAAAAAATCTTCAACTTTATGTGGCATGCGACCATCCCGATAGGTCGCTTTCATTAGGCATCGGACGATAACTGTCAATGCCTTCCGCGGCCGATAGTGGAGGCGGAAATATCAAAAATTAAACCTTTGGGTGAAATTAAAGAAGGCAGGAGCTGGGGGTGCTCCTGCCTTCTTGCTCTTTGCTTCCGGTGGCAACGCAGGACCGAGATCCAAGCCAACAGGTACTTGCAAAGACACCCTTGCGAGGCGGCGCCGGGGGTAGGGATGGTGCCTCGCACGGGGATCGCTGTGTTGGCTCTGAAGTTATTGCGACGCGGCAAGTGATTCAAATTACAAAAAAATAATGATTGGCGACGGAGGCTGCCTTAGATGTGTCATTCGTGCTTGAGGTTGTGGCTTTGCGACGGGCAATCATCATTTCGAGCAATTGCGAAGCTGTTGTTCCGTCATCGATTTTTGACGATTGGCAAAAAATGAGTGGCCGGCACGCTCGTCTGGCATACACGCAAAAAGCGGGTTGCGGCTTTCAGTGTCGCACCCCATGTCGCAGGGGCGGTAACGTATTTTTGAACGCGCATTCCTGGAGATTTTTCAAGCCACGAAGGCCCTGTGAATAGCGCGTCCTTTGGCCAAATGCCGTGGCATGTGCCGATGAACCTGCTTATATGGACCCAGCTAAGAGGTTCAGATGCGCTTTTCCAATTCCTTTCTCGACGAGATACGCGATCGCGTGCCGATTTCGGACGTGATCGGTCGTCGTGTGAGCTGGGATAAGCGCAAGACCAACGTCTCTCGCGGCGATTATTGGGCCTGTTGCCCGTTTCACGGCGAAAAGTCGCCGAGCTTTCACTGCGAGGACCGCAAGGGGCGCTACCACTGCTTCGGCTGTGGCGTCACCGGCGATCACTTCCGATTCCTGACGGATCTGGAGGGGTTGAGCTTCCCGGAGGCCGTGCAGCAGATCGCCGATATGGCAGGCGTTGCTATGCCGGTTGCCGATCCGGTCATGGAAAAGCGCGAGAAGGAGCGCACCTCGCTTCTCGACGTGATGGAGCTCGCGACCAAGTTCTTTCAGGATCAGCTACAAACGGCAAACGGTGCGCGGGCGCGCGCTTATCTGCGCGATCGCGGGCTGACGGGGCGGACGATCGAGACGTTCCGGCTTGGCTTCGCGCCGGACAGCCGCAATGCCCTGAAAGAGTTTCTGGCAGGCAAGGGCGTTGCCAAGGAGCAGATCGAGGCTTGTGGTCTGGTGGTCCACGGTCCCGACGTGCCGGTCTCCTATGACCGTTTCCGTGACCGCATCATGTTTCCGATCCTGTCGTCCCGCGAGAAAGTGATTGCTTTCGGCGGGCGGGCCATGTCTGCGGACGCGCCGGCCAAATATCTCAATTCCAACGAGACGGAGCTCTTCCACAAGGGCAATGTGCTCTACAATTTCGCGCGCGCCCGCCGGGCGACGCAGGGCGCCAACGGCGAGGGCACGATCATCGCCGTCGAAGGCTATATGGACGTGATCGCGCTGCATCAGGCCGGCGTCGAGAATGCCGTCGCGCCGCTTGGCACCGCATTGACCGAGAATCAGCTCGACCTCCTCTGGAAGATGACGCCGCAGCCGGTGCTTTGCTTTGATGGCGACGGCGCCGGCATTCGCGCTGCCAATCGCGCAGCCGATCTGGCGCTCCCGCATATCAAGCCAGGGCGCACCGTTCGCTTTGCCCTGCTGCCAGACGGCAAGGATCCGGACGATCTGGTGCGCAACGAGGGGCGCGCGCCCTTCGACAAGGTGATGAGCCAGGCCAAGCCGCTGGCTGAGATGATCTGGGGCCGTGAAA
Source organism: Rhizobium sp. BK538 (assembly GCF_014197575.1). Lineage (NCBI taxonomy): Bacteria > Pseudomonadati > Pseudomonadota > Alphaproteobacteria > Hyphomicrobiales > Rhizobiaceae > Rhizobium > Rhizobium sp. BK538. Next base: position 258,547 of record NZ_JACIFT010000005.1, read on the forward strand.
TCAATACTGGGCAGTTCGAGACGCCTGAAGCGAAGGCGGAGCTCGAAGCGCGGTTGAAGCAGCTCGTCGCCGTCATTGCCGATGAGAATGTCCGCCGTCACTACCAGCAGGACATGCGCGACCGGCTGAACGGCTTCTTTCAGCCGCAATTCCAGAATCGTAGCAATGAGCGGCGAAGCTTCGATCGCGGCGCCGGCCAATCCCGCGGCCGTGGCGGGGATGGCGCGCGCGGCCCGCGCCTTTCCGGCGGCGGCATTTCCGATCGGCTGGCCCGCTCCGGTCTGGTTCGTGGCCATCAGGAAACACCTGCCTTGCGAGAGAGCGTGCTGGCGCTGACGGTCATCAACCATCCGGCCTTGATGCAGGACGAATATGACGAGATCGCCTCGATCGATTACGACAACCGCGAGCTTCAGCGGCTCTGGTCCGTCATGCTCGGGGCTGCGGCGGCCGTTGCCGGGCCGCATCTGACGCGTGAGTATCTGCAGGAGCGCATGGAAGAGCAGGGTTTCGGTCCGTTGCTGCAGGGGCTTGAGCAGCAGATTCGCAATGCTCGCCTCTGGATCGCTACATCGGAGGCGGCAATGGAGGATGCACGGGAGGGGTATCGGCAGGCGCTCGCCTTCCATAAGCGTGCCAAGGCTTTGCGCTTCCAGAAGATCGAGCTTGAGCGTGAGATCGCCGAGGCGACCGAAGCCGGCAACGGCGAGGTGATCGACCAGTTGATGCGCGCTTTGCAGGAGGTCCATTTCGAAGGGCTTCGCCTTGAGAACCAGGAAGCGATCATCGATGGTTTCGGCGTGCTTTCCGGCCGCGTCAAGGGAGCGGCGAGCCATTGATGGGTTCGGCAGATCGGGGACGCGACGTTCGGCTTCAGCTTCCTCGCTGTGCCGACAACCGCCAACAGACAGTCGACGGCGGGCGGCACGTCATTCCGAATCCGAGATGATTTCCATAAACCGGCGGCCGTATCGTTCGAGCTTGGTCGCGCCAACACCTGAGATCGACAACATTTCGTGATCTGTCGTCGGTCGCTCGGTTGCAAACGCGATGAGTGTGGTATCCGGGAAAATCACATAAGGAGCGACGCCCATTTCCTTGGCGATGGACATCCGTTCCGCTCGCATCGCCTGGAAGAGCTGCTCATCGCGACCAGACAGGCCAGTACCCCTTTTTGCCTGCGGCGCCCTACCTTTGGCCCCCTTGCCAAATTTTTCCCGGTAATCCTTGCGCAGGACAACGTTGATTTCCTTCTTGAAGACCGCACGAGCTGACTGATCGAGCTTTATGGCTCCAAACTCGTCATGGGCGACCGAAATGAAGGAATGGGCGAGCAACTGTCTAAACACAGATTGCCAGGTTCTGGCCGGAAGGTCTTTTCCTGCGCCGAACACGGGCATCTCGGTATGGCCGAACTTCGAGGTGCGATCCGTTAAGTTGCCGGTCAGCACGTCGATCAGATGAGCTACGCCGAAGCGCTCGCCCGTTCGATAAACGGCCGCCAATGCTTTGATAGAGGCTGCGGTGCCATCCCAGGTTTCGACCGGCCGGTTGCAGGTGTCGCAATTTCCGCACCGCGCGGACGCCGCTTCGCCGAAGTGGCCAAGGATCGCCTTTCGCCGGCATCCCGCCGTCTCGCAGATTCCGAGAAGGGCGTTCAGTTTCGCCCGTTCTATGCGCTTGATCTCGTCCGTCGCTTCGCCTTCGTCGATCATGCGGTGACGCTGGACGATGTCCGCCATGCCGTAGATCATGAAGGCTTCAGACGGGAGACCATCGCGACCTGCGCGTCCAGTTTCCTGGTAATAGGCTTCGACCGAAGAGGGGAGGTCAACATGCGCCACGTAGCGAACGTTCGGCTTGTTGATGCCCATCCCAAAGGCCACGGTCGCGACGAGGCAAAGGTCTTCTTCTAAACGAAACGCGTCCTGGTTCGCTGCCTTCTCGGTCGGATCCATCTTGGCATGGTATGCTTTGGCCTTGATGCCGTGACCGTTTAGCCATTCAGCGGTCTCTTCGACCTTCTTCCTCGATAGGCAATAGACGATCCCGCTCGATCCCTCGTGCCGCTTCAGGAAGCGCAGGAGCTGACTTCTGGCATTGTCCCGCTCCACGATCTCGTATGAAATGTTCGGGCGGTCGAAGCTATCCATGTAAACGACGGCGTCATCCAGTTCCAACTGCCGGATGATGTCAGCCCGTGTATGAGCGTCCGCGGTCGCCGTCAGCGCAATTCTGGGGACATCGGGGTAAAGCTCCTTGAGCTTGCCAAGTCCAAGGTAATCTTTGCGAAAATTATGTCCCCAGGAACTGACGCAGTGGCATTCGTCGATAGCGATCAGGGAAATCGGCACGCTTCCGAACAGGTCGGCAAAGCCAGGCATCACAACGCGCTCCGGCGTTACATACAGGAGCTTGATCTTGCCAGCTCGCAGACTGGACCGGACATGGCGGGATTCTTCTTCGGATTGCTGCGACCAAAGGCACTCGGCTGCCACGCCCAGCGACTTCAGCTCCTCAACCTGATCCCTCATCAACGCGATGAGCGGCGAGATGATAATGGTCGTTCCCGGCAGGCAAACACCGGGTATCTGGAAGCACAGGGATTTGCCCTTGCCCGTCGGGAATAGCACGAGCGCATCGCCTCCAGACATGACATGGCGAATGACGTCTGCCTGCTTTCCACGGAAGCTGTCGTACCCCCAGACGCGTTTCAACACTTCCTCGGGGGAAGCGCGGTCGTCGAACAGTGCGCAAGACGCGGAGCGTTGGCTGGCAGCAGGCATCATTGAATGCCTTGCGAAAGGTTCCGGGGCTGATGGCGTTTTTGTACGAAGAAAACTCATGGCGTAGGGATACTACGATTCGCATGAAGCATGCCGCGAGAAGCTGAGGTTTCCCCGCTTCCTGACATCGATAAGGCTTTCAAAGGATGCTTCGAGATTCCGACGAGGGACGTTTGCCAGGTGTTGCTGCTCATGCGGACTGCCGCATTCATGCTCATCGCCGTGGTTTCCTGCGTCGTCTTCGAGATGGTGCCAGCTGTTTTGGGACGCGTCGAGGGGCTTCGATCTCCAGTCTTTGCTTTGCTAATCCTCGTTTCGCCTATCTTGCTATTGTTCATACGATGTCCACGGGATGGCAAAATCCTGTGGGCATGCGGTTGTGGCCTTCAACAGACGTCATCGTCCGCGACTGCTATTCCGGCTGGCGGCTACAAGGCCAGACGAAGCGGTTCGGGATTCAGTCGTTCAATGGGGACGGGGAGCGATCCCGGTGCGTTCCAGGCTGAAGTCCATCGGGGCGCGCCCCCGTTCAGTCGCGGAAGTCTACTTTTACCCCCGGTTTCACCATGCTTGCGAGTTCCTCGACGTCCCAATTGGTAAGCCTGACGCATCCGTGTGAGCCAGCCTTGTCGATCAGATTGGGCTGCGGAGTTCCGTGAATGCCATAGGTTGGCTCGGAGAGGTCGATCCAAACCGTTCCGACTGGGTTATTGGGGCCGCTTGGCAGTTCAAGTTTCTTTTTATTTTTGCCCTGCTGGAAGTTGAGCTTGGGATTGTAAACGTATTTTGGATCGCGAGCGACGCCAATAACCTTGTGTCGCCCAGTGGGAGAGGGGTTGTCCTCGCTGCCGATAGTGGCGGGATATACGGCCAGGATGGATCCGTCCTTAGCATATGCGATCACCTGACCACTCTTGCGTCTCGCTTCGATCAGTTTAACGCTCCCGGTTTTCGGCGCACCTATGACCGCGACCGAAATTGTTTCGCCCGGGATGAATTTTTTCTCAGGGTTCAGCGCTTTCAACAGGTTAGTGTCCATGTGGAATCTCTCTGACAGCCTCTCAGCTACGCTGGTGTAGCCAAGATGCTGCATTTCAGCCTGCTTGGCGTAGTCCTTCGGTATGTTCTCGACCAAATCCGCGGCGTCATCCGGAGCGATCACATAGGGTCCGATGACATGGTGATCATCGTTCAAACGCTTGGCCATCTCCGGATCTGGCTTCCCATCGACGGGCAAACCCTGCATTGCTTCGAAGCCAGCGACAGCCTTCGTCAGGTTCTCCCCGGGGAGCCCGTCGATTACGCCCGGCGACGAACCCGCTCGATCCAGGAGAACCTGAAGGTGGACGAGGGCCGGGTCCGGCTGCGGTGATCGCTCTGCCGGTTGGTCGGAGATGCTGGCTGTCACTGCATCGTTGACGGCTTGGGCCGAAATTTCCTGCCCGTTTCCGATACCGTGGACCAGAAGCAAGATGAATCCGCCGATCAGTAGGGTTTTTATCATGTTCCTAGAAACGCTGAGTGATCAAAAGGTTCCGCTGCCAACCCTCACTGGCGGTACGACGCTCATTGCCTTCGCGACCGAGCGGCCGCGCACGCACAAGGAGATGCTCGCCATCTCGGGCGTCGGCCAACCGAAACTCGAGCGCTACGGAGATGCGTTTCTAGACGTGATCCTCAGCCACGACGGCTAGGGTTTGACCGTACGTTTTAACAATGGCATCTTCCATGCCACGACACATGCAGGCATCCCGCGATGCACTGTTCGCATGGTGCCTCCTTTTGCCTTCGGTCCATAGCTTGCCATTGCCGCCATCGTTTCCAGCAACCGTCGGCGCAGAGAGTGAAAACATCCCACAGACATTGCCTTGAACGCGCAAGTTAACAGCGGAGAATGTTGGATGCCTGACCCGTCGCAATCGCAGCCGCATTCTCATCTGGGATCTCTGGTCATCATCGCTGCCGTGGTCGCCATCGGAGCAGGGGCGTTCGCTTACACTGCAGGATGGTTCTCGCCCGGGCGTCTCACCCCGACGAAGCTCGTCGGTGCGCTGGCGCCACCCGATGGGCCGGCGCTTGGCCATCGGCGAAATCACGCAAAAGGCATCTGTTTCACCGGCGTATTTGAAGCGAACGGGAATGGCACGGCTCTCTCCCGTGCGACCGCTTTCGTTGCTGGGCAATATCCGGTTGTCGGACGATTCAATCTTGGTACGCCTGACCCGAGTGCAACCGACGCCACGGTTCGCGTGCGGGGGATCGGGGTTCAGATTTCGACCCCCGACGGCGACGTTTGGCGCATGGCCATGATCGATCCGCCAATCTTTCCGGTCGCCACGCCTCAGGCGTTCTACGAGCTGCTCGAAGCGTCGAAGAGCAAGGATCCGGAGGTCATGAAAGCTTTCGCCGCAGCGCATCCGGAATTTGCGGCATTCGGCAAGTGGGCAACGACTGCGCCGTGGACCGCCAGCTACGCGGAAGTGGCATTCAATAGCCTCAACGCCTTCATCTTTACCGATGGCGCCGGCGCAGACCACGCTGTCCGCTGGTCGCTGACGCCGCAGGCGCAGGTCACGCCGATTTCCGCTCCTGACCTGGAAAAGCTTGGTCCCAACCACTTGGACGAGGACATCATGGACCGCGTCAGCAAGGCGCCGCAGCGCTGGACGATGGTCTTAACGCGAGCCGACCCATCGGACCCAACCTCGGATCCGACGAAGGCGTGGCCACCGGAGCGCAGAACTGTTCAGGCCGGCACGCTGGTCGTGCAGAAGATCGAGGTGGAGGCAGACGGCCCTTGCCGCGACATCAACTTCGATCCGACCGTCTTGCCTGATGGCATCAAGGTGTCCGACGATCCGTTCCCGGCAGCGCGCTCGGCAGCTTATGCCAAGTCTTATGACCTGCGTACTTCGGAAGCGAGTTACTACCCTCGAACCGCCGGGAGCACAAAGCCATGAGCCGCACCAACACCGAGTTCACCGCGCTTCAGCGCTCATTGCACTGGCTGATGGCAATCTGCATTCTGGCAATGCTTTTTATCGGCGTCGGGATGGTGTCCACGATCGGGCGGCAGTACACCCCTTTGCTGGCCACCCATAAGACGCTCGGCATCACAATTCTCGTACTGGCCCTGATCCGCCTTGTGGTCCGATTTATCTATGGCGCGCCGGCGCTGCCTGTCGATCTTCCCGAGCCGATGAAGCTCGCCGCGCACCTGTCGCACCTTGCCTTGTACGCACTGATGATCGGCATGCCGCTGATTGGCTGGGCCATGATGTCTGCAGGCGCCTATCCTATCGTCCTTTACGGTCAGATACGGCTTCCTGCGATCCTGCCGCAGAGCAACAGCCTGCACACACTGCTGTGGAACGCGCACTTCTATCTGGCCTTTGCCTTTTTCGCGCTCGTCTTGCTGCATCTTGCGGCCGCGCTGTTTCATGCGCTTGTCCGGCGCGACGGGGTCTTGCAGACCATGCTGCCGGTCGGGAACAATGATGTGCCACTGAAACCCCAGCGGAACGAACATTAGAGCGCCTCGCGAAGGAGCAGCTCGATCTGCCAGCGTCGGCCGCTTGTCGAGCATGCAGCCGAGATCGCCTGGAATGTTGTCATCGCCGGCACGGCGCCCATGCTCATCACAAGCGCCTCGGATACCCGTCGTGGACGCTGACCGGTTCTGATCTGTGTCAATCCACACAGTGGATATGATTTGACGATCTGCGTCCGCAAAACCAGGCTTGAGGACGGCAAGACAGGCGCTTGGCTATGTGCTAGTGCAGGGCATCGGGAAACATCACAAGAAGGGCATTCAATGACCTCGCAATTCCTCTCCCACCTGCGCACCGAACTTGCCGCACTGAAGGACGCCGGGCTTTACAAGTCCGAGCGCATCATCACGTCGAAGCAGGCAGGCGAAATCGCCGTTACCTCAGGCGAGCGGGTTTTGAACTTCTGCGCCAACAACTACCTCGGGCTCGCCGACAACGAGGAGCTTGCCGAAGCGGGCAAGAAGGCGCTCGACCGCTATGGCTATGGCATGGCCTCCGTGCGCTTCATCTGCGGCACGCAGGAGGAGCACAAGCAGCTCGAGGCGCGCATTTCCTCCTTCCTCGGCATGGAAGACACCATCCTCTATTCCTCGTGTTTCGACGCTAACGGCGGCCTGTTCGAAACGCTGCTCGGTGAGGAAGATGCGATCATCTCAGACGCGCTGAACCATGCCTCGATCATCGACGGTGTGCGCCTCTCCAAGGCCAAGCGCTTGCGCTATGCCAACAATGACATGAAGGCGCTGGAGGAAGAGCTGAAGAAGGCGCAAGGCAGTCGCTTCAAGCTGATCGCCACCGACGGTGTCTTTTCGATGGACGGCATCATTGCCAATCTGCAGGGCGTCTGCGATTTGGCCGAGAAGTATGGCGCGATGGTCATGGTCGATGACAGCCACGCCGTCGGCTTCGTTGGCAAACACGGGCGCGGATCGGCGGAGCATTGCGGGGTCGAGGGCCGGGTCGATATCATCACCGGGACGCTTGGGAAGGCGCTCGGCGGTGCTTCCGGCGGCTATACCTCGGCCAAGGCGGAAACGGTCGAGTGGCTCCGCCAGCGGTCGCGTCCCTATCTGTTCTCGAATACGCTGGCGCCCGTGATCGCCGCGGCGTCCCTCAAGGTCTTCGATCTCATTGAGAATGGCGATGCACTGCGCGAGCGGCTGGCGGCCAATGCGACGCTGTTCCGCTCCGCGATGACGAAGCTCGGCTTCACGTTGGCGGGCGAGGGGCATCCGATCATTCCGGTCATGCTCGGCGATGCCAAGCTGGCGCAGGACATGGCGGCGCTGATGTTGAAAAAGGGCGTCTACGTGATCGGCTTCTCCTTCCCGGTTGTGCCGAAAGGGCAAGCACGCATCCGCACGCAGATGTCGGCCGCGCATTCGCGTGCGGACGTCGAGCGGACGATCGCAGCCTTCGCGGAAGCTGGCCGCGAACTCGGTGTCATCTAAAGGGTTTGGGAGAGTAGGATCATGTCGAACATGATGAAGGCACTGGTCAAGGCAAAGCCGGAGGTCGGGCTTTGGATGGAGCATGTTCCCGTTCCCGAGGTCGGGCCGAACGATGTGCTGATCAAGGTGAAAAAATCCGCGATCTGCGGCACCGATGTGCATATCTGGAACTGGGACCAGTGGGCGCAGAAGACCATTCCGGTGCCGATGGTGGTTGGCCACGAATTCTGCGGCGAGATCGCACAGATCGGCTCGGCGGTAACGAAATATCATGTCGGCGAGCGGGTCTCCGGCGAGGGACATATCGTCTGCGGCAAGTGCCGCAACTGCCGTGCAGGTAGAGGGCATCTGTGCCGCAATACGCTGGGCGTCGGCGTCAACCGCCCCGGTTCCTTCGGAGAGTTCGTCTGCATTCCCGAGGCGAACGTGGTGCCAATCCCGGATGATATTCCCGACGAGATAGCCGCGATCTTCGATCCATTCGGCAACGCGGTGCACACGGCGCTGTCCTTCGATCTCGTCGGCGAGGACGTGCTTGTCACCGGCGCTGGGCCGATCGGCATCATGGGGGCGCTGGTCGCCAAGCGATCGGGGGCGCGCAAGGTCGTCATCACCGATATCAACCCGCACCGGCTCGACCTCGCCCGCAAGCTTGGCATCGATTATGTCGTCGACGCCTCGAAGGAGAACCTTGCCGATGTGATGAAGTCGATCGGCATGACCGAGGGCTTCGACGTCGGACTGGAAATGTCGGGCGCCGCACCGGCGTTCCGCGACATGATCGACAAGATGAATAATGGCGGCAAGATCGCCATCCTCGGCATCGCACCCGCCGGCTTCGAGATCGACTGGAACAAAGTCATCTTCAAGATGCTTAACCTGAAGGGCATCTACGGCCGCGAGATGTTCGAGACCTGGTACAAGATGATTGCCTTCGTGCAAGGCGGGTTGGATCTGTCGCCTGTCATCACGCACCGGATCGGCATCGATGACTTCCGGGAGGGGTTCGAGGCGATGCGCTCCGGCAACTCCGGCAAGGTGGTCATGGATTGGAACTGAGGGGGACTTATGATTTACGAGGGAAGCTGCCATTGCGGCAAAATCGCATTCGAAGTGGACGGGGAGTTCACCTCCGCCCTTGATTGCAATTGTTCACTTTGCCGACGGCGCGGAGGGCTGCTCGCCTTCGTTGCGCGCGACAAGTTCACGCTGAAAACGCCGCGTGAGACCCTGTCGACCTATACGTTCAATACGCGCACCATTCAGCACCGCTTCTGCGACACGTGCGGCATTGCTCCTTTCGCCGAAGCCAAAATGCCTGATGGCGCCGAGATGGCGTGCATCAACGTCCGCTGCATTCCTGCTGTCGATCTTGCAAGTCTAGAGATCCAACCCTGGGATGGGCAGTCTCACTAAGCTTTCGACCCGGATTGAACAACTGGCGGCGGGCAGACGAATCTTGGCGGCAACTTTGCCGTTCAAGAAGAATGCCTGCTGCTCTTGTCTTCTTGTGGTGACATCCTATCTATGCTTGGCAATCGCTTGAGCGGTTCCGGGCCTGTGGATAAGGCTTTTTCCGGGTTTTCTGAGGCTTTTTTGCTAGAAAAGCTTGACGAGAACAAAAAATATGGGAATCACCGTTCGACTTGGAAAGCGGTGAACTGGGTCAAGGGCGGATCGCACAACCATGGCCGGACATATGATGACTTTTGAGCTCTGTCGTCCGTCGCCGGCAATCGTGGTTAATCAGGCATTAAATCTCATCCCGTTAGGTGGGACTAGGTGATTCGAGACGGTCGTATGCGGCGTATCGGCTGCGTGCGGCCGTTCACTGCGGCGAGTTTGAATAGCGTCAGGAAGGCGACGACATAAATGGCAACCAAGGTCAAAGAGAACGAAGAAGCGGAAGTCGAACGCGACGGCGGCACCGACGGCCCTCTTCTCGATCTTTCCGATGACGCGGTCAAGAAGATGATCAAGGCCGCGAAGAAGCGCGGCTATGTGACGATGGACGAGCTGAATGCTGTCCTGCCGTCCGAAGAAGTGACGTCCGAGCAGATCGAAGACACGATGTCGATGCTGTCCGATATGGGCATCAACGTCATCGAGGACGAGGAAGCCGAAGAGGCCGGCGCCAGCGGTGGCGACGACGACGATTCCAGCTCCGACGACGAAAGCGAAGGCGGCGAACTGGCCCCTTCTGGCGGTACCGCCCTTGCGACCGCCAAGAAGAAAGAGCCGACCGACCGTACCGACGATCCGGTGCGCATGTACCTGCGCGAGATGGGCTCGGTGGAGCTTCTGTCGCGCGAAGGCGAAATCGCGATCGCCAAGCGCATCGAGGCCGGCCGCGAAACGATGATCGGCGGTCTCTGTGAGAGCCCGCTGACGTTCCAGGCGCTGATCATCTGGCGTGACGAACTGAACGAAGGCACGACGCTGCTTCGCGAGATCATCGATCTCGAAACGACCTATTCCGGCCCGGAGGCCAAGGCTGCGCCGCAGTTCCAGAGCCCCGAGAAGATCGAGGCCGACCGAAAGGCTGCTGAAGAAAAGGAAAAGACGCGCCGCGTCCGTTCCGGCGACGACGACATCACCAATGTCGGCGGCGAGGGTCTGCCTCCGGAAGAGGAAGAAGAAGACGAAGACGAGTCCAACCTGTCGCTGGCCGCTATGGAAGCGGAACTGCGTCCGCAGGTCATGGAGACGCTCGACATCATCGCCGAGACCTACAAGAAGCTGCGCAAGCTTCAGGACCAGCAGGTCGAGCAGCGGCTTGCTGCCACCGGCACCCTGTCGTCCGCCCAGGAGCGCCGCTACAAGGAACTCAAAGATGAGCTCATCAAGGCCGTCAAGTCTCTGTCGCTGAACCAGAACCGCATCGACGCCCTCGTCGAGCAGCTCTATGACATCAACAAGCGTCTCGTTCAGAACGAAGGTCGCCTGCTGCGTCTGGCTGAATCCTACGGTGTCAAGCGTGACTCGTTCCTTGAGCAGTATCAGGGCGCCGAGCTTGATCCGAACTGGATGAAGTCGATCGGCAATCTGGCCGCACGCGGCTGGAAGGAATTCGCCAAGGGCGAAAATACGACGATCCGCGACATCCGCCAGGAGATCCAGAATCTCGCAACGGAAACCGGCATCTCGATCTCGGAATTCCGCCGCATCGTGCACATGGTGCAGAAGGGCGAACGCGAAGCACGCATCGCCAAGAAGGAAATGGTCGAAGCGAACCTTCGTCTCGTCATCTCCATCGCCAAGAAGTACACGAACCGCGGCCTGCAGTTCCTCGACCTCATTCAGGAAGGCAACATCGGCCTGATGAAGGCGGTCGACAAGTTCGAGTACCGTCGCGGCTACAAGTTCTCGACCTATGCGACATGGTGGATCCGTCAGGCGATCACCCGTTCGATCGCCGACCAGGCCCGCACGATCCGTATTCCGGTGCACATGATCGAAACGATCAACAAGATCGTCCGCACGTCGCGCCAGATGCTGCACGAGATCGGCCGTGAGCCGACGCCGGAAGAACTGGCCGAAAAGCTCGCAATGCCGCTCGAAAAGGTCCGCAAGGTTCTGAAGATCGCCAAGGAGCCGATCTCGCTCGAAACCCCCGTGGGCGACGAAGAAGATTCACACCTCGGCGATTTCATCGAGGACAAGAATGCGCTTCTGCCGATCGACGCGGCCATCCAGGCGAACCTGCGCGAAACGACGACCCGTGTTCTGGCATCGCTGACGCCGCGCGAAGAGCGCGTCCTGCGCATGCGCTTCGGCATCGGCATGAATACCGACCACACGCTCGAAGAAGTCGGTCAGCAGTTCTCGGTCACCCGCGAACGTATCCGTCAGATCGAGGCGAAGGCGCTACGCAAGCTCAAGCATCCGAGCCGCTCCAGAAAGCTCCGCTCGTTCCTGGACAGCTAAGTTTTCACCTTTGACCAAGCGCATCCGAGAGCCGGGCCTTGTGCCCGGCTTTTCCTTTGGCGCGCATCCGCGGACCACGGTGTTCCTTGTTGTCAAATGGGGACAGGAGTAAGGTACGCTCCACGGGGGACAGGACTGACCACAGCGCATGAGCGAAGGTCGCCATAGCCTGTTGCGTAGGGCCGAGACCCTCCGGTGGGAGGTGTGCAATGACCACTTACATCGTGCTTATCAATTGGACGGATCAGGGCATTCGCAACGTTCGCGACTCGACAAAGCGCCTGGACGCGGCAAAGAAGCTGCTTGGCGATATGGGTGGCTCCTTCCAAAATTTTTTCCTGACGATGGGCGATCATGACCTAGTCGCCGTATGCGAGGCACCTGACGATGCCGTGATGGCCCGTTTTAACTTGTCTCTTGGAATGGCCGGCAATGTGCGCACGCGGACATTGAAGGCATTTCCGGAGGCCGCCTATCGCGAGATCATAGGTTCGCTGGGCTGATTTGTCGGGCTGCCGGGCCTGCTGCTGGCAAATATGTGGATCATGTCCTGCGCTGACGCATTGCGTCCGTGGAGCGCGAGGCTTTTTTGTTTTATGGCTTGATGATGCCTTGTTAAAAGGCCACATCGGTAGCGTGGCGTAGGGCATCGTTCGTAGGCATGCAGCAGGTTTCGGCAAAAAAATGGGGAGCATTCGGCTGGGGCATCTTTGCCTCCGTGGTGTTGCACCTTGCCGTCGTCGCCTTCTTTCTCGTGAAGCTGCCCGTGCCTGCTCCCCAGCCGGAGGAGGAAACTGTCAGCGTCGACCTCGTGCCGCCGCCGGAGGAGAAGAAACCCGAGGAAAAGCCGCCGGAACTGAAGATGCCGGAAGAGCCCAAGCCCGAGGAGCCGAAACCGGAGGAGAAGAAGGCAGAAGAAAAGCCGGCCGAGAAGCCTGCGGAACCGCCAAAGGAAGCAAAGGCCGAGCAACCGCCTCCGCCACCACCGCCGCCTCCGGCGGAGGAGGCAAAAGCGCCGGAAGAGAAGCCACCGGAAAAGCCGCCCGAAGCCCAGTCCAAGGAACAGGCTGGCAAGGCGCAGCCCCTGTCGGCGCTGCGCCCAGTGGCGGAATTTGGCGACAAGGATACAGGACCAGAAAAATCGACGGAGGGGGATGCGTCCGTCGCGGGTGTGAAATCGGATACGCCGAAGCCTTCACCAGAGCCCAGGCCGGAACCCCAAGAAGATCAAACGAAGCCAGAGGAAATGGCGGAAGCAGCCAAGGCACCCGAAAGCAAGGAGCCACCCGCCAATCCGGTTCCGGAGGATGTCGAACTCCCGCAGGTCGACCTGGCCGATAACCATGCCGAGAAGAACGGCCCTGCCGCGGGAGCCGAAAGCGAGGCCAAGACGAGCTTCGAGCAGGGAAAACCGCCCAACTCAACAAAGCCCGATGCGACCGCAACCGCCCAGGCGGACAAGCCCATCGAACTGACGGAGGCGAAGACGTTGTTTTCGCAGAAGATGACCAACGATCCGGTGGCGAGAACCGCAATGGGCGATCTGCCGCGGGGTGCCCGTGTGGCGGAGCTTTGCAGCACTGAGCTTCGACAGCAACTGATACATGGATCTCCAGCATATCGGCCAGAAATCCTGCCGTCCTACAGTCTTTCAAAGGGTACAGTCCTTCAAGCCAGCAACGCATTTCGGGCATCTGGTCGGTGGTACGATGTTCGCTTCCGTTGCGAGGTGGACGACGGGGCGACAAAGGTGAAATCCTTCGGCTTTGCTGTAGGCAATCCAGTTCCGAGAAGCGAATGGGCGCGCCGCCGCTTCCCGATGGACTAGCGTTCACAAGTTCGGCACAAGACAGCCGGGATAGCTTTGTCCATCGCCACATGTCGGTGGCGCGTGAAAGGACAATGAGATGTCGAATGAGATCGAGCGCTTCTTCGAATTACACGATGAGGCAACCAAGGCTGCCTTTGTCGAAAATCGCGGGGACGAGCTCACTGACATCCTGGTCGCCGCGCTTGAGGATGTCTTTGCGATTCTTGCCAGCGACGATTTTCGCGAAACGATTCATTGATCCAAGCCAATAAGCATTGATCGCTGACGCGCTCGCGGCGTCCGGCTGACTTGCCGCTGCATTGATTTCAGTCGTCTGGGCTGGCACTATAAGGTGTCACGTCTGGAAGCGTACGCATGGCCCGCAGTCAATTTCGCATGTTCAGGTCGGTCGTTCCCGGCATCGAGGCGGTGGCTGCCGATAGCAACCAAAGCTTCGCGCGCCATACGCATGAGCAATTCGGCATCGGGCTGGTTTCGTCAGGTGCGCAAAAGTCCCTGAGCGGCCGCGGGATGGTTGAGGCGGGTGCCGGCGATATCATCACGGTCAACCCGAACGAAGTGCATGATGGCTCGCCGATCGGCGAGGGGAGGTCGTGGAGGATACTCTACTTCGATCCCGAGATGATCGCTGCCAATGTGTCGGAGATCACGGAGGGACGGCGATCGGCTGTCGAGATTCCGCATCCGGTATTGCACGACAAAGCGATTGCCGCGCACTTCGAGGCAGCCTTTGGGCTGGTGACCAGTTCCGGGGAACCGCGAATGCAGCATGAGGAAGCCATCCTTGAAATCGTCGCGCGTGTCGTTGCGCAGGTCGTGCCGAATGAAGGGCAGGTTGGTCCTCAGTCCATTTCAACCGCGCAGGAAATGATCGACTGCGATCCGACTGCGGCGATCTGTCTATCGGACCTTGCCCGCGCAAGCCGGCTCAGCCGGTTCCAGGTGTTGCGCGGTTTTGCCAAGGCGACCGGCCTGACACCTCATGCCTATCTGGTTCAGCGCCGCATCCATCTTGCCAGGCGCCTGATCGCCGGCGGCGCGCCCTTGGCAGAGGCTGCCCTTGCCAGCGGCTTCGTCGACCAAAGCCATATGACACGGGTGTTCGTCCGGAAATATGGGGTCTCTCCGCGCGCCTATGCAAATGCGGTCGCCTGACCGCGCTGCAATTTCATACAAGATTGCCAGACGTTTTTCGTCTTTCTTCTGCGCAAACGGGAGAAGACGATGCAGCGACATTTGCAAGGTTACCTCTATCTGACTTTGGCGATGATCACAGTGGGCAGCACGGTGATCGCAAGTCGGGTGATTGCTTCAGGCATGCCGCCGTTCACGGCGACAGCTCTGCGCTTTGCCACAGCCTTCCCGTTCTTTGTGCTTTTGATGCGCATGACCCGGACGCGCTTGCCAAACTTGCCGTTTCGGGACTGGATTATCCTCTTCGTTCAAGCCGGGGCGGGTAGCGTTGGCTACACGACTTTGCTGATCTCCGGCCTGAAGCTGACGACCGCCGCCGACGCCGGTGTCATCATCGGGACGCTGCCGGTCGTGGCCGGGGCGCTTTCCGTTGCGGTTCTGGGCGAGCGACCCCATTCATCGATGGTATTGGCGATCGCGCTGGCGGCAACCGGTGTTCTCTTCATTGCTCTTTCGCCCGGCGCAGGCAGTGGATCCCTGCTTGGCAACGCGCTGGTTTTCGGGGCCGTGATCTGTGAAAGCCTGTTCATCCTCCTGAACAAGAACCTCAGTTCATCGATCCCGGCGCTGACACAATCCGCGTTGATGACGGGGATTGGCTTCCTTGTCGCCATGGTCGCGGCACTTTTGGCGGAGGGCGTGCCAAGCGCATTGCCTGCCGGTGCAATGTCGGCGGTGATCTATTACGCGCTGGTGCCGACTGTTGCCGGCTTCATTCTCTGGTATGCGGGGGCGGAGCGTGTGAGTGGGGTTGAGGCCTCGCTTTTCACCGCAGTCGCACCGGTTTCGGCGTTGCTTATGGCCTTCGTGATGCTCGGTGAACCGCTGCATTTCTACCAAGTCGCCGGCGTCGCCTGCGTGCTGGCGGCGGTCGTTGGGCTTGGGTTGTTTCAGCGACGGGCGACGATGGCGAGGTAGAACGTGGCCAAGGCACAATACGATGAGCACAGATTCGCCACTCGGATGCGCGATTCCTTTCGTTTGACCGGCTCATGAAATTCGGCACGTCGGTTCCTATATCTGGTTTCTGGCCGAAAGGAGCTGCCGATGTCTGCGCAACCGATGAAGATACCCGGTCCCGATCATCCAATTACCGTCAGGCCCAATCCGGCGCGCGTCGTCGTAAAGCTCGGCGGTCAGGTCATTGCCGACAGTCGCAACGCGTTGACGCTGCAGGAAGCGTCCTATCCCGCCGTGCAATACATACCGCGCGCTGATGTCGACATGGCGCTTCTGACCCGAAGTGACCACCATACCTATTGCCCCTATAAGGGGGAGGCCTCGTATTTCAACATCGTTTCGGGTGGTGACATCGCCGGGGATGCGATCTGGACCTATGAAAATCCGTATGCTGCGGTCAGCGAGATCAAGGAGCATCTCGCCTTCTACCCCGATCGGGTGGACTCTCTCGAGGAGTTCCCGGGTTAGTGCGGCGCAAGCGCCCATCGAGGTGAGCGCAGCGTTCGATATCGGAACCGCTCGGGCCCTGCACCCCATTGATCGAGATATCTTGCTGCGGAAGCAGTGGCATGCTTGGGAGGAAAAGCAAGGACGGTCCGGCAGGGAAACCGGACCAGTCCCCGTAACTGATCGGAGGTCAATCGGATCAGAAAACGCAATACTGGGCGGCGCCCAAGGCTGATCCAGGGCGCCGGGATTTTGAATTAGAACGCGCGCTGCAGGCGGAAGAAGCCCTTGGTCACTTCGTCGGCGTCGTCCGGATCGGTGTAGTCGACCGTTGCCTTGGCGTAGAGGTTGTCGACAATCTGATAGTCGACGGTGATGCCGACCTTCCAGGCATCGCCCAGACCGTCGAAAGAATCGCCGTGGAAGTTGTCAAGATCAGGGACGTAGTTACCGAAGTACTGGGCCATCGGGGTAATCGTCCACTTGTCGGTAGCCTTGATCGCGTATTCGGCGGCAACCGTCCATTCCGACTGAGAGTAGTAGGAGTTCGGGCCAGACGCATAGATAGCTGCCAGGCCGAGCGTGCCCGGGCCGATATCCGCAAAGAGCATGCCGCGGACAGCGCCTTCTTCGTTGTCGGTGTCGTAGCCGCCGATCACCTGGTAGCTGACTACGCCAGCCTTGCCGCCAACGCCGAAGGCAATGCCGACGTTGTTCGGGTTTTCGCCGGTCTTGAAGTAGCCGTCTTCCAGTTCGTCTACGCTGATGCCGGCGTAGAAGTCACCGTTTTCATACTGGTAGCGGATGGAGTTGTGCAGCGTTTCAAAGCTGGAGAGAACGTCCGGCTCGCCAGAAAGGTCGTCATCCCACCACGAGTAGAACAGACCAGCGCGGAAGCCGGCGATATCGATGTATGCCGAATCCAGAATGGTGCTGGTCGAACTGTTGTCGCCGTTGTTGCGGAAAACGATGACGCCGGTCAGCGGGCCATATTCCGTGTCGCTCTTGGCGGTGAACTGTACCTGGGCGCGTGTGAAGGCGTTCCAGTCGGACGTACCCTTCTCATCCGGACCGCCGTCAACCTGGAAACGAATGTAGCCATTGATCTTGAGGCAGGTTTCGGTGCCGGGGATGTAGAAGTAGCCTGAGCCGTACGCGTCGCAGACGCGGACGTATTCAACCGGCTCGGGTTCTGCTGCAACGATCGCGTCAGCAGCAAAGACCGGCGAGGACGCAGCAGCAAACGCTGCGGCGGAGGTCAACAATGCCATCCGTATATTCATTTGAAATCCATTTCCTTTTCGATTGAACCGCCGCCAGGGGAGATGGGGCCGTTCCGATAGTTTGCCTTTCGGCTGGCGGATCAGCGAACCGCTGAAGCCTTAATTTCATCCTTGATTAAATCTATCAATTCTCCCGGTAGCAAAATCCCTGTTTGCGACAGTTCTTTGATGTGTCGTGTTGTTTTTATGTAACAATATCAAATACTTAATCATACGACTCCTTTGCGCCGCATTTGTGCGGCGCATAGTGATCGTCATGCTGTTCTCAGGGGCTCGCAGGAGCGCGTCTGACGCCATCATTGCAATGGTGCCAAAGGAAATCTCAGCGCAGATAGTCCCGCCGGAGGCCAAATTGAAGGGCACCGATTGGAACGCAGTGTTCCAAATTTGGAACGAATTCTCGTTCCATGCGGTTGGCATTACCCCTTAGTAACGGTAAGCGATAACGGTCGCAGGCCTATCTGAAAGGGGTGCCCGATGCTGAACGCAGAGGGTGTTTTCCAGGATCTAAACGATTTCGTCTATTTTGCCGCAGTCGTTCGTCACAATGGCTTTTCCGCCGCCGGGCGGGTGCTGAACATGCCGAAATCGAAGCTCAGTCGGCACATAACAGCGCTGGAGGCAAGACTCGGCGTCAGGCTACTGGAGCGGACGGTCAATCGATTCCGCGTGACGGAAATCGGACGCGCCTTCTACAATCACTGCGAAAACATACTGCGTGAAGCGGATCGTGCCGCGAAGGCCATCAACGATGCGACCGGCGAACCGCAGGGGCAGATTCGCATAAGCGTGCCTCACGGATTGCTGGATGGCTCGCTTGGCGCCATGATCCCGGCGTTTCTCAACCGTTACCCCAAGGTTCAGCTGCAGATACTCAGTACGGATCGACGGGTCGACATCATCAACGAGCGCCTCGATCTCGCGGTTCGCGCGCAATTGGCCGAAGAGACGGACTCCGAACTGACGATGCGCGTGCTCAGCAAGGTGGATCTGATCCTTGTGGCGAACCAGAACGTTGCAAGTTCGCTGCCGTCCATCGAAGGTGTCGAAAGTCTTGTCGACGCTCCGACGGTGTCGTTTGCCGGGCCGCTGACGGAGTGGCAGGACTGGGACGTCTGGGAGTTCACCGGACCCGATGGCACTCGATACCGGCATCAGCACAAGCCGCGCATGAGCTGCCGCAGCGTCGCGGCCGTGCTGGAAGCGATATACGCCGGGGTAGGGGTCGGGCTTCTGCCCGACCATATCTGCGCCGAGGGAATTCGCGATGGCAGGCTCGTGCGCCTTCTGCCCAATCACCAGATGTCCCAGGCGACGATCTACCTTGTCTTCACCGCAACGCGAGGTCTGCCGACAGCAGTTCGGGCGCTCGTCGATTTTCTCGTAGAGCAGTTCCGCAGCCTGCGCGTCACCACGCAGTGCCAGGAGGCCGAGATACAGGCGAAGGATCGGGCCCGGCTTATCGAGATGTCCAGCGCTCAGCCTGCATAGGCTTCGTCGAGCGCCGCGATATCGATCTTCACCATCTGCATCATCGCGGCCTGCACACGCATGGCCTTTTCCGCGTCCGGATCGTTGAGATAGCGCATCAAAGCGTCGGGTATGATCTGCCAGGAGACGCCGAACCGGTCCTTCAGCCAGCCGCATTGCTGCGGCTTGCCGCTATCGAGCAACCGTTCCCAGTAGTAGTCGACCTCCGCCTGATCCTTGCAACGAACGAAGAATGAGACAGCCTCACTGAACCTGAACTGAGGACCTCCGTTCAGACCCATGAACTGCTGGCCTTCCAGGTCGAACGTCGCGGCAAATGCCTTTCCATCCGGGCCTCGCTTCACCTGCGGGTCCCCGGCGTTGTTGAATATCGCCCTATAAAAGCTGATGGCGTCGTCGAGCTGGTTATCGAACCAAAGGCAAGGTGTGATCTTCTGCATCGGTCGTCCTCCTGGCGCTTAATCTGTGGCAAGGACGCTGAAAGAGGAGGCTTGCCGACAACCGGCAGCGAATTATTCCTGATCGGAAGTTGGCGGCAATTCACTTGCCTATCGCCGATGCTGCCTAATCTTAACTTGAGGAGGGATGTCGGTCCAAGCCAACTCCGTCTGTCCTTGGACTTGCAACAACGTAAAAAGGGAGAAAAACATGTCCTATGTCGATGGGTTCGTCGTGGCCGTACCGCAGAAGAACATTGAGGCGTACAAGGCCTTTTCCGCCACGACCGGCGCAGTATGGAAGTCCTACGGCGCAAAAGAGTTTGTGGAATGCATCGCCGACGACGTGCCGTATGGGGAACTGACCTCGTTTCCGCGCGCTGTGCAGGCGGCGGACGACGAAGTCGTGGTTTTTTCCTGGATCGTTTATGGCTCACGCCAGGAGCGCGATGACATTATGACGAAAGTGATGGCGGACCCTCGTCTTCAAGGCGACGCGTGGAAGTCGATCTTCGATGGCAAGCGGATGATCTTTGGTGGGTTCGTTCCCTTTCTGCAGCTTTGAGCAGCGGGCAGAAGCGGCATTGACATGAGGGCAGCTCAACG
Source organism: Rhizobium sp. BK538 (assembly GCF_014197575.1). NCBI lineage: Bacteria > Pseudomonadati > Pseudomonadota > Alphaproteobacteria > Hyphomicrobiales > Rhizobiaceae > Rhizobium > Rhizobium sp. BK538. The sequence goes on from NZ_JACIFT010000005.1 coordinate 278,511, forward strand.
CCACGTCTCGTAAAAGAGACGTAAGCGGAATCGTAGCCATGGCCCAGAAGGTCATCAGCATTTCCACCAGAGGCCAGGGCCTATACGAATTTACAGCGCAGGCCGCGTCCTTTGTTCGCGCCAGCGGCGCGGCCGAGGGCCTGCTGACCGTTTTCGTGCGCCACACCTCATGCTCGCTGCTCATTCAAGAAAACGCCGACCCGGACGTCCGCACCGATCTCGATGCGTTCTTTCGCCGACTGGTGCCTCCCGCTTCCGACCCTTCGATGCGCTGGATTGTTCATACCACCGAAGGACCGGACGATATGCCGGCGCATATCAAGGCTGCGTTGACGCAGGTTTCCATCGGCATTCCGGTTGTCGGCGGGCGGCTCGCGCTCGGCACGTGGCAGGGGATCTACCTGTTCGAACACCGCGACCGGCCGCATCGGCGCGAGATCGTGCTGCATCTGAGCGGCTGAACCGGAACTGAACGGCCGGTTCGAAGATCATTCATTTTCAGAGGGTTATGGTCACCACAATCCCGGGTGGGAGATGTAGGCAACCGTTCACAGAGTAGTGTCATGACCCATTTCATCGCCAAGGCTTCGTTTGCCGCCCTTATCGCATTGGCATCGAACCCGTTCGCGGCGCCGACCGCCTCGGCTTCGGAATGGGGACGTGCACCAGCTGTCGATGTCCAATACCGTCCCGCGTATGCCTGCTCGCCCGTGCAAGCTGTCCAGAAGGCACGTTGGACAGGTCTGCGCTACGCGCGCGTCACGAACGTCACGCCGCGGCGTCTGGTCGTTTCCGGCCGCAATTATCGGGGCTGGGACCGGATGGTGTTCGCCAACGTTCGCGGATGCCCCTTGATCCGCCGCTGATTGGCGTCGTCCACAATGGCGCCGTCAGCTTGCCTTGGCCGCGCCATTTTCGCCCTGCTTTGTGCGAATCGCATATGAATGCGCAGATCCGGAAAGGTTGGACCTGACCTTGCCGGTAAGAGTGTATCGAATGGGGAAGGGCTCTGCCGCACCCCGATGGAGAACTTTCGATGATGCAATTTCTGGCCAAGGCGGGGCTTGCGACGCTGCTCGCCGCCGGCACTGTTGCCGGAGCAGCTGCACCGGCATCCGCTCAGGTAGACGTCTACATTGGCGGTGGTCGCCCGCCACCGCCTCCCGGTTACTATCGCCCGCCACCGCCTGACTATGATCGCCCGCGGCCGCGTCCGCGTGGGTGTGACCCGCGGCTCGCAGAAGATATCGCGCGCGACTACGGCTTTCGTCGTGCCCGCGTGGTCGACGTCACGCCTCGCCGCGTGATCGTCGAGGGCTGGACGCGCCGTGGCGCCGATGAAATCAGCTTCGGCAATATCCGCGGCTGCCCGGTCCTGCGCCGCTAACGGTCCCGATCACCAGACTCTGAAAAAAATAGAAATCCGCCTTTGCCAACGTCATTCGGTTCCGGCAAAGGCGGTTTTTTAGCACTTAGGGGATCGCGTGCGCGGCCAATTGAGCTGGTTGCTCCACGTCGCCGGTCTCGTCGGTCGATGTTGCAAGCGGCGCCTGGTTGTCGGCTGAAACGACGGCTCGCGGCAGGGGCGTGCCACGCTTCTTTTCACGCGCCAGCGTCAGCAAACCCGAGCAGATAATGAGAACGATGCCGGCAGCCATTGGCAGGTCGATCGTGTCGTCGAAGATCAGATATCCGAATCCGATCGCCCACAGCATCTGGCTGTACTGAGGAGGGGCGACCAGGCTTGCCGGTGCCAGCCGCGCGGCTGTCATCAGCAGCACGTTACCGGCCGCGCCAAGCAGGCCATAGCTTGCGATGAACAACCACTGGCGCGGGGTTGGAACAACCATCTCCGACAGCATCAGAATGCCACTGACGGCAAGTGTGCCGAGCAAGGCTGCGCCGTACAGCGACAGGCGCTTTTCGGCCGGCCCCATCTTTCGCATGATGACGATCGAGATTGCTGCAGCCAGGCCGCCGATCGCCGCCGCAAGATGACCGACCGACAAATCGCGGAAGCCCGGACGGAGCACGACCAGAACGCCGATGAAGCCGACGATGACGGCGGCCCAGCGCTGCCAGCGTACGTCTTCCCCGAGAAAGATGACGGACAGAATGGTCACGAACGACGGCAGAAGGAACAGCAGACAGAAGGCCTCAGCCATCGGCAGCTTTGTGAATGTGATGATCGAAGCGATTGCTCCGATTGCGCCGCAGACGAACCGCAGCAGCCAAAGCGTGCGGTTCGTGCTTCTGAAGATATCGCGCCAGGTGTCATCTCTGCCTTTGATGAAGGGCAGCGCGGCGCAGCCGAATAGCGCGCCGACGAAGGCGATCTGATAGGCGGGCACCCCGCCATGCAATATCTTGATCGATGCATCGCTGAAGGCAAATACGGCATAGGCGCCAAACGCGACGAGAACACCGCGCAGCGGCGAAGAATGGGCTGTCATGGATTTAGAATCGTCCGCAGGAGAGTCTTTGAACTCTTACGGACCGCCGGCGGCAACGCGAGAGCCGATTGCGAATAGCTGCCATGCACAATCGCAAGCCCGGCTGTCATCATTTATCAGCTCGCATATGCCTCCAGGGGACTTTGCGAGCGCCGTCGGAGGAAATCCACGAGCAGGGGGTGCTGACCTTTCAGGATCTTTCGCTCCGCATCCGCCAGCGTGAACCATTCGGCTCGATCCACTTCTGGAAATTCCACCATCACGCCGGAGCGCGGCGGCCACTCCATCCGGAAGCGATTGCTGGCAGTTGCTTCCAGATCGATGTCGGCCTCGACGGCCCAGGCAACAACGATCTTGCCACCGGGTTGCTTGTATTCCCCGAGATGATGAAAGCTTCCTTCGACGTCGACGCCCAGTTCTTCGCGGGCTTCACGTCTTGCCGCATCAAGTTCATCTTCGTCCTCGTCGACGAGGCCCTTGGGGATCGACCAGGCGCCGATGTCCTTCTTCGCCCAGTAGGGTCCCCCCGGATGAACCAGGAGAACCTCGTAGCCACCATCGTGGAGGCGGTAAATCAGCAGGCCTGCACTTCGCTTCGCCATATCGACTGCATCCTTCTGCTTACGGGGAAGAGCACTGGGCGCGGCTCGCGCCCAGTGCTGTTTTAATTAGGGGTCTGGCGAAGAGCCACGCCGTAGTCGCGGTAAACGCTCAGGCAATCGGTGTAGCTAAGCGAGCCGTTGTCGCCGTAAATGACATGGGCGCTGGATGCGCTGGTCGCCGCTTCTTCCGATACGAAGAGGATCGCCTCGCCAAGCGATTTTCCCGTGATCGGCTCTTCGGTGCCGTCTTCCTGCGTGATGCCTTCAATAATTGCCGCTATCTGGCGGTGGCTGAAAACCGCCCGTCTGTCTTCCGGTGTCATTGTCCTTACCTCTGCTTGAAATCAATGGATCTATCTGCCCAGCCGAAGCGGTTTCATGACTTCTTGCACAGCTCTGCCGAAATAGCTGCTCCGCTCGTCGGAATGCTCTAACAATGAGGGGCGGCAGGCGCTTTACCTAACCGTCGCCCGATATCGCCGTGCGCGCAAACCGCAGCTGCCGGCCGACTTAGGTCGCGATCCGCAACAGGTCGCGACAGGGCACTAGATAGAGTCGGATCATCGACCGACAAGATGGTTGCTGATAACTATCACCATCTAGTGAGATGAAGGTCGATCCTGCTCATCACGATTGCGTTTGGCAATCGGGATGCATGCCCCTATATCGACGCTCACCACGCAAACAGAAGCGACAACGGATATGTTTCAAGCCGCGACCATAAATTCCACCAACAAGGTCGATTTCTACGCGGAGCTTTGCCAGCAGCTTAAGGGCCTGCTGCACGGTGAAAGCGATACGATCGCCAATGCCGCGAATACGTCGGCTCTGATGTTCGAAATGATGGCGGACCTGAACTGGGCAGGCTTCTACTTCCTCAAGTCGGATAGCGAGCTGGTTCTGGGGCCGTTCCAGGGGAAGGCGGCATGCGTCCGCATTGCGGTCGGCCGCGGTGTTTGCGGTACGGCTGTGGAAAAGGGGGCTTCGATCCTCGTCGAGGACGTACATGCGTTTCCCGGGCATATCGCCTGTGACGCCGCGTCGCGTTCGGAACTCGTGGTACCGCTTCATCACGATGGTAAAATTCTTGGCGTCATCGATCTGGACAGCCCGACCGCGTCGCGCTTCGACGCCGAGGATCAGGCCGGCGTCGAAGCTCTGGCCCGGATTTTCGTCGAGGCAAGCTACTGAACCTCTGCGGCTCGGTATCGCTCAAAGCAAAGGGACACGCTCGTGCAAGCGCGTCCCTTCGTTGTTTTCAATGAGAACTAAGCGCTACTGCTTTCGCTTCTTGGCCTCGTCGTCCATCAACTCATACCACATCGCGTTGAGGACGGCGAAGGCGGCGGCCAGAGGCAGGCCGAGGATCCATGCGAAGTACCACATCGTTTTTCTCCTTCAGTAGGCGTGGCCGCTCTTGTCGGTGACCGTCTTCTCGTCGACTTTGCCCCAGAGGACTTTGTAAACCCAGGCGGTGTAGGCGACGATTATCGGCAGGAAAATTAGCGACACGACGAGCATGACGAACAGCGTCGTGTGGCTCGACGAGGCATCCCATACCGTCAGGCTCGACCTCGGGTCGAGTGAGGAGGGCAGGATGAACGGGAACATCGAGAGACCGACGGTCGAGATGATGCCGAAGATCGAGAGCTTGCTGAAGAGCAGGGTAGCGACTTCCCATTTTGCCCGGAGGGCGAGGAAGGCTGCTGCTGCACCAAGGAAGCCGAGGGTCGGCGCAATCAGCATCCACGGGTAGGTGCTATAGTTCGCCAGCCAGGAGCCATCGTGGGTGGCCGTCTTGAGCAGAGGGTTCGACGGGCCGGCCGGGTTGATCTCGCTGGTGATGCTGTAGCCGTTCACTGCGAGCGCCAGGAAGAGGCCACCGAGCGCGAAAAGGATGATGACGGCAAGCGCGGCGAGGCTGCCATAGCTTCTGGCCCGCTCGGCGACCGGCCCGCTTGCTTTCAGGACGAGCCAGGAAGCGCCGTGCATGACGAACATGGCGACCGAGAGCAGGCCACAAAGCAGGGCGTAAGGGTTGAGAAGGCCAAAGAACGAGCCCTCATAGAAGATGCGCATGTCAGCCGGGTCGAAGCGGAACGGCACGCCTTGCAGCACGTTGCCAACGGCGACGCCGAAGATCAGCGACGGTACGAAACCGCCGACGAACAGCGCGAAGTCCCAGTTGTTGCGCCAGCGGGCGCTCTCGCGCTTCGAGCGGTACTTGAAGCCGACCGGGCGCAGGATGAGCGCGAACAGGATCGCGAACATCGCGAGGTAGAAGCCCGAGAACGACACCGCATAAAGCGGCGGCCAGGCGGCGAAAGTAGCGGCCCCGCCAACGATCAGCCAGACCTGGTTTCCTTCCCAGACAGGGCCGATCGTGTTGATGGCGACGCGGCGCTCCGTATCCGTCTTGGCGACGAAAGGCAACAACGTGCCGACGCCGAGATCGAAGCCATCCGTGGCGGCAAAGCCGATCAGGAGTACGCCGAGAAGCAGCCACCAGATCAAGCGCAGGATTTCGTAGTCTATCAGTTCGTGCAGGATCATGACGGGTCACTCCGCAGCGGGAACGAGGGTTTCGGAAATAAGCTCTGCTTGCGGCTCGTCGTCCGGCTCCGGTCCCTTCTGGATGGCTTTGATCATAAGCGTCATCTCGACGATGATGAGCGTTGTATAGAGCGCAGCAAAGCCGACGATGGTCAGCAGAACCGTGCTTGCGCCGAGGCTCGACACCGCCATTGCCGTCGGCAGAACGCCTTCGATAACCCACGGCTGACGGCCGATTTCGGCAACGATCCAGCCTGCTTCGATGGCAATCCAGGGAAGCGGGATCGCGAAAACGGCGATCTTCAGCAGGAATGGGTACTTATCCAGGTGCCGTCGTGCCGAAAGCCAAAAGAAGGTCGCCGTCAGGACGATGAAGAACATGCCGAGCCCGACCATGATGCGGAACGACCAGAAGAGGGTTGGCACATGCGGAATGGTATCATGCGCGGCCTGGGCGATCTGCGCCTCAGTCGCCTGGCGCGGATCGTCAACGTAGCGCTTCAGAAGAAGAGCGTAGCCGAGCTGGTGTCCCAGTTCCTCGAACGAGGTGCGGACCTGAGGCGCGATACCGTCCGGCGTTGCTGCAGCGCGGATCTGCATCAGCGCGTCGTAGGCCTTGATGCCGTCGCGGATGCGGGCTTCCGCCTGCTGCTCGAGCTTGTCGATACCGGGTATCTCCGTCGTCAGCGAACGGGTGCCGATCAAACCCATCACCCAAGGAATGTGAACGGCGAAATGTGTCTCGCGTGCCTCCTGGTCGGGAAAGCCGAAGGCGGTGAAGGCGGCGGGTGCCGGTTCGGTCTCCCACATCGCCTCGATGGCGGCGAGCTTCATCTTCTGGTTTTCGGTTGCGAGGTAGCCGCTTTCGTCACCGAGGACGACGACCGAAAGCGCCGATGCCAGACCGAACGATGCCGCAACCGTCATCGAGCGCTTGGCGATTTCGAGGTGCCGGCCCTTCAGTAGGTACCAGGCCGAGACGCCGAGCACGAAGATCGACGCACAGACATAACCGGCTGAGACGGTATGGACGAACTTCGCCTGGGCGACGGGGTTGAAGACCACGTCGAAGAAACTGGTGATTTCCATGCGCATCGTCTGCGGATTGAGCGCCGAGCCGACCGGGTTCTGCATCCAGCCGTTGGCAACGAGGATCCAGAGCGCCGAGAAGTTGGAGCCGAGCGCCACGCACCATGTCGCCACGAGGTGACCGACCTTCGAAAGCTTGTCCCATCCGAAGAAGAACAGGCCGACGAAGGTTGCCTCAAGGAAGAAGGCCATGAGACCCTCGATGGCCAGCGGGGCGCCGAAGATATCGCCGACATAGTAGCTGTAGTAGCTCCAGTTCATGCCGAACTGGAACTCCATGACGATGCCGGTGGCGACGCCGATCGCAAAGTTGATGCCGAAGAGTACGCCCCAGAACTTCGTCATCTGCCGCCAGACGTGGCGGCCCGTCATGACGTAGACGGTTTCCATGATGGCGAGCAGTACGGAAAGCCCGAGCGTCAAAGGCACGAATAAAAAGTGGTAAAGCGCAGTCAGCGCAAATTGGAAGCGCGATAGCGCGACGATGTCTAGTTCCATTGTCTTTCTCCCACGGTCCCACGGGGTACGAAGGGTTCCGCCAAACCGGATTGCCTGGCGGTCATGTGTGGTTCAGTCCGGTCTCAGCCGGTTCAAAGCCTTTTCGAATGCCGCCTCTCCACGGCGCGAAACGTCTGTGATGCGCCCGTCGTCCATGACTACGATGATGTCCGCGATCGCGGCCTCCCGACGGATATGCGTGGCGATGACGAGCGAGCGTTGCTGCGCCTTTTGCGCCAGACAAAACATGACGTCGCGCGCGGTTGCGCCATCGAGGCCTTCCGTCGGCTCGTCCAGCAGCCACAGCGGCGCGTCGTGCAAAAAGAGGCGGGCGAGGGCGAGGCGGCGCGATTGACCGCCCGAAAGCCCCATGCCGCCTTCGCCAAGCGGCGTGTCGAGGCCGCGCGGTAGTACGACGATATCGTGGAGGAGGCCGGCGGCGGCGAGTGCTTCACGGAGCACTTGGTCGTCGGCGTCAGGTCGTGCCAGTTGGAGGTTGCAGCGCAGGCTGTCCCGGAAAAGCTCCGTGCGTTGGGTCAGCAGCGTGGCGTTGAGACATTCGATGGATCCGTGAGTGGCCCGCATTTCAGTTGCCAGGAGCGAAAGCAGGGTCGATTTGCCGGCGCCACTTGCGCCAATTAGAGCGAGCTTTTCGCCGGCCTTCAGATCGAGGTTAATGTCGCGTAGCACAGGCATTTCCGCGTCATATCCCGCGGTCACTTCGTTCAGGCGAAATGCCACGCCGGGAGCCGATGCAGCATTGCGGTGCGCGCCTGCATATGCCGACAAGCGCGGCGCGATGCGGCCGGCGGCGAGCAAGGTTCGGCCGAGCTCCATTGCACCGCGGCGCAGGGCGCCGAAGGGCTCGACCGCGGCGAAGGTAATCAGCACGCCAAGCGCGGCGACCGGCGGGCTGATCGTGCCTGCTCCGGCCAGGGCTGCAACAGCCAGTAGCGAACCGCTAAGTAGGGCGGTTGACGTAAGCCCGAACCCGAATGTGACACCGGCTTCGATGCGGTTCAGGCGGTCGTCGGCGCCGGCGGCATAGTGATCGGCATCTGCGATCGCCGCACGCCGCGCGTCGAGGCGTCCGGCCATCAGCAAGTCGGTCTGGCCGGCGACGAGATCAATGGTGCGGGCGCGAACGGCCTCGATGCCGTGGGCGCGGCGGCGGGCATGCTTCATGGCCCGGCGTCCGGCGACGAAGGGAATGCCGAGACCGGCGACAAGCAGCACGATGCCGACGGCCAGTCCGAAGAGCGGATGCATCAGCACAAGCGCCACGCTTGCGGCAATCGCCGCAGCGACCGCAACGCCGGCTGGAACCAGCACGCGCAGATAGAGGGAGTCGAGCGCATCGATGTCGCCCGTTAGGCGGAAAAGCAGGCGGGCGGGCCGGCGAGCAAGCTCCCGTGCGGCACCGGGCATTGCCCATCCGCGGAACAGGCGCTCGCGCAGAGCGGCGAGTACGCTGAGCGTCGCGTCATGGGTCGTCAGCCGCTCGCCGTAGCGCGAGGCGGTCCGGCCGAGCGCAAGCAGGCGAATGCCGGCCGACGGCATGAAGACGTCGAAGGTGGCAATCGTTGCTGCCGAAAGTCCGGCGATGCCGGCTGCGGTAATGAACCAGCCGGAGAGGCCGAGCAAAGCAATTCCTGCCGATACCGTGGTCGCGGAGAGCGCTGCCCCGAGGAGCAAACCCCGGCGGCGCTCGGCCAGGAAGAGCTTGACGATCGGCTTGAGGTTGGAAAGCGATGCGCTCATTACTCAGCCGCCTCCCGTGTCGTTTCGGGATCGAGCAGGACGGTCCGGTCCATGCTCGCGGCAAGCCGCGGATCATGGGTTGCGACGACAAGCGTGCGGCCCTTGGCAAGGGCAAGCAGGCTCTCGGTGATCTCGCTTGCGGTTTCAGCATCGAGGTGCGCGGTCGGCTCGTCGGCAAGTACGATGCAGGCTTCCCGATTGCAGGCGGCGCGGGCGATGGCGAGGCGTAGCGCTTCGCCGCCGGAAACTCCCATGCCACCATCGCCAAGCGGACGCAGAGCGTGGTTGCGGGCAAAGCGGCTGAGCTTGGCAAGATCGAGTGCTTCTGTCACGGCCCGCATGGAAACGTCCGGCCGACCGAGCGAAATGTTGCCTGCGATGGTGCCTGCAAACATATGCGGCTTCTGGCCGACCCAGGCAACCTTGGCATGAAGGGTCGGATTGGCCGGCTGTTCGTCGATGGTGACGCTGCCGGTTTTGCAGGTCGCGTGGCCGGCGATCAGTGCGAGGAGGGTGGATTTGCCCGAGCCGCTGGCACCGAGCAGGGCAACGTGCTCGCCGGGATGGATGCGCAGATTGAAGTCGTCGATGGCGGTGTTGCTGTTCTTGCCATAGCGGAAGCTGACATTCTCCAGTCGGATGGCGCCGACTGCTGTTTCGGCTTTGGATGCATCGCTCGCAACGGGCAGCATCAGGCCATCCGCATTCAGCGCATCGATCGCCTTGATCGCAGCTTCGCCGGCGGCGCGGTCATGCCAGACGGCCGAAAGTTCGCGCAGCGGCTCGAAGAAAGCCGGCGCAAGCAGCAGCACGAAGAGGCCGGTCGTCAGATCGAGGCCGCCTGTCCAGGCGCCGAAGCGAATTTCTCCGAGCAGGGAAAAGCCGATATAGACGGCGACCAGCGCGACGCCCAGGGCCGCGAACAGCTCGAGCACGGCCGACGACAGGAAGGCAATCTTCAGCACAGCCATGGTGTGAGCCTTCAGCGAGTGGGCGTCGGCTCTGAGCCTCGTTGCGGTCGCATCGACGGCGTCGAGTGAACGGATGGTCGCCATCCCACGCAGGCGGTCCAGGAGGAAGCCGTTGAGGCCGCCGGTTGCTGCCAGCTGCTTCTCGCTTGCAGCCTGCGCGTGCCAGCCAATCAACGCCATGAAGACGGGGATCAACGGCATGGCGAAAAGGAGAATGAGAGCGGCAATCCAGGAAATCGGGACGACGCAGCCAAGGATGACCATCGGCACGGCACTTGCCTTGAAGCGGGCCGGCTGAAAGCGCGAGAGGCAGGGAACGATCATCTCGGCTTGTTCGCCGATGATGCTTGCGGCTTCGCCGGAGCTCGGTCTTGTGCTGTCGATCGGCGAGCGCCGGGCAAGGGCTGTGACGGCCAGTTCACGCCGCGCCGTCAGTTCGGCGCGTGCTGCGCGAAATGCCATGCGGCCGCCAGCCGCCTCGAGACAGCTTTTCGCTATGCCAAGCAGCGCGATATAGACGGCAAACCACAAGACGTCGTCGAAGCCGCCGCCCTTTGCGATGCGGCCGACTGCGGTGGCGAGAAGTGCCGCCTGCGGGATCCATATGAGCGATGCCAGGGTCTGGACGGCAGCTGCCTTTCGCAAGCCACCTTGTCCGGACACAGTTTTTCCCGGCTTGCCGAAAGCCTGCTTTCCTTTTGCGTCTAAGCAAGCACTCCCCATAGCGCTAACTCTTGTTCGCAGGATTGGGCCGGCGGCTGCGGCCGAGCGAAACGACTCGGTCCTTGGCCTCCAACAGCTTCGTCACTTTCGCACCTAAGGAGAGTAACGTCGCAAGCCGTTCGGTTTCAAGTTGTTTTACGTCCTCATACCAATGCGTTAGCTGTTCGATCAGCGCGTGCATCTCGCTCATACGTTCTTGCGCGTGGCGTTCTGCTTCGCTTGCCGGCCGCTGCATCAGGATTTCCCGCAGCACCGAGAGCGTCGGATCGACCTCGCGCTTCTTGCGCTCTTCCGCCAGCGTCCGCAGGATCTGCCAGACGTCATCGGGTGTGGTGAAGAAGTCGCGCCGGTCATCCGGCTTGTGTTTCAGCAGAACGAGGTTCCAGGTCTGCAGTTCGCGTAGGCTCATCGAGACGTTCGAGCGGGAAATGCCAAGAGCGTCGGTGATCTCCTCGGCGCAGAGCGGCGATGGCGATACGTAGAGCAGGGCGTAGATCTGGCCGACCGTGCGGTTGATGCCCCAGCGCGAGCCCATTTCACCGAAGTGCAGGACGAAGGATTGAGCAAGCGGCGGAAGGTTCATCTCGGTTTCCGTTATATCTGTAATTTCAGAAATTTCTGAAATCACTATAACTGGGTCGGCTCCACGGGCAATTGGCAAATGAGGGCTGCGGCAATTTGGTGTCGCGGCCACAGAAAGCCGCCGCAGCTCGCCCCGGATGACGACACTTTGATTTCAATCAAGAAAACGCTGTTTCTCCAGCGGTGGCCGTAGTCTATGTTTTTGCGCGGAGCTGATTTGATGCGCAAAGACATACATAATTCAGACATACCAGTACGTTGCATGAGCTGTGAGGTTCGCCACAAGGGCATGTGCGGCGCACTCAGCGCCGACGAGTTGCTAGCGCTTTCCGCGCATACCCGCCTGGTCAATCATGAAGCCGGCGATGAGTTGGTCGGCGAGAAGATGCCGGCCGAATCCTACGCCACCGTGATCCGCGGGGTCGTGAAGCTTACGAAGACGCTGGAGGACGGGCGCCAGCAAATCGTCGGCTTGCAGTTCGCGCCTGATCTTCTCGGCAGGCTGAATGCGGACGAGAATGCCGTGTCGGTGGAGGCGGCTTCTGACGTCAATCTCTGTCGCGTTCCGAAGGCTGCGCTGGAGCGCATGGTCAAGAATAACCCGGCGCTTGCCAGACACCTCATGGCACAGACGCTGCGCGAGCTGGACGAAGCGCGGGACTGGATGGTGACGCTCGGACGCAAGACGGCGGCGGAGAAGGTCGCGAGTTTTCTGTTGCTGATCGCGACCCATCTCGATCCCGAGGCTGTCGTCTAATCGCGCGGTAAAATGCAAGCCCTTTTTTGAACATCGAAGCTGTCGTTTGCCGGGAGCAGTGTCGTCTTCGCGGTCGATATT
>NZ_JACIFT010000006.1:0-516 GCF_014197575.1 Rhizobium sp. BK538
TGTTCAGCGAACCGCCGGCCGTTGCGGACAGGCCGTCGCTTTCATTGTTGCCGCCATTGACCGCTTCGTCTTCCACGGTCGAGGTGCTGCCTGCATTGGCGACCGGGCTGTCGTCGATGGCGTTGACCGTGAAGTTGGAATTGGCCGAGTCACCGTCGCTGTCGGTCGCCCTGAAGCCGAAGTCCAGCGTCCTGCTGCCGCCATTGAGGCCTGACGGAGCGTGGTCGATATTGCCCTTGAGTTCGAAGGTGTAAGAGCCGCTGTGCAGGTCGGACAGTGTCACCTTGAACACTTCCGCGCCGTTTGCCCCCTTCGTCGCCGTCAGAACCGTGCCGTCGGCCGACAGCTTGTAGTAGATCGCAACGCCATCCGACGTCAGGCCTGTCTGGCCTTCGGCAACCGTGAAGGCCACCGAGCGGTCGGCAATGCCGCCGTTGTTGTTGTCCGCGCCCCAGGAGATATTCAGGTCTCCATGCTGGACCGTCGATTCCGGCAAGCCCATGTCGTTGCCGTGCG